>WFOS01000071.1 GCA_015487975.1 Ardenticatena sp.
CCGCCATTGGGTGTGGCCACAGCACGCACCAGGCCGCGCTCCACGGCGTCTTCGATGTCGTAGCGGGTGGCAGCTTCGGAAAGGGAAAAGACGTTCAACGTCGAGCATCGCCCCCCGACCTTCGACAAATAGTCGAAGGCCGCCTCGGGGCGGCCTTCGACGTGCTTCAACGCGCCCGGAGGGATTCGAACCCCCGACCTACGGATTCGAAGTCCGTTGCTCTCTCCTCTGAGCTACGGGCGCAGAGCGCGGCGGATTGTAGCACAAGAGCACGTTTGTATCAAACATGTTGCCATCTATACGCCGCGCAACGCCAGTAAAAAATTTTGCAAAGCAGCCCGCCTGCACAGATCTTAGCGCACAACGAGTGGCAAATAGACCTGTTCTCCACGGGCAACCAGCGTCAAAGGAACAGGGGGAATGGCATATGGCGAGGTGTTGTCCAGCCGCAGATAGGCTGAATAGGTGCCAGGTTGCAAGCCCGTAGCATCAAACGTCAGCACAACCGTGGCTTGCCCATGCGGCGGCACAAGAACCTGTGTTTCCGAAAACGAAAGCCATGGAATGGTGTTCCATGCGCAGGGCGACGTTTCACCAGATGTTACCAGTAACACTTCATTCTCGCCCTGGTCGGCAATGGCCAACATCCCATCGCACAACAAGGCCATGCCCGCCTGCTCGAATGCATCCACACCTGGCACATCGAACCCACCCAGAACGGCGAGCTCACGTGCGGCATCGAGAACATACACATCGAAGCCTTCGTCATCGTTTGCAAGCACGAAGAGGTGCTGAGTCGTCGGGTTGAATGCCATGCCTGCCACCGGTATTCCCACCGCGACCGAGCGCAACCGCCGCCCTGTTTCGTCGAACTGGTGAATCACACCATCGTTCCATGAACCACTGTAAAACGTCCCCGTGGTCGGGTCATAGGCGAGACCACGCTGGCTCATCCCCACGCTGGGACATACGCGCTCGCTCACCTGCCCGGTGGCGACATCCAGCGCTACGATACAGGGATCTCCCCCCACGGCGACCTGCCAGAGCCGACCATCGAACGGGTGAAAAACCGCATCCGCCCAAAAACGCGCCGGCGCATGCGGAATGCGCATCGTCATAGAAAGCGGTTCGCCCTGCGCGGTGAAATGCTGCCAAATCGTGCGCTCCCGCTCACTTGACGAAACCCACACGTGCCCTTCCATGTCCGCAGCCAACCCCCATAGCCCTGTCAGGCCAGGTGACCATTGCGCCACCACCTTGCCCCCACCAGGCCAATACGGCACATTTGGCGGTGGCGGGGCATAGACTGCCTCGGCGGTGCGGTCTTCCAAATGCTTGGGCGAAATGCGCCGCATGGGGGGCGCAAATGGCCCCAAAGGGGCAAGCGAAGGCAAGGGCGCGTTCACACCATTGACGAACACGGTCACGGTCAACGCCCCTGCGTTCGTAATCGTGAGCGGCACGGTGATTTGTTGGTCATGTTCCAGGGTCAACGAAATCGCCGACGGCGCAACCAGTGGGTAAGGTGCCGGCAACGCAAAATCATGCCAGAGCGGCGTTGTATCGCTCACCATCACCATCACGTCCTGCGAGCCATATCCACCGCCAAAGGTGGCTTGCACAGTGTGCACACCTTCTGGCAAAAAGAGCATGTAAAATCCGTCCGAAAGTGCCGGATCTGGCATCGCTTCCGTGCGAACGGTCATCGTCATACCAGCAGAAATCTGCGCATCGAGTACTGGGGTCCCCGTATTTGCATCGTACACATACCCCATCAGAAACGCCCCAGCCAGTGGCTCGCACGTGGGGACACTGCCAATTTGCACCGAATCCACCTGCCACCACCAATCGAAATCGGCGTCGAAGTAGTGGAAGCGAACTTGCAAGGTCGCCGCACCTGCAGTCATATCACTCAAATCAAGGCTGACATGCCCATTGAGATCACCATCACCAGCCTCATTCTGCCAGACGGTCTGCCAGATGCCACCATCCACCCGAATATCCACATGCATTTTTTCGTCATGGTTGCGTTTCACATCAGTGTCGAACGCCAATACCACACCAGACAATGCCGAAATATCCACCACTGGCGTTTGCAGGCTGGTGTCTTGAAAGCTAGTCGGGCCGTAAAAATCGCTATTCACAACGGCAAACCCGCCACCACCACCTGTCAAATTCCCAACCCCACCAGGATCGTCAAACCGCCAGACTGCACCACTACCGCGATTGTCCACCACCTGCCAGCCAGGTGGTTTTTCCCATGCATCAAACCCCTCATTCAGGACCAGCGTTTGCACACGCTGGTAGCCAGGTGCGCTGCATGTGGCTTCATTGACCATCAAGGCAAAATCTTCGCGCCGTGCACCGGTGAGCGGCCCGACGGCACGCCGTTCGGCGGTGTAGCCATCCACCCATGCCCGCACCTCGAAGGTGTACGTCACATGCGCCGCCAGCGTTACGCTGTAAAAGCCCGTGGTAGGGTCGGTCCAGACCGAGCCAGCGGGATACTGAGGAATGAGAATTTCAGCGTAGAGCGGTTGCCCTGTGCGTGCATCGCGCACCGTGCCGCTCACGACATAGGTCGGTGCAGTCGTCAGCGTAAACGCCAGCGTCGTGGTGATGCCGCTGCTGATCATTACATTCGTCTGCATGTCTGGCACATAGCCATAGGCAGAAACAGTGACCGTGTACGTCCCCGTGGGGATATTCGTCAAGCGGAACGAGCCATCCACCCCTGATTGCGTGGCAAGCGCCCCAATATGCACTTGTGCCCCTACCAATGGCGTGCCATCTTGCTTTCCGACAAATCCGACCAGCGTGCCACCTGAACCAGGGAGACATGTAGGGAAACGAAACGCGCCAATCCGCGTGCGCCAGTTGGTGTAGCCCGACGTCGCGTAATACTCCTGCGTATACCAAAACGTGCAATCATCCTGCGGGTCTACCGTCAGCATGCTGTAATCGCCAAACCGCCCCGTGGAAGACATTTGCACCCCACCACCTTCCACCAGCGAGGCTTCGGCAAATGTCATCTGCCCCAGCGGGTCCCCTGACAAACGCCCGGTGTACCGCACAGATGGAAATGTCGTAGGGCTGCTGAGGGCATACCCCAAGGCGATATTGCCCTGCCTGTCCATGGCAATGCTGCCCATCCAGCGGTGTTCACCATCGGGGGCAAAGGTGCCTTGCTGATGAATGTTCCACACACCCTCAACCTGCCGCAATTCATACCAGCGAATACCCGCCTGGTCGGTGCCGCTGGCATCCACCGTGTGGTTGAGAACCAATGCGCCATACGTGCCGAACCAACGATACGCGGCGCGATACATCAAGCGGTCGGCAATTGCATCCAGAGGTGTTCCCCCTGGTTGGGGAATGCAATTGCGACTGCCACCGCACATGTCGGCATCGAACGGGAATGTATCGAGCACCTGATTGGGTTGCCCATTCAGGCCCAATGTCGCATTTTCGGGCATTGCCCAGTCCACCGACAAATGCCAGAGACTCAGCCTATCGGTCGGCCATCCCCATGCATCATCATCCACTTCGACGAAAATGGCTGGCGTGCCCGACGGTGGTGGCGGCCCATCGAGGTCAGCGGGCAACATACCACCAAAATTGGAGTTGACATCGTACAAATCGAAGAAAACCATGCGAGCATTCTGCCCATTGAGCATGCGCTCCCGTTCCAATGCCGCAACACCCTGACCACGCCATGCCAACGTCGTTCCATCGAACTGGTTGACCGTGAGCAGGTACGCATCGGGCCAGACGGCAAGTTTGGGGTAATCGTTCATCTTGGCGCCCATGTCGAAGTCGTAGCGGTACCATGCGCCCGTGGGGTCGGCGGTTCGAGAGACCGCCAAACATTGATGAAAGCTGTCGGGAAAACGGAGCGCAAATTGCCCCACCAGCCACCGCTGCGCTAGATGGTCGAACAGGACAATGGGATCGCCATCGTTGTTGGTCTCACACAGTCCCCCAAAGTCAGCCCACAGTGTATTGCCTGCCACAGGCCCCACCAGGAGCGTGGGCGTCAGTGTGCTGACATCCCAAATCGCCAACGATGTGTTGACCCACTGCATGAAGAACTTGCGTCCCGTCGTCGCGTCGTAGCCCACCGCACCGCTGGGGTCTGGCGGCAGAAGGGTGCTTGGATTTGCAATGCCATCGAAACTGAGCAGCGGTTCGGGCATCGGAGTGGCAGGCATCGCGCTTTGCAAAGCGGGGTCGGGCTGAACAACCGCACGTGCGGGCGTCCGCACACCTGGCTTGCTGAGGCGTTCACGTTCCCAGGTCGAAGGCGCGACCGGGGGCGCATGTTGGGCCAGGAGACGCAATGGCTGCGACGTATCGAAGCGCTCCGCATAGCGAACAACAGGTGCAAAGGTGGTCGGCTGGGCATGTGAAAGGGAAGATTGGTAGACCAACGGGAGCAGAATGCTCAAAAAACCAACCATCACGGCAATGGTGCGTTGTATGAACGAACGACGCATAGGCAATCCCATTCATGTTGTTTCAATCGAGGAATGTCTTTCATTCTAGAGCAAGCACAAGAGGCGACAAGCCCTTTCCTGACTTGCGCGCATCGTTCAACCAACGTCAACATCACAGCACTTGCACACACCCAATTTGGCGCTTTTTCAAGCAACGATATGCTCTACGCCGCACACCCACCAGGTTCAGGAGTTATGCATGGCATCCCAAAACCACGCAGAGCCCATCGGATATGTGACACTCATCCGTGAGAACCGCAACTTCCGCGCTCTCTGGCTGGGGCAAATCGTCAGCTTGCTGGGCGACTGGTTCAACCTGATTGGTTCGGCAGCGCTGATTGCCAACCTGACCCAGTCAGGCTTCGCGGTTGGCGGATTGTTCATCGTGCGCATGCTGGCACCATTTTTCGTCAGCCCTGTGGCTGGTGTTGTCGCCGACCGCTACAATCGCAAACAGGTCCTGATCATCACCGATCTGCTGCGTGCTGGCATCGTGCTGGGCTTTTTGCTGGTGCGCCGCCCCGAAGATGTCTGGTTGCTGTATGTGTTGACAGCGCTTCAACTGGCGATCAGCGGCTTTTTCTTCCCAACCCGCTCCGCCATTCTGCCTGATATTGTGTCTCGTGATGGGCTAGGTGCCGCCAATGCCATCAGTTCCGCCACGTGGTCGGTTATGCTTTCGCTCGGCGCGGCATTAGGCGGACTGGTTGCAGGGCAATTGGGCATCTACACAGCCTTCGTGGTCGATGCCTGCACGTTTTTGCTCTCGGCTTTCTTTGTGATGCAGGTCAACTACACCACTTCTCCTGTGCTCGATGGCACTATGAGCATTGCCACCGCCATACGCGACTACATCGAAGGGCTGGCCTATCTGCGGCACCATCTCGACATTTTGATGATTGCGCTCCAAAAAACATTCGTCGCGCTCGCGGTCTCTGGTGGGTTTCAGGTGGTGCAAGTCGTGCTTGCCGAGCAAGTGTACCCCATTGGCGAAGGGGGAAGCACAAGCCTGGGGCTCATGTATGCGGTCGTTGGTATTGGCACAGGCATTGGCCCCATCATCGCACGCATCTTCACAGGCGACCGCGAATGGCCCTTGCGGTGGGCGATTTTCGTTTCGTACCTGTTCTCAGCCATCGGGTTGCTGCTGATTGCGCCGCTGGGAGCCTTCTGGGGTGTGCTGATCGGTATGCTCTTACGCGGCGTCGGGGGCGGCATCGGCTGGGTCTTTTCGACCCAACTTTTGCTCGACCTGCTCCCTGACCGTGTGCGTGGGCGCGTTTTTTCAAGCGAGTTTGCCATGTTCACGCTGGCAAACGCCATCAGCGCAGCATTGGTTGGCCATGCGCTTGACTTGGCCATCTCATTGAGTCTGCTGGTACTCATCATGGCGATTCTCTCGTTTGTGTCGGCGCTGGTATGGGGTGGGTGGTTGCTCGTCGTGCAGCGTCGGACATAAAAAACCTGCCAGGTGCTCACATTCGTTCCTGGCAGGTTTTGCGCATGTTGGTGCCCTCAGATGGTTCACACCCCGCGCAGACGCAACACACGTAAGCGAAAGTCCCTCCCAGGATTGGGCAACGGAAGCGGCTTCACACTGGCCGTAAAATCTGGGGGGTCGAGGGCCAGTTCGGCGGTGTGAAGAATGGTGGCAAACAACATCATCAATTGCAATTCCGCAAACCCTGCCCCCAAGCAGGTGTGCGTTCCCAGCGAAAAGGGGGTAAAGGCGCCAGATTGACGATGTTCAGCCCGTTCAGGCGTATAGCGGTCGATGTCGAACACCTCGGGGTTGGGGAAAAACTCGGGGAGCATGTGCGTCACCCCCGTGGCAAACATCACTTCCACGCCGGCCGGAATGGTCACGCCTTCGATCTCGAATGGTTCCAGCACAATCCGCGGTGTCACTGGTACCACCGGGTACATGCGCATTGTCTCCAACGCCAGCCCATAAAGCGCCTGGCATTCCTTCAAGACGAAACGGTCGATCGTTTCGAGGGGACGGGAAAAGAGCAAATCCACATCTTCCTGAACACGTTGCAAAACATGAGGGTGTTTGAAGGCTGCATAGAGCATGAAGCTAAGCGTACTTGCCAGCGTATCGAGGCTTGAAAAGAAAACGCCCGCAAAAGATTTTGCCAACGCCAGGTCAGGAATAGGGCGCCCGTTGTCATCGCGAAACGCCAGCAATTCAGCGGCAAATGTCGAAGAAGGAGGGGCCCCACGCGCCAATCGTTCCCGCTCGGCTTCGACCAGGCGCTGCATATACGCCCACAGGCGTTGCTTGGCACGCACGTAGGGCGGCCATTTGGTGAAAAGGGAAGGGACCAACGGAATGGAAGACGTGCGGATGGCTGTTGCAAACACCAGGCGCACATCCTCGAAAATCTCTTGAGCCGAATGCCCCAACACCGCCTGCCCCACCTGCTCGCACGCCATACGCTGAACTTCATCCACTACGGGCACACTCATGCCCGGGCGCCACCGCTCGCGGATATGCGCTTGCGCTATCGCCACCATGCGGGGAATGCTTCGTTCGTACACCTCACGTTTGTAGCCAGGCGCATGAGCGCGGCGCAACCGACGATGCCATGCCCCATCTTGCGCCAGCAAGAAGTAGTCGGGAGCGCCCAGTTCGGCCCCCATGGGCCTCAAACTACGGCTGCTCAAACAGCGGTCGCCATCGCGAGCCAAAAAGACGTTGGCTTCAAGCCCCGCAAGCACCCAGTATTCACGATTCAATAGCCGAATGCGGTATACGGGGCCGTACCTGTGGTAATTGCGTACGCAGAAGGCAAGCACGTCACGGGCAAAATCAGGCAGGTTTCCCACCACAGGCCAACCCGGCACCTGTGGGGGAAGCGTGCGCATGGCCGAATGCGCACGCAGATCAACCAAACGTGCCAAAGGTACACGCATGGAGAATCCTCCCTTTCTGTCGTTCGTGGATGAACTTTCCCATCACTGGGCATACGCCATGGCTGTGGGTGTTGCCAATAGGCACAACAGCGGGCAAAAGAGGACGACCTTGGATGAAGTTTCCTCTTTGAAACCTGCAAAAAGTATAATAGGTTTCTTGAAAAATTCAAATAGGAACAGGGCGACTCCAAGAAGGACGTTTGCCCCAGAAGACAACCAAAAGAACGTGCGGCGCCCCCCTTGGTACGCCGCACCCAGTCATGCTAGCGAACGTCCACCTAGCGAACGTCCACAACGCGCATCTTGAAGTCGAACCCCGGGCCTGGAAGTGGCGAAAACTTCATACGTACCGTCGCATCGGGGGATTCGAGTGCAAGGGTTGCCGTATGCAAAATAGTGGCTGTCGTCATCATCAATTGGCTCTCGGCAATCCCCGCCCCCAGGCAGGTATGCGCCCCCAGCGTAAACGGTGCAAACGCCCCGGATTGACGATGCTCCGCCCGTTCTGGCGTGTACCGGTCGATATCGAAGACATCGGGGTTGGGGAAGTATTCTTCCAGCACGTGCGGTAAGGCATTTGCCACCATGACATCCGCGCCCTTCGGAATGGTATAGCCCGCAAACTCGAATGATTCCGCAGCCACGCGCGGCGTAATCGGCGCTATGGGGAACATGCGCAACACTTCCAGCACGAAGCCATAGAGCGCCTGCAATTTTTTGAGTGTCATGCGGTCGATCGCTTCCAACGGTCGAGTAAAGAGCGCATTCACATCGTCCATCACACGCTCCAAGACCCCAGGGAATTTGTGCGCCGCGTACAAAGCACAGGTCATCGTCCCCGCGACTGTATCCAGACCAGCAAAGTACACTCCAATAATGGACATTTGCAACGCATGGTCGGGGAGCGGGTTCCCTGCCTCATCGCGAAAGGCGAGTAAATCCTTCACCAAGCGGCTCGACGGTGGCTCACCACGTGCCACACGCGCACGTTCAGCCGCCAGCAAACGTGCCCCCAGTCGCCTGACACGGCGTTTGGCAAGGAGATAGCGAGGCCACCATTTGAGGAATGGTGGCGCCATGGGGATAGTCGAGGTCCGGAGGGCCGTATTCAGGTAGCAGCGAATATCTTCGAAAAATTCAGGGGGGGGCGGATATCCCAAAACGATTTCCCCAAGTTGCGCCGTGATAATGCGCTGCATCTCGTGCATCACGGTGATACGACTGCCAGGCTGCCACTCACGCACCAGGCGACGTGTGATGTCAACAGCACGCGGAATCTGCTGCTCGTAGACCCGGCGACTGTACCCCGGGCTCAACATACGGCGCAACGTTGCATGCCACTGGCCATCCTGGGCAATCAAAAAGTGCTTTCCCGACCCAAGTTGCTCTCCCAGCGGATAGAGGTTACGACTGCTCAACAGCGTCCCGTCGGCACGCGCCAGGAATTGGTTTGCCTCGACACCTGCCAACACCCAATACTCTTTCGTGAAGAGTTTCATTCGAAAGACGGGGCCAAACGTCCGATACTGCTCACGCAGAAAGGACAATGCATTGTTCAAGAACGAACGAGCATTCCCGACGAGTGGGGCACCTGGGACCCGTGGCGGAACATGCGTACTGTTCGATGGTGTCGAAACACTCATCGCTGTACTCCTTCTTCTCGGTATCCCCAGCGATCGAGCAAAAATCCCAGATGGCGTTCCACCAATAGTCGGTCGCGTTCGTTCGGGGTGAACTGGTTGGTTTTGTACGCGCCCAGTTGCTGCAAGTACGCTTCCCAGCGGGGGAGAACAGGCGCGGGGTCCAAACCAAGGTGCTGGTATATGGCTTTCAACGTCTCGATCGGTTCGGCCACCAGGCGCTCATACGACATTTCGATCACCCGTGCAGGATCGATCTGCGGCATATCCCGATACCAGCGTTGCATCACCTGTGCGTAGGATTCGAGGATTTGTCGTTCCAGGTCGTTGTCATCGAGGCAGTGCCACCAAGCGGGGGGCATGATTTTCTGGAACATATGCCGCATCGAACGGAAGACGCGATGCGGGTTGCGGTAGATATGCACAAACCGCGCCTTCGGAAACAAGCGCAACAGGTGCAACGCTCGCCCCGTGTGTGGGGGTGTTTTCAACACCAGCGGTTTGCCGCTATGGAGAAACGTAGCCGTTTTGAGAACGTAGAACCAGGCATCCCGCCATTCGTCGAATTCCTGCGGTGTGATGTCGTCCATCAGCGTGTATTTGCGGAAGAGCCGCTGACCCCAACGCGGAACAACCAGCTGGTAGATGACGCTATGCACGCTCACATTCGCCAATGCTACTTCATCCTCTTGGGGCGCATCGAGGCGCACCGCCACGTTGTCCATCGGGCGTGTAGCAGGCAACAGGCGTGGCAACAAGCGCTCGAATACAGGCCCGGCTGTGTTGATGAACGTAGGGATGAGTGCCTGCAACGTCGAAATATAGCCATAGCGCGGATCCAACGACAGCAAGTTGTGGAGATGGGTTGTGCCACTCCGCGCCTGCCCCACAATGATGATCGGTTCGGGGTGCAAGTCGGTAGCGGCAATGCGCGGCCCATACCGCCGCCGCTCCCACACTCGCAGTGGCTCGGTCATCGACGCCAGAGCCAGCGATTGGGCCACACGCGGCCAATAGCGTTTCTCGATGGTTGGTGATTGTTGCAAAAGGCGTATCCAGTTCGCCAGCCGATTGAAGATGAGTGGAGAAGTCATACACGTGCCTCAGTCCTGTCGAGAGATTTGACACCCAAAGGCGCTTGTGAGTATACTTCTTCCTAACAAGTGTTTGTTAGGAACGAGCCTATTTCGAGGAACATTTTTAAGAAACAGCGACGCCAAGGAGTATACAATGCCCCATGGAGAACGCAAAACGCAAATCATCGAGGCAGCCGCGCAATTATTCAGCGAACGTGGCTACCACACAACGTCGGTTCGAGATATAGCCGCGGCACTCGATTTGCAGGGTGGCAGCCTTTATGCCCACATCCAGAGCAAAGAAGAACTGCTCTGGCTGATTGTCGAGCGTGCTGCCGAGCAATTTTTCAACGCAATTCGCCCATTGGCTGTCAGCGATATTCCCCCTGATGAAAAACTGCGCCGCGCGGTACATGCCCATATCCGCGTGATTACCGACGATCTTGCCGCCGCCACGGTCTACTTCCATGAATGGAGGTTTCTGGACGAAGACCACCGCAATACTTTCTTGGAACAACGCCGCGAATACGAAAACCTGTGGCGTCGAATGATTCGTGAAGCCATGGAAGCTGGTGTCTTGCGCAACGATGAAGACCCCAAGTACATGGCTATCCTGCTTTTGTCGGCGATGAACTGGCTCTACCACTGGTATCGCCCCGGCGGGCCTCTATCGCCGGAGGAGATTGCAGAACGGTTCTGGCGCATGCTGTTGGAAGGGCTGCGCTCACCTGTTTTCCAAGTGTCAACCTCATAAATCCAAGGAGGGAGAGTGCCATGAGTACCCCACAGACTGACCCGCGCTACGAAGAAAAACTGGCCGAATTCGAAGCCCGTATCGCTCGCGGCGAAAAGATCGAACCTGACGACTGGATGCCCGATGAATACCGCCGCCAGTTGATTCGCTTGATTCATCAGCACGCCAACAGCGAAGTCATTGGCGCCTTGCCCGAAGGCACGTGGATTCCCTATGCTCCCACGTTCAAGCGCAAAAAAGCCCTGGTTGCCAAAGTGCAAGATGAAGTTGGGCATGGGTTGATGCTCTACCGCGCCGCCGAAACGCTGGGGAAGCCGCGTGAAGAGATGATCGAAGAGATGCTGGCGGGCAAATCCAAGTGGTCGCTGGTGTTTGCTTATCCTGCGGAAACCTGGGCAGACGTGGCGATTATTGCCTGGCTCATCGATGGTGGCGCCATCGTCAACCAAACCATCATGGCAACGGGGTCCTACGCCCCCTACTGCCGTGCCTTGAAGCGCATCATCTACGAGGAATCGTTCCACTTGAAGCACGGCTTCGACATGGTGGTGACGCTGGCAGAAGGAACGAAACGCCAGCGCGATATGCTGCAAGATGCGCTCAACCGCTGGTGGGAACCCATCATCATGTTCTTCGGCCCGCCCGACAAACTCTCGGTTCACACCGAAACATTGCGCCGCTGGGGGGTGAAACCCAAAACAAACGACGAACAGCGCCAAATCTTCTTGCGCAAATTCGTACCCCAAATTCTCGACCTGGGGCTGACCATTCCCGACCCCAACTTGCGCTACGATGAGGAAAACGACCGCTGGGTCTATACCGAACCCGACTGGGACAAGTTCTTCGACATCATCCGCGGCAATGGTCCCATGAGCAAAGAACGCCTGGCGGTACGTCGCCTGGCACACGAAGAAGGGCGCTGGGTGCGCGAAGCGTTGGAAGCCACGGGCATTGCCCGCCAACTGCGTGAAGCCGCCGTTGCGGCACCAACATCGAGCGTGGTGGCGTAAGGAAGGAGGAGGCAATGTCGCCCAAAACGTGGCACTTCAACCCGTATCACCAACGCATCGATGAAGCCATGCAGTTGATGGATGAGCCCCCCAAAGCCGATACCGAGTGGATTTTGTTCGAGGTGTTTGTGCGCGAAAAGCGGGGGGAGCACCCCGTACACGTGGGGGCTCTTCACGCGCCCGACCCCGAAATGGCGATCGTGCTCGCCAAAGAGCAATACCTGCGCCGTGGCGACGCGGTGCAGCTATGGGTGGTGCCGTCGGCTTGCATTACGGCCACCCCCATCGAAGAAGCCGACATCTTCATGCACACGACCGACAAGAGTTATCGCGAAGCCTACGGCTATCGCGTGGCGGAACGTGTGCGCCACTTGCGTGGGGAGGAGAAGCATGGGTGAACTGACAGGCGATTCCAAAGCGGCGCTCATCGAATATCTGTACATGCTGGGTGACGATGAATTGCTGTTAGGCCATCGCGCCTCGGAATGGACGGGCATTGGCCCCATTCTGGAAGCCGATATTGCGCTGTCGAGCATTGCACAAGATGAAATGGGGCACGCCGAAGTGCTGTACGGCCTGCTGGAAGCATTGGGGGAAGGTACGCCCGACGAACTGGCGTTCAACCGCGACCTGCCCCACTGGCGCAACGCTATTTTCAGCGAACTTCCCCGTGGCGATTGGGGCTTTACTGTCGTGCGCCACTATCTGCACGACGTGGCAGAGCACATTCGCTGGCAGGCGCTTGCCAATTCTTCCTATGAACCGCTGGCTCAGGTTGCACGCAAGCTGTTGGTGGAAGAAAAATACCACCTCGTCCACAGCCAAACGTGGGTGCGCAAACTGGGCAATGCCACCGAAGAAAGCCACCGTCGCATGCAAGCCGCGCTCGACCGCGCGTTCCCGTACGCGCTGGGATTGTTCGAGCCAACCGAGCTGGAAGCAGTGCGCGTCGAAGCCGGGATTGCCCCTGCCGAATCGGAATTGCAGCAACGGTGGCTGGACGACGTGGTCCCCTTCCTGCAACAATCTGGGTTGACGGTTCCCGTCGAACAGGCCGCAACAGGCTGGCGCCCAACTGTCGAACCTGTGTACGGGGGGCGACAAGGCACCCACACCGAATACATGGAGCAATTGCTGGATGCGATGCAGTTTGTCTATCGGCTAGAACCTGGCGCAAAATGGTAAGTGAGGAACGATACGATGATACGCGAAGAAGACGTGTGGCAAGCACTCGAAGATGTCAAAGACCCCGAAATCCCCGTGGTTTCGGTTGTCGAAATGGGACTCATCAACAGTGTCGAAATCGACGGCGAGCACGTCGTGGTGAACATGACGCCAACATTTGCGGGGTGCCCCGCGTTGCACATGATGCGTGAGGAAATTTGCGAACGGTTGGCACAACTAGGGGCGAAACCAACAGTCAATATCGTGCTCGACCCGCCCTGGACATCCGACCGCATTCAGGAGAGTGCACGCGAGAAGATGAAAACGATCGGGCTAGCGCCCCCTGTCCGCCACGGTGGCTTGATCGACGTGGACATGGTCAGCGTCGTAGCCTGCCCCTACTGTGGCTCGGACAACACGAACATGGAAAGCCCTTTCGGCACGACCATTTGCCGCGCGATTTATTATTGCCACACGTGCAAGCAATCGTTCGAAAAGTTCAAAGCCCTGTAAGCGTACGAGGGGCATCACCAAAGCCCCCGTTCATGGGGGCTTTGGTTGTTGTCTGCGCTTTCATCCCCCAGAGGCAGGCCGAGGGGGTTCGTCCCACACAACACGAAACCCCACATCATCGTAGCCCCGTACCGGGTCGGCGTAGAGACGCTCCCATGTGCGTGCCGCCTCGGCCGGCTCGAACCACGACCCACCTTTGGCAATGGCCTGCTCCCCTTCCATCGTAGCCGTCCACTCCCAGACGTTGCCCGCCAAATCCAGCACGCCTTCCGGCGTTGCGCCGTCTGGGTAGCGCCCAACCGGCGCGGTCGAACGAGCGCCCTGTTCAGCGGTGTGGGCACACGTGTCGCACCACGTATCCCCCCACGGGTAAATGCGTGCCCGCTCGCCCCGCGCAATGCGTTCCCACTCTTCTTCGGTCGGCAACCGCCCCCCCAGCCAGGCAGCAAATGCGTCCGCTTCCGCCCGCGAGACATAGACCACGGGGTGATCACGCAGGTCGCCAGGGGGTGTCATGCCCCCCCAATGGGGAGGCGGTTCAGCACCTGTGGCCGCGACGAAGGCAGCATAGTGCGCATTGGTAATCGGTGTGCGGCTGACCCACAGTGCCCCCACCGCAACGCATCGCTCTTCGCCCAAGGGGCCAACCCATGCTTCGACAGGTGGCAATGCGCACACATCCAACCCAGCGAGCACTTCGAGCGTCAAATCGGGCGGCGGGGATGATGCTGCTGGCGTTTCCTCAGGCTCCGTCAACACCACCACATCGCGTTGGGGGGCCGCTGCCACCAGCGACCACAACCGACTGTTGGCGCGGCTCAGGTAGAGCAACGGGGTGCTCCAATCCAGCCCATGCGCCTGTGCCACGGCCTTGCGCCCATGTGCCAGTGCACTTTCCAGGGTCCAGCCTTCGGCCAGCGCTTCATACACCGTCTGCGTCAACGTGATGGCCGCCGCGTCGCCAATGGCGCGTTGCATAGCCACCACAGCCGGCACACCCAAGTCGATGAGCCGTTCGGCCAGCGTCGGCACATGCGCCCGTTCATCCGCACTGTGGCAACTGTTCAACCAGACCAGCCGCACAGTGGGCACATCTGCCAGCAAACGCGCCCAATCCCGTCCACCCAACGCCACCGGCGTGCCACTGTCGCTTTGTAAGTAGAGGCGCCCGGTGGTATCGCCATGTGCTGCAACATGCACCACATGTGGCTGAACCCGCCGAATGGCGCGGTGCAGCAGCCCTGGTGTTGCTCCTTGCACCGTGTGCAAGCGTATCAGGTCAGGCAGGACAACCTGCTCCAACGCCTGGCGCAATCGCGCTTCTTCGGCAACCACATCCAGCGGGGGAAGCGTCTCTGGCGAAGCAAACACGCCCAGCACACGCAAAGGTGGTTCGATCAGCATGGGTGGCTCATTCGCCCGCGGGGTTGGCACGAAGCGCACCACCGGCGTCAGCGATGAAAACGCCAGAAAATCCCCCTCTGGGTCACGCAGGAGTTCCCACGGCCACTGTTGGAACACCTCGGGCAAGTACAATTCCAAACGCAAGGCATCACCGTGAGCATGCGCAATGGCTCGACTTTCTTGCCACAACGCCCCCACACGTTCGGCAAAAAGCCATGAAAACAGACGTTCGCCCATCTGAACCGCCAGCACATCGTCGGCATCTGCTGCGGTGGCCGTGCGTTCGAGTGCATCCAGCAGTGTTGCCAGCTCGTTCGGTGCAAACAACGCACGCCGCCGTTCGACCACATCCCCCGCTGGCGTGTCGAACGCAATCAGCAGGACATCACTTTCGCTTGTCTGTTCTAGTCGGAGCCGAAATCGGCGCATGGCCTTCATCTCCTCAGTCAGGGGGAAACGTCTCTGCTCCCCGCGTTTCCGTTGCCAACCGGTTCTGTTTCTAACACATCTTCACTGTTTTTCCAACATATTTCTAACACGCAACCAGAAGACTGCCTATGTCATACCAACGAAGAAGCAGGAGGAGGAGCCCTATGTTGCGCATCGGCGCACCTGTCATGGCAACCGATGGCGAAATCGGCACGTTGCAATACGTGATTCTCAACCCAAATACGCGCACAGTGAGCGATATTGTCGTCCGAAGTGGGCGTCTGTTCAAGCGGGCACGTGTCATCTCTGCCCGCTACATCGACCACGTCGATCAAGATGGTGCCATTCACCTGAGTGTAGATAGCGAATTTGTGCGCAACTGTCGCGTCTTTGCACACAAGGAATTCACCACGCCTGAATGGGCCAGCGAAACGGGCTACAATGCCGAGCATGTGCTCATCTGGCACGATCCCTACGCCGGACCGACCCTGAAACAGTTGCCACGGCCCGTTGTGCGTGTCCACATCGACCGTGGCACGGACGAAATGACACCACTTGTCGGGCGTGGCTCGGCCGTCTACACCAAAACGGGAGAGCGCGTCGGTACGGTCGATCACATCGCAGTCGATCCGGCCACACTGCAACCACTGTACGTGGTGGTGCGCCTGCCCGGCATCCGCAGGCGACGCGTGGTGGTTCCAGCCGATCAGGTGCAAGCGTGGCAACACCAGTCCATCACATTGGCGCTTGAAAAGAAAGACCTTCACGCGCTTCCGCCCTACACACCACGCACACCCGACATCAAATTGGGCGAAGCCGTGCGTGAAGCCATCGAGGCGTTGGGCATTCCTGTAGATGCGTTGAGCGTGTTCGTCGATAAGGGGCACGTGTTGCTGCGCGGGCACACCCACTCAGCGGAGGATCGTCGCCGCATCGAAGCGGCCGTGCGCCAGGTCGAAGGTGTGCTCAGCGTGACAAACGAAATGACCACCGACCGCCAGCTCGAAGTGCAGGTGCAATCGCGTTTGCTGGCCGATCCCGTCGCGGGGTTGTATCCGGTCGATGTGGTCGTGCAGAATCGCGTGGCCACCGTCATCGGAACAGTGCCCCACGAAACCATCCAACATTTGATTCTGACCATCGTACGGCAAACACCCGGCATCACGGCAGTCATCGACCAGATCACCGTCGATCCCAATGCCTTCCAGGAAGAACCTCTGCCTGTGATTGTCATGCGCTAATCGGTCGGCAATGCCTGTCAGGGAGTATTCCCTGACAGGCGTTTCGACGTTTGCTCCGTTTTTCAATCCCCACCATCTGACGTATGCTTCAAGCCATCGAACAGGCAAGCGAAGAAGGGACTTCATGCCTGGCCGCTCTTTTCAGCGCCTTTTGCTGCATATCCTGTTGTTCATCGTACCGGGCGTGCACATCGCCGGGGTGATACACGCCCCTGCCCCCATTCATGCCGACGCCCCACCCTTTGCCCGCCGCCTGGATAGGCCAATCACCGCCCTGGCGCCCCATCCCGACGGCCTGCTCATCGGCACACCACGCGGCTTGTGGCTCTGGCCGCCGAACCAGCCAGCGCCGCTCCGCATCCCCCTGCCTGACGGCGTCGCTGCCGTTACCGCCATCGCCACAACACCATCGGGCATTGCCTGGGTTGCTGACGAGCACGGGTTGCTCGTCCACACCCCCGATTGCTGGCAAGACGCAGCCTGTCCCTTCCAACGCATGGAGATGCCAGCGGGCATTCTCCCACGTGCCATCGCCACTGATGGGAGCATCGCCTCGCCCACTGGTGTTTTTCGCCCCACTGCAACTGGCTGGCAACGCCTCGACGATACGCCGTACGGGATCACGGCGTTGGCCGTGTTCAGCAACACGCGCTGGGCCCTCACGCCGCACGAAGGCTTGTGGCAACAGACCGCCAACGGGTGGCGTACCATTCCACTGCCTGGCATGCCGCCCCCGGTCGCCATTGCGCCCGCCAGCAACGCCCTGCTGCTCGCCGCCGATGATGGCACCATCTGGGCACTCACCTCCACGGACAACAGACCGCGCCCTCTCATCACCGAGCCGACCTGGCCACGCCCCATCACCGCGCTTGCCGCGGTCGAAGAGAGACTGTGGGTGGGAACGCCCTACGGGCTCTACACCAACGCACCGCTTTCCACCGGCGTCCCATCCTCCGAACGCCTGCCCGTTTTGCTCATTCCCGGCCTTGCCCCGGCCCGCGATCTCCAACAGAGCCAGTTGAAGTTTCTGGCGCGTGCGCTCCGCGCCGACGGCTACCCCGTTTTGTATGTGGACAGCACAGCCCCAACGCGCACACTCGCGCAAAACGCTGCCACGGTGCGCCATCTTGTAGAACAGGTGCAGCGTGAAGGGGCACGTGCCGTCTGGCTGATTGGGCACAGTTATGGGGGATTAGTGGCCGAAGAGGTTGCCCGCCAGATGGGGCCGAACGCCATTGCTGGTCTCATCACGTTGGGCACACCCCATCGCGGAATGCAAATGCTTCAGCCATTGGTGGAACACGCCCTCGCCGAATCCCCCGATGAAGAGGCCTTGCGCGATCTGTTGCCAGGTTCACCGCGCGGAACAGCGCCACCCAACGTGCCCCGTCTGCACATTGCTGGCACGGCCTTGCCCACAGAAGCCACCCCGCTCCTGGCGGGCTTTCCTGCCAACGACGGGTTGATTGCTGCCACCGAAGCCCTTGGCGACCAAGCACGCAAGCGCACACTGCCCGCCCTCCACGGCTGGAACCAGCGTCTTGTCGAATGGGGAATACCGACGCTTACGGGGCCACGCAACGATGCCTATCTCGACATCATTGCGCCCTGGTTGCGGGGGGAAACGCTCCCCCGTGCCTGGTCTCCATCCCTGCCTGCCTTCGAGGCCGAGGCGATGCCATCGTGGAAGATGCTCGCCACCATCACCGTGCCAGCACAGAGCACCATCACCCATCCCATCACCGATCGCTTGGGAACACGCACATTGCTCATCCACTGGCATGGGAAACAACCAGGCACACGCTTGCAAACACCCGACGGCGAGATGTTCGACGACACGCGTCGTTTCATGCCAGCGGATATGGCCTATGCTCCTTTCGACGCATTGGGGATACGCCCTTTTACGGCCTGGGCGTGGAAGGAGAAACCTGGAATTTGGCGGCTCATCCTCGACAATCCAACCGCCACACCCATCACCGTTTATCTCTGGCTCTCCGAACCTTCTTCTTGAACAGGTACATTGGCATAAAGCACCGCCAATCGCCGCGTCTCAGCCGCCAGTTTGCGCCGCAAAGACGCCGGTTCCAGCACTTCCACCGCCGCCCCCCAGGACTTAATCCACGGCTCGATTTCCAGCGTGCCGCTCACCTTCAACCGCATCAAGCGCCCCCCATCGGGCAACGGTTCCACAATTTGCGAAGGGTGCCAGATACTTTCATCCACACGCCGCGCCACATGGGGCGCAAAACGAAGCACCACATCCTCGACTTCGTCATTCCAGATAATTCCCCATGCGTGGCGCAACACGTCGGACGGCAAAAAATCCTCAGGCAGCTCATATGTCTCATCCAGCAGCTGGGCGCTCAAAATACGCTCGACCTTGAACGTCACCACCAGCGGCTTGCGATCATCACGCCCTTCCAGGCGTGCCAGCAGATACACCGTCTTGTTGCCCGGTTCCAGCAAATACGGCGCCACCACATGCTCGCGGCTCTCCTCGCGCGAGGCCGCCCAATAGCGGATGCGCACCTTGCGCCCCGTTGCCCACCCCAATGCCAGCGTCTCCAACACATGGCGAAACTGGCGGTCTTCGCCCCGCTTCGCCAGATCCTGAATGGTGTCTTGCAAAGCACGTGCCAGTGTCTCGGGCAAAACGGTTGCCAGTTGGGCAAATGCCTGGGCAATTTCTGGGGTACTCTCATCGGCATTGCGGCAAAAAAGCCGTGCCGCCAGATAGAGTGCCGTCGCCTCGCTCAACGTCAATTGCAAAGGGGGAATGTAAAAGCCTTCGAGAATCCCATAGCGCGGCGCATTGGGTTCTTCATCCTCAGTGCTCCACAATGGCACACCAGCCTCTTCCAACGCCTTCAAATCGCGCTGAATGGTGCGCGCGGAGACCCCGCACATCTCAGCCATTTCGCGCACACGCAATCCCTGGGGGTGCCGATAGAGCAAATGGGTCAACCGGAACAAACGCGCCTGCTTGTCGCGAATAGATTCAGGCATGGGGGGTATCCTCTGTCTCCGTCAGTTGACAGCATTCTGTCAAGTCGTTGCCTTCATTATACACACCTGTGTGTTTTCTCGAAACAAAAAAACCCCCGCCATATATGGCAGGGCTGAAATCATCGATGCATCAGCGACCGCTCATCCACCAAGACCGAACGGCCACGGCTCAGGAAGAGCCAGCAACGCCAATGCCGCTCCCAACAATGCCATATTCTTCAAGAACTGCCCCATTTCGGTCATCTTTGCCTGCTCATCCGTCTCCTTCCAGAAGGCATGCATTTGCAGCGAAACAGGCAACAAGAAAAGCACCAACGCCAAAATGCCAATTTTGGGCTGGAAACCTGTGAGCACGCTCACCCCACCAATCAGCAACAACACCCCCGACCCCAATACTGCCAGGCGTGGCGACGGAACGCCCTTTGCCTGCGCATACCCGGCCAACATGTCGGTCTGCGTAAAGTGATTCATGGCCATCATCAGGAAGAAACCGCCGTAAACGAGCCGTCCTAGCAGATGCAGAATGTTCATATGCCCCTCCTCTGCTGCTTGTTCACTAATTTCAGAAATGGTATCAGATACCATTTTGGTAACAATCATACAGTTGCAATTTGGGAATGTCAAGGGGTTGAATATGATTGAACATCGAGCACCCCAAGATGATCATAGAAAAAACGTACGTACCTAGATGTGCTATGCCACACAAAAAAACCGAGCGTCAACTTTCACAATCCAAATGTCCGATCGAACGCGCAGCAGCGCTGGTGGGCGATCCGTGGGTGCTGCTCATTCTGCGCGAATTGCGTGAGCACGCACGCCGCTTCAATGAGTTGCGTGCGGCCATTGCCAACATTAGCCCACGTACCCTCTCAGCACGGCTCAAATTTCTGGAACAAGAAGGCATCATCGTGCGCACCGTCATTCCCGAGACACCACCACGGGTCGAATACAGCCTGACCGAAAAAGGGCGGGCACTTATGCCTATCATCACCCAATTGCAAGAATATGGTGAAACTTGGCTTGCCACCTGAGCATCTCATGACAGGACGGAAACACCTATGAACACACCACCACCTGTTGAACGCCGAACGGTCGAAGAGGCACGCCGCGCTATTCTGGCTGCATTCGAGCAGTTGCCCGCTGAGCGGGTCTCTCTGCACGAGGCGTTCGACCGTGTGCTCGCATACGACATGCGCGCCCCGCACGACGTTCCCCCCTTCCGCAATTCGGCCATGGATGGCTACGCCGTGCGTGCTGCCGATGTCCAGCATGCCACACACGATACGCCCGTCCTTCTGCCGCTGGCTGGCACAGTGGCTGCCGGGCACCCCCCTCCACGCCCACTGGCGCCGGGAGAAGCAATGCGCATCATGACCGGTGCTCCTGTGCCCGAAGGGGCTGATGCCGTGGTGCGTTTCGAAGAGACCAGCGACACGTGGCCACCCGACACACGCCCACCAGGACATGTGGCGATTTTGAAGCCCGTGCGCGCCGGCGAAAACATTCGCGAAGCAGGCGAAGATGTGCGCCAGGGCACGGTGGTGCTGCCCGCCGGCACACGGCTCACACCAGCAGGGTTGGGTGTGCTGGCCTCGCTGGGGATCGCCGAAGTACCTTGCGTGCGTCAACCACGAGTGGGCATTCTGGCGACTGGTGATGAACTGGTACAACCTGGCGACCCTCTCACGCCAGGCAAAATTCGCAACTCCAACGAGTACGTCAACGCCGCGCTGGTGCGGCGTGCCGGGGGAATTCCCGTACCGCTGGGCATCGCCCGCGACACCGTCGAAGCCCTCACCAGCAAAGTGCATGACGCATTGGCGCTGGGGGTGGACATGCTCATCACCTCTGCTGGCGTCTCCGTCGGAGATTACGACTTTGTGAAGCACGTCCTGGCTGCCGAGGGGGAAATGCACTTCTGGCAAGTGAGCATCAAGCCGGGTAAACCGCTTGCCTTTGGGCTGCTGCGCGCCCCCAACGGGCATGCCATCCCCCTCTTGGGTTTACCGGGCAACCCCGTGGCGGCGTATGTAGCGTTCGAAGTCTTTGCCCGCCCCGCCATTCGCAAAATGGCTGGGCTCACGCCCATTTTGCGCCCCACGCTCAAAGCCCGCCTGCAAGAAGATGTGCGCAACAGTGGGCGGCGACATTACATGCGTGCGCGTGTCTGGCGCGACCCCAACAGCGGCGAATTGCGTGTCAGTACCAAAGGCGATAGCCTGCGGGTGCAGGGTTCTGGCATTCTCAGCGCACTTGTCTGGGCCAATGCTTTCGCTATCATACCCGAGACAGCCACCCAGGTGCCTGCTGGGACGTGGGTCGAAGTCGAATTGCTGGATGTGCCCGAACACGCCCTGAGCCTGATCGACCCATCAGTCGTTACCGTCGAACCATAAATCCATTTCTGCAAGAGGAGGAGTTTTCAGTGGCGAAAGTCAAACGTCCCAAAACACAACAACCGCCCAAGCAACAAGACATTTTCCAAAATCCGGCTTTCTGGCTGGGCAGCGGGGGGATGTTACTGGTGCTCATTATCTTGCTGGCGATTGTTGCCAATCGCAGTGGCGCATCAGCACCAGATGTCGCCGCTGTGAGTGGCCGCTTTGCTGAACTGGGGGCTGTGGGACGTACTGTTGGCCCCGAAGATGCCCCAGTGAAAATCGTCGAATTTAGCGATTACTCTTGCCCCCACTGTCTTACTGCACACAAAACGCTCCTCGACCCCATTCTCGAATACGTGGAACAAGGGCAGGTGTATTTTGAGCTTCAACCCATCGCTTTCCTTGGGGAACCAACTGTTCAAGCCACCCAGGCTGCACTCTGTGCTCAAGAACAGGGTATGTTCTGGCCCTATCACGACCGCCTCTTCCGTGCTCAGGAACAATACGGGCGCAGCGCCTTCACCGACGTGCGGCTCAAAGAATACGCGACCGACGTCGGGCTTGACCTGGACGCTTTTGCCAAGTGCCTGGATACCAAAAAGTACCTTGCCGAAGTCCAGCGATTGACCCGCGACGCCACCAACCAAGGCGTTGTCGCCACACCAACGTTCTTCATCAACGGTCAGAAAGTCGAAGGGGCGATCCCGGTCGAGGAGTTCCGCCAACGCGTCGAAGTCCTTTTGCCCTAATTGAGCACGTGCCCCCGCTCGTCAGCGGGGGTTTTCGTTGCGCTCCTGTGGCAAGCAAATGCTTGAAGCCCAACGCTGGCTGTGGTATACTGTACACACCGAGCAACTTCCCTTGTGAACCGAAAAGGAGAGGGCGCTATGATTCCGGTTACAATCGACAGCATCCGGGTAAGCCTGATTTCACAACACCGTATTGTGGTGCTGAAAGAACAAGAAGGCGAGCGGCATCTTGCCATTTGGATTGGCCCGTACGAAGCCGACGCCATTACCCTCAGTCTGCAAGGCATTCGTGTCGCGCGCCCTCTAACCCATGACCTGCTGAAAAACGTCATCGAAACGCTCGGTGCCCGAGTCGAATACATCGTTGTCAACGATCTGCGCGATGATACGTTCTATGCCAACATCGTGCTCAACGTGAATGGGGAAACGCTGGCCGTTGATTCTCGCCCGAGTGACGCCATCGCGCTGGCTGTGCGCGTGAACGCCCCCATCTTCGTGGAAGAACACGTGATGGACGAAGCCGGCATCACCCCGGAACCAGGGCACGAAGAACTTTCACCCGAAGAAGAAGAAAAACTCTCCGTCTTCAAGGATTTTGTCGAAAGCCTGGATATCGACTTCGACGACGAATAACCTCGCAAGGGGGACCCCTTGCGCGAGGCGCGTTCAAACCCCAGCCCATTGAACGCGCCTCGTTTGTTTGTGTACAAAGAACGCCGTATGGTTGGTTGAAGAACACATCTGCCGAGAAACATGCCATGACTGAACGGACGACGCGGATCCTTCCGTATAACATCGAAGCCGAAGAAGCCGTCCTAGGGGCAATGCTGATCGACCCCGAAGCGATTACCAAAGTGGCGCCCTTCTTGCGCCCCGAAGACTTCTACCGCGAAAGACACCGCTGGATTTACGAAGCGCTGCTCAACCTGCATGAACGCGACGAACCCGCCGACGAATTGACCATCGCCGATGAGTTGGAACGCATGGGGCGGCTGAGCGACGTGGGCGGTGTGGCCGCCATCCACGAACTCGCGCTGAAAGTCCCCACAGCCTTGCACATCGAACAGTATGGGCGCATCGTCGAACGCAACGCTGTCCTGCGTCGGTTGATCGAAGCCGCCGAAAATATTGCGCGGCTGGCATACGAAAACAGCGATGACGACATCGCCGAAATCATCGACCGTGCCGAAGCCCTGCTGTTCGCCGTCTCGCAGCACCGCCTGACCGGTGCGATGATTCCTATCCAGCAAATTCTGGGCGAATTTTACGAGCAGGTTGAAAAGCTCTTCCTCGAACGGCACCCCGTCGGGTTGCCCACCGGCTTCACCGACCTCGATCGACTGTTGGGTGGCTTTCAGCCAGGCGACCTCATCATTCTGGCTGCTCGCCCGAGCATGGGGAAGACGGCCTTTTCACTCTCGATTACCGAAAATGTGGCGCTGCAACAAAATGCCCGCGTGGCTTTTTTCAGCCTTGAAATGAGCGCCGACCAGCTGGTGCAACGCCTCATCTCCAGCCAGACAGGTATCAATGCCCAGAAATTGCGCGTTGGCCCGATCACCGAAGAAGATTTGCAACGTATCTCCATGGCAGTCGATACGTTGCGCAATACGCGCATTTTCATCGATGAAACGCCCGCCATCAGCCCCATCGAACTGCGCACCAAAGCCCGCCGTGTCGCCAGCGAGCACGGGCTTGACCTGATTGTCGTGGACTATTTGCAATTGATGCGTGGTGCGGGGCGTACCGAAAACCGCGTACAGGAAATCTCGCAAATCAGCCGCTCGCTCAAAGCCCTCGCGCGTGAACTGCGTGTGCCCGTGCTGGCGCTCTCGCAGTTGAGCCGCCAGGTGGAAAGCCGCCACGACAAGCGCCCCATGCTCAGCGACCTTCGTGAAAGTGGTTCGATCGAGCAAGATGCTGACGTGGTCATGTTCATCTACCGTGACGAAGTCTACAACAAAGAAACCGAGAAACCCAACATTGCCGAAATCATCGTTGCCAAGCACCGCAATGGGCCGACTGGCATGGTCGAATTACGCTTCGTCCGTGAAAATGCCAAATTTAGCAATCTCGAAACCATCTATGTGGAAGAAGATTTTGGCCCCATCGAAGGTGACCTGGACGACATTATCTTCTGAGATGTGCCATGAAAACGTTCGAGGGATTCCCAAAGGGCAATTTGCGTTTTACACCCGTGCCCGATCTGTTTTTCAGCGAATTGTTGCCGAAGATCGATGATTTGGCAGAGCTGAAACTCACGCTACACTGCTTTTGGCGGCTTTACCGCCAACCCAGGCGTGCTTACCTTCGTGAGCCAGAGTTGTACGCCGATGGGCTCCTGTTGCAAAGCATCAAACGCCCCGGTCAACCACCCGAAGCGACATTGGCCGAAGCGCTGGAACGCGCACTCTATCGTGGCACGTTGTTAGCGCTGCGTGTGGAGCATGAAGGCAACAGCGAAACGTGGTACTTCCTGAATTCAGAACGCGGGCGCCAAGCACGGGCAACGTTGGAAAAGCATCTACGCACCAACCAGGTACTGGTGCAGCCAATCGACCCCACACCCGTGCCAGAAGAACGCCCTCTCATCTTCAAACTGTACGAAGACAATATTGGGCTGCTGCAACCCGTCATCGCCGAAGAACTCCGTGACGCTGCCAACACCTACCCGGAGATATGGATTCAAGAAGCATTTCGGCTGGCCGCTGAACGCAATAAACGGAACTGGCGCTATATCCGCGCAATTCTCGAACGATGGGCGCGAGAAGGAAAAGACGATGAAAGACATTCGCGATATTCTGGAACAGAGCCGTCTGACGAAACTCGACGCCGCTTCCTCGACGAACTCGAATAAGCCGGCACCGGAGCAACGCCAAGACATCTGCCCCATCTGCAAGGGAGCAGGCTTCGTGCGCAAAGACGTGCCCCCTGGGCATCCCTTGTTTGGGCGTGCCATTCCTTGCACCTGCAAACGCACCGAACTGCTGCAAAAACGCCGCTCCACCATCGAGCGATTCAGCGCCCTGGGCTTGCTCAAACACATGACGTTCGACACGTTTCACCCCGACGGTATTGGGTTGCCGCCGCATCAGCGCCAAAGCCTGCGGCTAGCGTATGACATTTGCCGCCAGTATGCCGAACGTCCACGTGGCTGGCTGGTGCTGCTGGGCAACTATGGGTGCGGCAAAACCCATCTCGCTGCCGCCATTGCCAACGAACGCCTCAAACGGGGCGAAGAAGTGCTCTTCTTCGTTGTCCCCGACCTGCTCGATTACCTGCGTGCCGCGTTCAACCCGCATAACGAAGAACCGCACGATGAGCGATTCGAGCATATTCGCACCACTCCCCTGCTCATTCTAGACGATTTGGGCACCCACGCCGCCACCCCCTGGGCGCAGGAAAAACTCTTCCAGATCTTCAACTACCGCTACAATGCACAACTCCCAACCGTCATTACCACCAACCACGCGCTCGACGAAATCGAAAGCCGTATCCGCTCGCGGCTGGAAGACCAATCGCTCAGCCAGATTGTGCATATCAAAGCGCCCGACTATCGTCACGGCCGCTCGGACGAACACCAGGACCTTTCGACATTGCATCTTCTACGCCACATGACATTCGAGACCTTCGACCTCCGCGGCCTTGAATTGAAAGGGGAAGACCGCGAAAAACTGTTTCAGGCCGTGCGGCTGGCACGCCGTTTCGCGCAGAACCCCAGCGGCTGGCTTGTATTCGTCGGCGGCTATGGCGTCGGCAAAACCCATCTTGCCGCCGCCATTGCCAACGAAGCTGTTGCCCACGGGCACGACGCCCTGTTCATCGTCGTCCCCGACCTGCTCGACCACTTACGGGCCACGTTCAACCCTGCAAGCCCTGTGAGTTATGACAAGCGCTTTGAGCAAGTACGCCGCGCCGAATTGCTGGTGCTGGATGACTTGGGTACACACAGCGCCACGCCATGGGCGCAGGAAAAACTTTTCCAGCTCTTCAATCATCGCTACATGGCACAATTGCCCACCGTCATTACCATGAACAATGTTGAAACCGTCGATCCGCGCTTGCTCGAACGTATGATGGAAATGAAGATGGTGGGAGCGGGGAGCCTCATCAAACTCGATATCCCACCCTATCGAGGCTTGCCCAAACGCCACCCCACCAGATCGGAATGAACAACACAACAGGCGCTCCGTGCAAGGGGCGCCTGTTATCCCACACACCCACGAACGCTTATGAACCTGTACCTCATCCGACACGCCGAATCTGTCAACAACGCACGCTTTCGCGATGCCGATGTGGTCGACGTCAGCCTGCGCGACCCTGACCCTGCCTTGACATCCCTGGGGCACGTGCAAGCGCAGCATCTGGCGCATTTTGTCGCCCATGCCGCCGAACCCTACGCTCAACATCCACATGACGAACCGCTGCTAACGCGCCTTATCGTCAGCCCGATGCGGCGCGCCCTCGAAACCGCCCGTGCCATCGCCGAACGCACCAGCATCCCCATCGACGTCTGGGATGACGTGTACGAAGTTGGAGGGATGTTCGACATTGTCGGCGAAGAGTACATTCCTCGTCCCGGCATGGCACGGGCCGACATGCAGGCCATCATTCCACGCGCTTCCCTCCCCCCCACAATCACCGAACAGGGATGGTGGGACCGCCCCGCGCCTGAAACATTTGCCGAAGCCCATGAACGTGCCCAACAAGTTGCCGACCGGTTGCGCACCTATGCCGCCAAGCATCCCGAAGAACGCCTGGGGGTGGTAAGCCACGGTATTTTCATCACGTTGTTGCTGCGCGTTTTACTGGGCGCCACGTTCAATGAGCCACTCCCGGCGTATTTTTATCACAACAACACCGGCATCACCCGTCTGGAATTCATTCAACCACACGAAATCGCTGTTCACTACACCAACTTCATAGGGCATCTGCCCGGAGAATGCCTGACCTACTAATCAGAGACGCATCGAAAAGAGGGGGAAAACGTCATGGCAATTTATGTTTACACAACAGAACAAATGCGTGCCCTCGAACGCGCCGCAGACAAAGCAGGACATTCCTACGACGAGATGATGGAGTACGCCGGTGGGGCGGTGGCGCGGGTGATACACATGCTCTGGCCGGCTGAAGAGACGCGCATCGTTGTGCTGGCCGGGCCGGGGAACAACGGCGGCGATGGACTCGTCGCTGCTCGATTTCTGGCGCAAGCCGGGTTCAGCGTGACGGCCTTCCTCTGGAAGCGCGATGAAGACGATGAACGCGCCCAACAGGCACGCGCCACCGGTGTTGCCCTTTTTTCTGTCGAAGAGGATATGGAACGCCTACAACGCGCCCTCGAACGGGCACACATCGTCATCGATGCGTTGCTCGGTACAGGGCTGAGCCGTCCCATTACAGGGACACTCGCCGAAATTCTCGACATCGTGAAGCGCGAACAACAACGCACACGCCAGTTCGAAGATGCTCCGCTGGTCTGGTTCACCGAAGACCCGTCGTTCTCTATCAAAATTCCGCACCGCTTGAGCGTCGTTGCTGTGGACCTGCCCACCGGCGTCAACAGCGATACCGGCGAAGTCGATCCCGCGACTGTGCCGGCCGATATCACGGTGACGTTCGCGGGCCCCAAAGTGGGGCAATTGCTCTCGCCCGCAGCCACCGTGCAAAAAGCCATCATCGTTGCCGACATTGGCATTCCCGAGCACGTCGCAGAAGCGTGCACCGCCACGGCCGAACTCATCACCCCGGCGCTGGCCGCCACGCTGCTACCACAGCGCTCTTTGCTAGGGCACAAAGGCACGTTCGGGCGTGTGCTCATCGTTGGCGGAAGCGTCAACTACCCCGGCGCACCAGGGCTTGCCGCGATGGCCGCTGCCCGAAGTGGTGCCGGGCTGGTGACGCTCGGCGTCCCCGACCTGGTGGCCATGGCGCTGGCCCCCAAACAAGACCTCACAAACTGCACCTGGCTCATGCTTCCCCACGACCTGGGCGCCATCAAGCCAGACGCCCTCAAAGTGCTGACGGAAGAACTTCCCATGTACAATGCCCTGGTGCTCGGGCCCGGTCTGGGGCAAGACGATCTGACATTTGCCTTCGTGTGGGCGCTGCTGGGCTTGCGTGCGCATGTTCCACCACGACCCAGCGGTATCGGCTTCGTCAAAGAGCATGCACCTCTAGAACCTGAACCGATCACGCTGCCACCCACCGTCCTGGACGCCGATGCGCTGAACGCCCTGGCGGCATTCGATGAAGAATGGGCACCCCACCTGCCCCCCAACCACTTCGTGCTCACACCACACCCCGGTGAGATGGCACGGCTCTGTGGCGTCGAACCAGCGTTCGTTCAGGCGAACCGGCTGCAACTGGCACAACAGAAAGCCCAAGAATGGCAACAAACAGTTGTGCTCAAAGGGGCATATACCGTGATCGCCGCACCGGATGGGCACGTCAGCGTCTCACCCTTTGCCACCCCCGTGCTAGCAACCGCTGGTACCGGCGATGTGCTTGCAGGCCTGATTGGCGGTTTGCTGGCGCAGGGGCTTCCCCCCTACGACGCCGCGCGTGTCGGTGTCTTTTTGCACGGGCTGGCGGGGCGCCTGCTGGCTGATGAGTATGAAACCGACCGGGGCGTGCTGGCAACCGACGTTGCCCAATGGCTGACACACGCCCTCTCAGCGCTTACGAATATCGCAGGCGAGTAATCCCCCGACGTCGGCAAGAAAAAAGCCCCCGATGTCGGGGGCTTTTTTTCGTCCACAGCCTCTCTCAATTGGTGGTCTGGGCGGTGCGTGTCGCATCGCGGACACCAGCCATGAGCAGCCCCAAGCGTTCTATGGTAGCTTCGTCCACCGGCAAAATGTCCATGATTTGCCCTTCGTACATCACCGCCACTCGGTCGGAGAGCGCAAGGATTTCTTCCAATTCAGTCGAAACCAGCAAGACCGCCGCGCCTTCATTGCGTTTTTCCACAAGGCGGCGATGAATGTACTCGATAGACCCCACGTCCAAGCCGCGTGTTGGCTGCACGGCATAGAGCAAACGAATGGGGCGCGAAAATTCACGCGCAATAATGACCTTCTGCTGATTCCCACCCGACAATGCTCCGGCACGTGTGTCAATTCCCGGCGTACGTACATCGAATTCTTCGACAAGGCGTTTCGCTGTTTCGGCAATCACATCATGTTTCAACACCATATTCTCAGAATAGGGCTGCTTGTAGTAGGTGTTGAGGATGATGTTGTCTTTGATGGGCAGACTGAGAATCAACCCATCGTGTTGGCGATCTTCGGGAACGTGCCCCAGCCCCAATTCGTAAAATGCGCGTGGCGCGAGATTGGTGACGGGTTGCCCCGCAATGCGGATATGCCCTTTTTCGGCATGTTTCAAGCCGCTGAGCGCCTTCACCAATTCGGTTTGCCCATTGCCCTGCACACCGGCAATCCCCAGAATTTCACCAGCATATAAGCGGAACGAAACCCCACGCACAGCCATATGACCGGTCTCATCACGCACCCACAAATCGTCCACTTCCAACACGGGCATTCCTGGTTCGCGCGGGGGTTTTTCCACCCGCAACAACACCGAGCGCCCCACCATCATCTCCGCCAATTGTTGCTCGTCTGTCTCTTCGGGGCGCACTGTGCCCACCACCTTCCCGCGCCGCAGCACCGTAATGCGGTCGGCAATCCTCAACACTTCTTTCAACTTGTGCGAGATGAAAATGACCGATTTTCCCTGCGCCGTCAGGGCTTCGATAATCTCGAATAATTCTTCTACTTCTTGCGGTGTGAGAACGGCAGTCGGTTCGTCCAAAATCAGAATATCGGCTTCGCGATAGAGCGTTTTGATGATTTCAACGCGCTGACGCACCCCGACCGGTAAATCCTCGACAATGGCGTAGGGGTCTACTTTGAGCCCATACTGTTCGGAGATTTGGCGGATCTGTTCAGCGGCTGCGCGTTTGTCGAGGAAAGGCCCTTGGGTAGATTCAATGCCCAACATCACATTTTCCACGACGCTCATCACCGGTACCAGCATGAAGTGTTGGTGGACCATCCCAATCCCATGCTCGATGGCTTCGCGCGGACTGCCCAACTGGACTTTCTCCCCCTTGACGATGATCTCACCGCTATCGGGATGGTACAACCCATAGATGATGTTCATCAGCGTCGATTTTCCCGCGCCGTTTTCCCCCAGCAACGCCAGTACTTCACCACGATGCAACGTGAGGCTGACGTTGTCGTTGGCGACAACACCCGGGAACGACTTGGTGATATTGCGAACTTCCAAAACCACTTCGGCACGCATGATTTACTCCTTCTCATACGGCTGGCCAATGGCTGCGGGTGGGCGCGCACGCCCCACGAAACCAGCCAACACCACGATCGTCAAGAGGTAGGGCAACATGCCAACGAACTGGTGCGGAATGGTGCTAATGCCCAGGAACTGAAACTGCGTCTGCAAGGCGTTGGCAAAACCAAAGAGCAAGGCAGCACCCCACGCCCCCAACGGTGTCCATTTGCCAAAAATCATCACGGCCAGCGCTACGAACCCCCGCCCGTTGGTCATGGCCCGCTCGAACGAGCCAACCGCTTCGAGTGTCAGATAACCACCTGCCAGGCCAGCAATCATCCCGCCGATGATGACGTTGATGTAGCGCATACGAATGACATCGATGCCTACTGTATCCGCAGCCTTGGGATGTTCACCAACCGCGCGTGTGCGCAACCCCCACACCGTGCGGAAGAGCAAAATGTGTACCACCACAACCAGCACCAGCGAGAGATACGTGATCGGCGGATTGTCGAACAAGACCGGGCCAATAAGCGGAATATCAGCCAAAACGGGAATACGCACAGGCGTCAACTTGCCTTGCGTGGTCAAACCTTGCTGGTAGAAGAAACCAGTCAATTCCAGGGCGAGAATGTTGAGCACCGTGCCGCTGATAATCTGGTCCATTTTGAGCGTGATGGACATGAACGCATGCGCCAGCCCCATGAATGCCCCCATCAACACGGCTGCCAATACCGCCACCAGCAAATTCCCGGTATAGACATTCGCCAGGAAACCGACGAACGCCCCCATGAGCATCATGCCTTCGATGGCAATATTGATGACCCCGGAGCGTTCACAGAAAATGCCCGAAAGCGCCCCCAAGACCAGCGGCGTCGATTGGCGAACCGTCGAAGCCAACAACGCTGTTGTCACCGCCGGAGTGGCACCATACGAAACGAAAATCAGTGCCACCACACCAGCGACCAACAACCACGAAACACGTTGGCGTATCATTGTCATTGCATTGTTTGGCATCAATATCCCTCACGAATCCTTCGAGGATACCTTCTCTGGTCGAACAATCTCAACCCGAACTGCCCCAGCCCGTGCTGAGCACCACTTCTTCGCCCCCCTCGGGTGCACGCAAGCGGAACAGTTTGCGAATGATGATGGGCGCTGAGACAAAGAGCAACATCGTACCCTGTACAATCCCGATAATCTCGGCATCCACGCCGTAGAGCTGCATCTGGTTGGCGCCGGCACGCATCACGCCAAACAACAAGGCCGCCGGCACGACCCCCAACGGGCTGGTTTGCGCCAACAAGGCAATCGTAATGCCATCGAAACCCAACCCTGTGTTGAAACCAGGCTGGTAGCGGCCAACAATGCCCAGCGTTTCAACAGCGCCTCCCAAGCCAGCCAGCAAGCCGCTAATTGCCATGCTGGCAATCACCGTACGCCCCACCGACATGCCAGCATACCGCGCTGCTGCCGGGTTCAGCCCCACAGCACGAATTTCATAGCCAAACGTCGTGTTGGCCAGCACCCACCACGCCAGCACCGCCATGCCAATGGCAATCAACAAGCCCAGTGGCACAACACCGATTGAAGGCAATTCCGCAGAGGGTAGAATCGCAGGGGTACGCGCCACGATGTTGCCGGGGGAGCGGTCTTTCCAGGGGCCATTTGCGAGATAGTCCGTCAGGTTGATGGCGACGAAGTTGAGCATGATCGTGGTAATGACCTCGTGCGCCCCTGTGAAGGTTTTGAGCGCGCCAGGGATAGCCCCCCAAATGGCGCCAGCCAGCATCCCCGCCGCTAAGGCAAGCGGCAAATGCACAAATGGGGGCAAGCCTTCAAACGCAAAACCAACGTACGCTGCGGCAATCGCGCCAAGAATGAGCTGCCCCTGGGCGCCAATGTTGAACAAGCCAGCCTTGAACGCAAAGGCAACGGCCAACCCTGAGAAGATGAGTGGCGTCGCCTTTTCAAACGTTCGCACCAGTCCGCGTGCCGTTCCCAACGCACCACGGAACATGGCCGTATACCCACCAAGAGGGTTGGCACCAGCGATCACGATGATGATTGCCCCTACAAGCATCGCGAGCACAACCGCCAGCAGGGGAATGGTTATCGCTTGTGCGAAGCGTTGCCAGCGAGTTGGGGGTGCACCATTTGCAATCTTTGCATCAGCCATCTGCGTTTTTCCTCGCTTCGAGAATTGTGAAGAGCAGAGAGCGAGGCACAAACCGAAGGAGGATTGTTCCCCGCTCTCTCCTCTTCAACAAACAAGACGGGCGCCCATGCTTGCGGCACGGGCGCCCACCAAAAGATTGCCTCAGCCACCGGGGTTGTAGCCGGTTTCGATCGTGCCGTTGCGCAGGCCCTCGTCGATTTCCTTCAGCTTATCCTTGACTTCCTGCGGAATATCATCTTCGAAGTCGTGGAATGGTGCGAGCCCGACTTCACCCACGTAGTTGCCACTCGGGAAGCTGCCTTCCTTCGCCATCTTGACGAGATCGAAGACGCCCGGCGTAATCAGCTTCATGGCGCTGGAAACCAGGCACGGGCGTGCTTCAGGGACGGTCAGCCACTGGTCGGTATCCACACCAATGCAGTAAACACCTTCATACGAAGCAGCTTCGATGAGCGCACCATTCCCCGTCTTCCCGCCAGCACCGAAAATCACATCGGCCCCTTGGTCGATGGCCTGCTTGGCAGTCGCAGCCCCCCATTCAGGGTCGGTGAAGGCTACGTCCAACCCGCCGGGGTGGTAGGTCGAGATGATTTCGATGTCGGGGTTGATGTAGCGGGCACCAGCTTCATACCCTTCCTTGAAGGCCACGACCGGCGGCACCAGGTCTGTCCCCAACACAGCGGCAATCTTGCCACTCTTGGTGATCTGCGCAGCCAACGCCCCCGCCAGGAAGCCCGCCTTGTCTTCGTTGAAAATCAAACCCGCCAGATTGGGCTTTTCCGTGCCCGGTGCTTGGAACTGATCCACACCAATGAAGTAGATGTCGGGATACTCTTCCGCCATCTTGGCAGTGGCTTCACCCAGCGCAAAGCCCACCGTCACGATGACGTTGTACCCCTGATCGGCGAAAAGGCGGATGTTTTCTTCGTAATCCTTGGCGTCTTTGGTTTCGATGTAGTCCACCTCTGCGCCCAGCTCTTCCTTGGCGCGCAAGACACCTTCCCACGCCGACTGGTTGAACGACTTGTCGTCGATCTCACCCACATCCGTCACAAGACCGACTTTGAACGTCATGGCTTCTTCGCCACCGCTGGTTTCCTCGGTGGTCTGGGCGCTTTCTTCGCCACCGGCTGCCGGCTCTTCACTCGAGCCACCGCACGCCGCCAGCAGGAGCGCCAGAAGCGACAACAAGATGAACAACAGCGTTCGTTTTCGCATACTTCTCCTCCTGCATTCCAGTAACATTGGGTAATTTTTGGGCCTTTTCGGCACGAACGGCTCGCGTTCCCATTGTATCGGATTTAGCAGGGTGTACAAAACAGCCAATTCGTCCTATCCCACGCCTGATGACGACACGTGCGCAGCAAGGCTTTCCGATCGATTGCAAAGAAGGTGATTGGCTCTGCGAGCCTCTTTCGCCATCCGTCAACTCTGGTATAATACGCCCGCCATATCAGGGACAATCCACGGGGAGGCATGTCATGGCAACCTATCTGATTGCCTGCAAGTTTGCGCCACACACACCTGGCTCGCTAGCCACACTCGAACGCAAAACACGAGCCAAACTCAAATCGCTTTGTCCCAATGTAGAGGTGAAAGCCCGATACGCGCTGCTGGGCCCTTACGATACACTCTACATTGTCGAAGCGCCTGAGAACCACCATGCCCTCGAAGCAGCCATGGTGCTCCGTTCGGTGGGGCATGCCAGCACCGAAATCTGGCCGGCTGTGGAAAGCAACATGTTCGACACGCTCTCGACCACATTTACCCGTCGAAGCCAACAATTCGAAGAGGCATTCGACCCTGTGGATGAATCCCTGGAAGAAAGTTTTCCTGCCAGCGATGCACCCTCCTGGATAGGAGGTTCCGTCACGCCATCAGAAGAATAAATCGCACAATCAAAAGAGGTGAGCCTATGACTCTACCAAACCCATTTGGTGCAAAAGATACGTTCGAAACTGGCAGTGGCCCAGCGGTCATCTACCGCCTGAGCCACCTCGAGGAGCAGGGGCTGGGCACCATTTCGCGCCTGCCCTACTCGATCCGTGTCCTCCTCGAATCGGTCTTGCGGCAGGTGGACGACTTCCGCGTCACGGAGGATGATGTCGCCGCTTTGGCCGCCTACGACGCGAAGAACGTCCCCGCGCGCGAAGTCCCCTATCTGCCCGCCCGCGTCGTCTTGCAAGACTTCACGGGCGTGCCCGCTGTGGTCGATCTGGCCGCCATGCGCTCGGCCATGCAACGCTACGGCGGCGACCCCAGCCGTATCAACCCACTCATCCCCGCCGACCTGGTCATCGATCACTCGGTGCAGGTGGATGCGTTCGGCTCGGCCTATGCGCTCTTCTTCAACGCGGAACGCGAATACGAACGCAACCGCGAGCGCTACACGCTGCTGCGCTGGGCGCAAACCGCATTCGACAACTTCCGCGTTGTGCCGCCTGCGACCGGTATCATCCACCAGGTCAACCTCGAATACCTGGCCAAAGTGGTGCACCTGGTGCAGGTGAATGGCGAACGTGTCGCCTTCCCCGATTCGCTGGTCGGGACCGACTCGCACACGACCATGATCAACGGGCTGGGCGTGCTCGGCTGGGGCGTCGGTGGAATCGAAGCCGAAGCCAACCTGCTGGGACAACCGCTTTACATGCTCATCCCCGAAGTCATTGGTTTCAAGCTGTATGGCGAACTGCCCGAAGGGGCTACGGCCACCGACCTGGTGCTCACCATCACCCAAATGCTGCGCCAGAAAGGGGTTGTCGGAAAATTCGTCGAATTCTATGGCCCTGGCGTCAGCAAACTCAGCCTCGCCGACCGTGCCACCATTGCCAATATGGCACCCGAATATGGCGCCACGATGGGCTTCTTCCCGGTGGACGAAGAAACCCTGCGCTACCTCATTGGTACCGGCCGCAGTGAAGAACTGGTGGACCTTGTCGAACGCTACACCAAGGAACAAGGGCTCTTCCGCACCGACGATGCGCCTGAACCGGTCTACACCGACACGCTCGAACTCGATATGGGGACCATTCAGCCCAGCGTCGCCGGTCCCAAGCGCCCGCAAGACCGCATCTTGCTGAAAGAGATCAAGCGCTCGTTCTGGCTCGACATGAAGAAGACTTTTGGGCGCGAAGTGGACACCAGCGGCATCGACGAACAGATCATCGAAGCGCTGGAAACAGGCAAGGAACTGCCCACCAGCACCGAACGCACGTCGCTCTACAAGAACCACGAAGTCGAATTCAGTATCGACGACGTGGATGCCCACATCACGCACGGCTCGACCGTGATTGCTGCCATCACATCCTGCACCAACACGTCCAACCCATCGGTGATGATTGGCGCCGGATTGCTCGCCAAGAAAGCCGTAGAACGTGGCCTGACCGTCAAACCGCACGTCAAAACCAGCCTGGCGCCAGGGTCCCGTGTGGTCACCAAATACCTCGAAGAATCGGGCTTGATGCCCTTCCTCGAAGCCCTGCGCTTCCACATCGTCGGCTACGGCTGCACCACCTGCATCGGCAACAGCGGGCCGCTGCCCGAAGCGATTGCCAACGCCATTACCGAAAACGATCTCGTGGTCAGCGCTGTGCTCAGCGGCAACCGCAACTTCGAAGGGCGCATCAGCCCCTACGTGCGTGCCAACTACCTCGCCTCGCCACCGCTTGTGATTGCCTTTGCGCTGGCGGGCACGGTGGATATCGACTTCGAGCATGAACCCATCGGGCACGACCCCAACGGGCAGCCCGTCTATCTGCGCGACATCTGGCCGACGCAAGAGGAAATCCAGTCGTACATTCGCCGTGCGCTGAAACCGGAAATGTACCGCGAAGAATACGCCAACGTCTTCGAGGGCGACGAACACTGGAAGGCGCTCGAAATTCCCAAAGGCAAAATCTACGAATGGGACCCGAATTCGACCTACATCCAGGAACCGCCCTTCTTCGTGGACTTCCCGCTCGATCTGCCCGACCTGCAAGAAATTCGCGGGGCACGCGTGCTCGCTTTGCTGGGTGATACCATCACCACCGACCACATCTCGCCAGCTGGTCCCATCTTGGTGAACAGCCCGGCCGGGCAATACCTGCTTTCCAAGGGGGTCCAGCCCAAGGACTTCAACACCTACGGCGCGCGCCGTGGCAACCACGAAGTGATGATGCGCGGCACCTTCGCCAACGTCCGCCTGCGCAACAAGCTGGTGCCCGGTAAAGAAGGTGGCTGGACGGTTTACTTCCCCACTGGCGAAGAAATGTGGATTTACGACGCCGCCATGCGCTACAAGCAAGATGGGACGCCGCTGCTCGTCATCGCGGGCAAGGAATACGGCACTGGCAGCTCGCGCGACTGGGCAGCAAAAGGAACCTACCTGCTTGGCATCGAAGCCGTCATCGCTGAATCGTTCGAGCGTATCCACCGCAGCAACCTGGTGGGCATGGGCGTTCTGCCGCTGCAATTCAAGGAAGGCGAAAACGCCGAATCGCTCGGGCTGACGGGGCACGAAGTGTACGACATCCTGGGCATCGACAACGAGCTGCAACCGCGCCAGACGTTGACCGTGCAAGCCACCGACCCCGAAAGCGGCGCGACCAAGACCTTCGAGGTCATCGTGCGGTTGGATACGCCCGTGGAAGTCGAATACTACCGCAACGGCGGCATTCTCCACACGGTCTTGCGCAATCTTTTGCGCGAAAGCAACAACTAAGCCGTTCTCATCGCCATCACACCTGTCAGGTCGTCGAGGCCTGGCAGGTTTTTCTTTTCTCCATGCTTCTGAAAGCCCTGACAGGCGAGAGGCGTCGTGGGCTGTTTCCAAACACCCCCTGTTGTGGATATAATGCCAGCCTCGGAAGAAATGCGTGCCACTCCATATCAGCACCTATCGAATGCCAAACAGAGACCCAATCGTCATGAGGAGATCGTGTACGGTGAAGTCGCCAAAGACGCCTGAGACAGCTTTCACTCTGCCTGTGCCACACTCGGTCGGCATTCACTGTTCATCTACCAGCGTGCGCGACGTCCTCGCCTACGACGGCATCCATCTCAGCGAAGCAATGGTCTTTGGGTTGGGGAGTGGGCTGGGCTTCGTACTCTGGCCCGATCCCGACCAGCCCCCCGCGCTGCGCTTCAATGGGCGGGCACGCGACCTCGAAGGCAAATTCTATGCCAACGTGGGGCATCCCATCACCTGGGCCTGCCGCTGGGATCCCGACGCCATGTACGACACCGTGCGCCAAGGGCGTCCCATCCTCGCCCAAACCGACATTCGCCCACTCCCTTACTACGATGGCGTCCACTTCGCCGGGCATGGCGTGGTTGTCATCGGGCTTGACCCCCACAGCCAAACCGCCTGGCTCGCCGACGTCATCGCCGAAACGCCACAAGCCATCCCGCTCGACGCACTCCGTCGCGCGATGGGACCCAACCCCTCGCCATTGACCGAAGCGTACCATTGGGCGCCAGCGCCACGCATCCATCTGCACCTGGGGGCACCGCTCATTCGCCGCGCCGTGCGCGTTATGGTGGATGAAATGCTTTCCCCCGACCAGCCCAAGGCCGTTGGCCTGCCCGCCATGCACCGCTACATCGAGGCCCTGCCCGAAAGCATCCACGCCCCCGACCCCCGCTGGGTTGCCCGCTTCGCCTACCAGACGATCGAGAAACGCGGGACCGGCGGTGGCGCTTTCCGCCTTCTCTATGCGCAATTCCTGCGCGAAGCTGCCACCTGGATTCCCGCCCTGGCCTCATTGGCAGACGAAGCCGAAACCATTGGGCGTCGATGGCAAGCACTGGCGCAAATCTTCAAACGCACCTTCATCGAAAACGACCCGCACGGCTTCACGCAAGCCGCCAGCCACCTTGCTGCCATCGCCGAGGCCGAAGCCGCCTGGCTGGCGCGGCTCGCTGACGTTGCATCATCCTGACAACCCCCATCGGAGGTGTTTTCATGCCCGACTGGCGCCTCTACGTCATCACCGACCCACGCTACGGGCGTGGTGGCGCCCTACTCGAAAAGGTGGCCGCCGCCATTCGAGGGGGCGCTACCATTGTGCAACTGCGCGACAAACAGGCCACTACCCGCACGCTCATCGAGCAAGCGCGTGCCCTGCTCACCATCACGCGCCCTGCCGGCGTCCCGCTCATCATCAACGACCGTGTGGATGTGGCGCTTGCAGTGGGGGCTGACGGTGTCCACTTGGGTGTGGACGATATGCCTATTGCCGACGCACGCCGCCTGCTCGGCCCCCACGCCATCATTGGTGGCTCGCCCGAAACCATCGAAGATGCCCTGCGCATGCAGCAAGAAGGGGCAACCTACCTCGGTGTGGGAGACGTGTTCGGCACCCCCACCAAACCCGACGCCGGAACGCCTATTGGCATCGAAGGGGTGCAACGCATCATCGCACAGGTGGCCATTCCCGTTGTCGGGATTGGTGGCATTACCATCGCCAACGCGGCCGATGTGATCCGTGCTGGCGCTGCCGGAATTGCCGTGGTTTCCGCCGTCATGGGAGCCCAAAACCCCGAAGCCGCCGCCCGTCACCTGCGCCGCATCATCAGCCAGGCACGCCAGGAGGCGCAACCATGAGCGCCACCATCCCCACAGTGCTCACCATCGCCGGCGCCGATTCAGGTGGTGGAGCGGGCATACAAGCCGACTTGCACACCTTTGCCGCTTGTGGCGTGTGGGGAACAAGTGCCATCACCGCGTTGACAGCACAAAACACACGTGGCGTGTTTGCCACACACATCGTCCCCGCGTCATTCGTGCGGGCCCAGATCGACGCCATCATGCACGACATGCGCCCCACCGTCTGGAAAATCGGTATGCTCGCCACGAGCGAGATAATCGAAACCGTCGCAGAGGCAGCAGCCGACTACACCCCCCGCCACATCATCCTCGACCCTGTCATGGTCGCCACCAGCGGCGCCCCCCTACTGGAAGAAAACGCCCACCAAGCACTTGTGCGTCGCCTCCTACCCCATGCCACCGTCATCACCCCCAACCGCGCCGAAGCCGAAGCCCTGACCGGTTTGCGCATCACCTCGCTCGACGAAATGAATAGCGCCGCACGTATCCTGCATGGCATCAGCGGCAGCGCTGTTTTCCTCACCGGTGGGCATATCGAAGACGAAGAGTGGCAAGGAGATGCTGTCGATCTCCTCTTCGACGGAGACGAGACGTTCATCCTCATTGCCGAACGTCTGCCCACACGCAACACCCATGGTACTGGCTGCACGCTTGCCTCAGCCCTGGCCGCTTTTCTGGCGCAGGGATGCCCCTTGCTCACCGCTGCTCGACGGGCCAAAACCGTTCTCACCCAGGCCCTCCACGCCGCCGCCCCCTATCGTTTAGGGCAAGGGCATGGTCCCGTGGGACACTTTCTCCTGGCGCGCCACACCAAATACGACGAATCACTCGTGCGCATCGTGCGGTTCGGCTGGTAAACACCCTCCCAACTCCCCCACAAAATCCCCCATTTGCGGGATTGAATCTCCCCCATGCGCTGGCTATCATTGTTCCCAGCACTTTGTGCGTTATATCACAAACAAGATCCCAACAATCTTCGAAGAGAGGTGTAGGACGATGTTCGAAAAACTGGTCGACAAAACCACACGCCTCTCCCTACGATTCAAGTGGATAACGATCGCTCTATCGTTCCTCTTCATCATCGCAGGGGGAGTTGCGTGGTCGCAACTCAACCAGGAATTGTTGCCACCGATCGAATTCCCACAGACGGTGGTGTTTGTACAAGCCCCCGGCCTCTCGCCGGAAGACGTGCGCGACACGATCACGATCCCGCTGGAAGAAGCGGTGCAAAACGTCGAAGGTGTCGTCAACATCGAGTCCACGTCGGCACGAGGCGTGGCCGTCATCATCGTGCGCAATGAATTCGGGCTTGACCAAGAAGCCCTGCGCGAAGAGCTGGCAGATGCCATCGCCAACGTGCAATTGCCCGAAGGTGTTGAAACGCCCGAACTGCTGAACTTCAACTTCTCCGACCTGCCCGTCGTGGTCGCCAGCGCCTCGTCGTCGGAGCTCTCACGCAGCGAATTGAAAGCGCTCATTCAGGACGAAATCGTGCCACAACTGGAAGCGCTCGAAGGCGTGGCGCGTGTGGAAGTGAGTGGTGGACAGGAGCTACCCGAAGAAGTCTTTGCGCGTGAAGCGAGCACCGAGGAAGAAACAGCCCAGGCTCAACCTGACCCCACCCCTGCACCGGTGGACTTGCCTGACCTGTGGGTGCGTGCCGCGCAAATGCAAGGCGTCGAATTGACCACTACCGCCGACCTGACGCCCGAAATCGTTGCGTCGGCGCTCGAAGCCGCTCCCCAGTTGCTCGACGAACTGACACCGGAGATTGTCGAAGCCACCCCCATCGAAGTGTTGCAAGCGGTGCCCACCGACCTCTATGACCGTATTCCGGCCGAGGCTCGCGCAGCGCTCGAACAACGGCTGGCCGAGGCGGGTGTCGTTGTCGAAGAAACGCCAACCCAAAACGCCACCCCTGAAAGCGAGAGCACCGAAGCCCCAGCCGAGCAAGGCGAAGCCGCTGCGGTTCCTCTGCCCAAATCGTGGGTGGCTGCTGCGCAGGCACAAGGCATGACCCTCGAAACCACCGCCGATCTCACGCCTGAAATCGTCGCCGGCATCGCTTCGTTTGCACCACACCTGCTCGCCGACCTCACACCCGAGCACTTGCTCGCCATGTCGCCCGAAGCCATCGCTGCCCTGCCGCAAGACTTCCTCGCCTCGCTCGACCCTGACGTGCAGGCGCAGCTCACCCAAAAAGCGCAGGCTGCCGCCCCAGCCGAGCAAGGCGAACCAGGCGAAACACTGCCGCTCGAATGGCAAGCCGTGGGGCAGGCGCAAGGCATCGAACTGAAACGTCCCGAAGACCTGACACCCGAGATCGTGCAAGCGGTGGCGAATGTCGCGCCGCAACTCTTCGACACACTCACGCCTGATCACCTGCGTCGCATGTCGCCCGACGTGCTCGCGTGGTTGCCAGACACATACACCACCACGCTCCCCGACGACGTGCGTGCCGAATTGGACGAACGCGCCACCCCAGCTGGCGGATTGAGCGCCGCATGGCGTGCCGCACAGGAAGCCGCCGAAGAAATGGCCAAGGAAGCGCCGCCACTCAGCGGTGCGTGGGTGACGCCACCAGAAGATGGTGAAACCGCGCAAGGGCCGCGCTTTACCACTGCTGCTGACCTCATCAACAATGGCTTTGCGCCAACGGCCGCTGACTTCCTGAATCTGCTGGCCGAAAATGGCCCACCCAACGCGCCCCAACTCCTCGCCGACCTGACGCCCGACGTCATTCTCTGGCTGGCCGAACATGAAGAAAACTTCCTGCAAAACCTGAACCCGGCAACGTTACGCATGCTCTCACCCGACGTTCTGAAAGCCTTGCCGGACGAGTTCATGGCCAGCCTCGATCCCGCCTTGCGCGAGGAACTGCAAGCGTTGGCACGTGGCGAACGTGAAGTCTTCATCCCAGAAGACACCATCGCTCGCGTCGATGGGCAACCTGCCGTCATCTTGACGATTTACAAGGAAAACGAAGCCAACACGGTTGAAGTCTCGCACCTCATCTTCGAGAAACTGGACGAACTCGACAGCGAGTACAACACGCTCAACTTCGACATCGCCTTCGAGCAAGCCTCTTTCATCGAAGAAAGCATCAGTGGTGTTACACGTGAGGGTGTGCTTGGCGCCCTCTTCGCCATTTTCGTCATCCTCGTCTTCCTGAGCGGCCATGGCCGTGATGGCCGCCGCATCATCTCGTGGCGTAGCACGCTCGTGACCGCTGTGAGCATCCCGCTCTCGGTAATGATGGCATTCGCCCTGATGAAGTGGCTGCCGCCTGCGACGCACATCATGCTCGACCCATTGGTGGATGCCACACGTGGCATACCACTGCTGGGAAGCCTCATGCATGGCTTCGCGCGCCTCTTCCCCACCAACCTGACCCTCAACATCATGACGCTGTCGGGGATGACGGTGGCGATTGGGCGTGTGGTGGACGACTCCATCGTGGTACTCGAAAACATCTACCGCCACATTCAGTGTGGCGAAGACCAGTTGGAAGCGGTGCTCGTCGGGACACGCGACGTGGCGGTCGCCATCTTTGCTTCGACCATCACGACCGTGGTGGTCTTCCTCCCTATCGGCCTGATTGGGGGCTTGCTGGGTGAATTCTTCCTGCCCTTTGGGGTTGCCGTCACGTATGCGCTTATGTCAAGTTTTGTCGTTGCCGTCACGACCATTCCGGTGCTGACGTTCATGTTCATTCGGAAGGAACATCTGCCTATCGAGCGCGAAACGGCTTTGCAGCGCATCTACTCACGCACTTTGCACTGGGCACTCACCCACCGTGCCATCGTGCTCCTCACAGCGTTTGTGCTGTTCGTAGCGAGCATGTGGCTCTTTGCTCATCGCCCGCGCACCTTCGTACCCGACATGGGCGAACCGGAAATCTCCGTCGTGGTGGACTTGCCAGGCGATTACCAGATGGTGGACACGCTCGAACTAGTGGAAACGTTCGAAGAACGCATCGCTGGCATGGACGGGGTGGGCACTATTCGCTCCACCATTGGGTCAGGCGGCTTCGAATCCATCATGTTCGGTGGCGGCGTTGACCAGACCCGTGCCAGCATTCAAATTGGTGTGGAAGATACCGAAAACGCTACCGCCCTGACAGCCAACATCCGTGCCATTGCCAACGAAATCTTTGGCGAAGACTATGTGCGTGTCTCGTTGGGCACGACGTCCAGTGGCTTTGGTGGCTTCTCGCTGGTGCTCTATGGTGACCCCGAAGTGTTGGCCGACATCGACGATGACGTCATCGCTACGCTTGAATCGATCGACGGGCTGGCAAACGTCAGCAGCAATCTGAGCACAGGCGAAACGATTTTGCGTGTGGATGGACAACCTGCTGCCAGATTCACGGGTGAAATCGAAACCGAGGACGCGATTGGCGTGACCGAACAAGCCATCGAAGCCGTACGTGCCATCGTGCCCGAAGGGGTGACTGTGACCGAAGGGTTCGATAGCCGCCAGCAGAAAGAGGGCTTCCAGCAGGCAGGACAAGCGGTGCTGATTTCCATCGTCATCGTCTACCTGGTGATGGTGTTGACCTTCCACTCGCTGCTCGACCCCTTCACCATTCTGTTCAGCCTGCCGCTGGCTACCATCGGCGCGGCCATCGCCCTCTGGATAACCGACCGCGTGTTGGGCATGTCAGCGCTCGTCGGCATGATGATGTTGGTGGGTATCGTGGTCACCAATGCCATTGTGCTGATCGATCGTGTTCGCAAGAATCGCTTTGTGCGTGGCATGAATGTCTACGAAGCGTTGATGGAAGGCGGTCGTACCCGCCTGCGCCCCATTCTGATGACGGCCATTGCCGCCATGCTGGCGCTTGTGCCGCTGGCACTTGGCGTGGAAGAAGGGGCGATCATCGCCGCCGAACTGGCAACAGTAGTCATTGGGGGGCTCTTCTCCTCCACCTTCCTGACACTGGTGGTGGTGCCGGTGGTCTACAGCCTCATCAACCGCATGAAGGCAGAAGAGGTAGCGAAAGGTGGTGCGGGTGTGGTACATCCCGTTCCCGCGTCGCCTGAGCCGTAAACCATCTTGCCCCCTGCCCCCTTACCCGTGCGTGGTAAGGGGCGCATCCAAACAAAAAAGCCCCCGTCCGTACAACGGGGGCTTCTTTCTTCTTGCTTCGCAGCACATTGTTATTTGATTGTTGTTACGTCGATGTGGTCTTCAGCGACCCATCCCATTTTCTCGACAACGTTGAACGTCACGAATGTCGAGCCGTAGAGTTCGCCCGTCGTGGCATCCACCACATACAACTGGGCAGCGATGGGTGCGCTCGGGTCCGGCACGGCCGCGGCCCCTTCGGGCAAGAATTGGGGTGGAATCCAAATCGTTACCACCCATACAGGCGCATCAGGCGGAATTGCCCAATTGCCAATCACCTGCGAGAATTCGCGCTTCGCACGCGCTCCCCAGAACAGGCGAGCCAAAGCCGTGTTGGGGTCGCCATGTGGCGCATGCGAATGCACCCACGCCACGGCATCTTCACGCGATGGGAGCGGCTGTGTGTCGGCCGACCGGATAGTCAGCCGCTGCATGCCAAACCGAATGGCTTCGCGGTACGTGGGGAGCCGAATGTCAATGTGAGGCAATCCAAACAGGAAATTGTCGCGAGGGGTATCATCACAACGGAGGATACCAAAACCGGGCACCTGCCAGAGGGTGTCGCGCCACTCGGGCGGACAAGCCATGCCCGGGTCCCACACATCGCCCCCCCATCGCAAAGGTCCGCAAGGGTACATCGGGTTGCGTGGATGTGCGTCGCAGGTGTAGGCCGTCGCCAGCACCTCGACCGTTCCAGGCCCTGCCGCATCAGTCGTCGAAACGACCGTGCCCATCAGCACCAACACCATGCCGATGATGGCAAGAGCCTGCCAATATTTGGTGTTCATACAACCACCTCTCTATGATTTTTTCAAAGTACAAACAAAAAAGCCTGTGACTTTGTAGAAATTGTCACAAGGCCGTTGGGCATAGTAATAAAAAAAGGACGTTCGTCAAATCCGACGGGCAATTGGCCCCAAAAGGTTCTTTTTGCAGGGCGAAAGTCCCCAAAAAAGAGACCTGACAGGCTATCAAGCACCTGCCAGGCCGATGGAAAAACCGCTCGAAGATGATCAGGCGTCGTCTGTATCGGAGAAATCGCCAAACTTGATCCCCTGCGCGAGCGGCAATTCGCGTGAGTAGTTGATGGTCACCGTTTGGCGACGCATGTACGCTTTCCACGCGTCGGAACCGGCTTCGCGGCCGCCACCCGTGTCCTTTTCGCCACCGAATGCCCCTCCAATCTCGGCGCCGCTTGTTCCAATGTTGACATTGGCAATCCCGCAGTCGGAGCCTTCGGGCGAGAGGAATGTTTCGGCTTCGCGCAAATCGTTGGTGAAAATCGCGCTCGACAACCCTTGCGGCACACCATTGTTCAGCGCGATGGCGTCTTCCAATGTTTCATACTCCATCACGTAGAGGATGGGGGCGAACGTTTCATCGCAGACCAGCGGCAATTGCTCTGGCATCTTGATGATGGTAGGCTCGACGAAGTTCGGCCCAATATCGGGACGCGCGTTGCCACCGTAAAGCACTTCGCCGCCAATGGCTTTGGCTGTTTCAATGGCAGCCATCATGTTTTCAACGGCTTTGGGTGTAATCAGCGGCCCCATGAGCGTATTGTCGTCCATCGGATCGCCAATGCGTACTTGCTTGTAGGCATCGATCAGTCGCGGAAGCAGCGTATCCACCACCGACTTGTGCACGATGAGGCGGCGCAAGGTAGTGCAGCGTTGGCCAGCTGTTCCCACCGCAGCAAATAGCACAGCACGCACCACCAGGTCCATGTCAGCGCTGGGCGTCACGATGACGGCATTGTTCCCGCCCAGTTCCAGAATAGTGCGCCCCAGACGTTGCGCTACGGTTTGCGCCACATGTCGTCCCACTCGAATCGAACCCGTAAACGAAATGAGCGGCAAGCGGTGGTCGTTGATCATGCGCTCGCCGACTTCTTCGTTGGAGCCAATGACCAGATTGAAAACACCCTTGTAGCCATGGTCGGCCAGCACGCGGTTGGCAATGTGTTGAACGGCCACAGCGGTCAACGGTGCCAGCGGCGACGGTTTCCAAATCATGGTATCACCCGCCACGGCGGCGATCGCCGAGTTCCACGACCAGACGGCCACAGGGAAGTTGAAGGCGGTGATGATGCCAATGGGGCCCAGCGGGTGCCACTGTTCGTACATGCGGTGGCGTGGGCGTTCCGAGGCCATCGTCAGGCCATAGAGCTGGCGCGAAAGCCCCACTGCGAAGTCGCAAATATCGATCATCTCTTGTACTTCACCCAGCCCTTCGGCACGAATTTTACCCACTTCCAGCGTGACCAGTTCGCCCAGTGGCTCTTTGTACTCGCGCAGTGCATCTCCAAAATCGCGAATCATCTGCCCGCGTTTGGGGGCCGGGACCATACGCCACGCCAAAAAGGCTTCTGCGGCAGATTCGACCACGCGGTCGTAGGTGGCGGCTGTGGCGGTCACAACACTGGCAATAGGTTCATTGGTCGTGGGGTTGTAGGAAACGAGTTTTTCACCGTTGGGGTCTTCGATCCACTCGTCGGGGCCAATACAGGCACCTGGGTTGACGTCCGAAAGTCCTAACTTCTCGAGGATCGACTGCACACGTTTCTGGGAAACCAGGACTGCCATAGGCCTTACTCCTTCATATTGATTTGTCAGCCATTGCAGAGCAGGCTCAGTATAGGCAGAGCAGAACGCGAGAGCAAGCTGCTTTCGCGCATCGTGGCATAAACGCCACAAGGATCTTCAATCGTGATGATCAGGCAATTGTGAAAGTGGTACCCGATGTGCAACACCCTCACCTGGCGCCGTTTTTTTCGTCAGCGGGTGTCACAGGCGTGCACCGTGTATACGATGCGGCTTCTTGGTGCGCATGCCTGGCAGAGGGTGGCTCTCAGTATGAGTGTGCGAATCATAGACTGGGGCATATGCGCATGGTGATGTCCAGGGAAATTGAGCGTATTTCACAGTTTACTGGCCGCCTGGATCAGATTATCGAGCGCTTTTCGAATTGTCTCCCGCGGACACCCTATCGTCATACGTGCAAACCCTGCACCTTCTCGCCCAAACCAATAGCCCTGTGCGAGTGCAATTTGCGCCTCGTGCGCCAGGAATTTCTCCAACGCTTTCGCATCCAGACCAAGCCCTCGGAAATCCAGCCAAGCCAGAAACGTCCCTTCCGGTTCAATCAGCCCAACATCGATATCGCTTTGCTGCAAGTACTTTCGGATGAAGGCGACATTTTCTTGCAAGTAGACCAACAACGCATCCAACCACTCACCACCTTCTTTGTATGCCGCTTCTGTCGCTACTGAGGCAAACACGTTGACCTTATTGATCTGATAGCGATGGGCAAACGCATGAAATCGCTGACGATGCCTTTCGTCAGGGATGATGGTCAGCGCATCTACCATCCCCGAAATGTTGAAGGTCTTCGCCGGTGAAATGCAGGCAGCAACGTTTCTGCCTTCCGCAACACTCAGAAAAGGGACAAAATGATGCGGGGGAAAGGCAAAATCGCCGTGTATCTCATCAGCAATGACGAAAACTTGATGCCGTTGGCATATCTCGGCGACCTGGGCTAACTCTTCCGCCGTCCAGACTCGTCCCACGGGGTTGTGGGGTGTGCACAGGATCAAAATTTTGTTGTTGGGATCGGCGGCCTTTCTTTCTAGGTCTTCAAAATCCATCTGATAGCGCCCGTCCACAAGTTTAAGCGGGTTTTTGACCACTCTCCTGCGATTGCTCTTGACAACCATGCGAAACTCGAAGAAGACTGGTGGTTGAAGGATCACTCCGTCACCTTCTTCCGAATGCTGGTCGAGCAGGATAGCAATCGCGCTCAAAATCGAAGGACTTGGCTCGATATGCTCCCGATCGATGTTCCACCCATACCTGATTTGGTACCAGGAACTCAGCGCATTGAAATAACTATCTGCCCTATACTCGTAACCGAAGATTCCATGTGAAACTCGCTTCTGCAACTGCTCGATCACCGCTGGCGGAGCTCTGAAATCCATGTCAGCCACTGACATTGGGATGGCTTCCGCGTTTCCAAACTGTTCCGCGAGAAAGGACTTACTCCACTTCATCGTGGGATACTCGCGACGATCAATGTATTCATCGAAGTTCATGTTTTCCCTTTCCATTTGGTTGCACGACCATGAAAGAAACCGAACGAAAAAGCTCAGCCACCCGCCCTCTTTGCAACGCCAATACATTTTCAGTATAGCCCAATTCTCGAAATCGCGCCCGCTTCCCCACCGCCAACAGGCGGGTCGGGGTTGGGCGTCTCGCACGCTACCGCCAACCCCAAAAGCCCACGGCCTGAAGACGATCTTGTCTCCCATTTGGCAGAGACTTCCCTTGCCAAAAACCCTCGCCTGCTCCGGCGCAGCGATGATCACCTTGGACAAGCCTCATGCACGCAAGATGGCCTTGGTGGCCCACCATTGGTCGGGGAAGTATAAGCAGGTGGTGCAGGAGATCAACCTGATTTCCCTGTTGTGGATGCAAGGCAAAGAACGCTTGCCGTGCGATTCATAGCGGGAGAAACCGCCAAACGCCTGCTCACTCAGATGGGACACCGCTGGCTTTCGCCACAAGAAGCGCACGATCTTTCGCTCGCCATTCCTGGCACTGTCGTCGACGAAATGAACCTGGCGATTGGCGACCTGGCTGACCTGGCACGGCGCATCCCCGCTGTGCGCGAGGCGTTTGCCCACCGTGGGGATGATGGCAATGCCTGGTTCGATACGCTGGCACAATATCCCGAAAGTGAGCCATTTCTGCGTGCCTGGCATGCTTTTATGCAACGCTACGGGGCGCGGGGACCTGCCGAGATTGACATCGCCATGCCGCGCTGGTGGGAAGATCCCCTACTGCTGCTCTCTATCATTGCCGCTGCGCTTCAACACCCCGAAGGGCACCACCGTCGCCAGCACGAATTGCTGGTACAGCGCCGCAACGCTGCCTTGCAGGCACTCATCGAGCGTACAGGGCAAGGCCCCCTGGGGGCGCTGCGTGTGCAGCTCATTCAGCGGCTGGCGTATGTCATGCTGCACACAGGTGGCATGCGCGAACACCACAAATACGCTGCCATCCGTGCCTTTTGGGTACTCAAACAGCGCGTGAAAGCCATCTCGAACCAGGCCACGATGACATTTGGTTCCTCACATGGCGCGAACTCAGCACCATTGGGGACCAACCGCCCCCCTTTCCCCAAGACGAAATCAAGCAGCGCCGTGCGGCACTGGAACGTTACCAGAAATTGCACCCGCCGCTCATCATCACCAGCGACGGCGAAACACCCGTGGTGCAATACCGCGTGGAAGATGCCCCACCCGGAGCACTGGTTGGCAATCCTGTTTCGCCTGGTGTTGTAGAAGGCGTGGTACGAGTGGTGCATGACCCGCATACCGAAACCCTGCACCCCGGTGAAATCCTCGTGGCACACTTCACCGACCCCGGCTGGACACCTCTCTTCATCGACGCCGCCGGGCGCATCATGGAAGTTGGTGGGGCAATGAACCACGGTTCGGTGGTCGCACGCGAATACGGCATCCCGGCGGTTGTGGGGGTACGCGACGCCACCAAAAAACTGCGCACCGGGCAACGTGTACGCCTCGACGGCAATCGGGGAATCATCGAGATACTGGATGAAGATGGAACGGATCGACACATGCGCCCACTTTTGGCACCCGAAACGATCTCTTCGCGCGTGGCATTCTCGCCTTTTTATGGGCCGAACACAAAGGCCCCACGCCCGCGCTCATCCCGCACAAACCATCTGCCGAAAAATCATGCCAAACAGTCGCCCGCTGCCAAGAACATTGGTATATTTCTAACATCATTCTAATGCCGTTCTAATACCACCTGGCTATACAGAGGAACCTGCTGTGGGAACACAAAAAGTGGTCAAAAAAGGGGGTGAACCGCGATGCAACAATCCACACTCGACCTCATTCAAAAGCTGTCCAACGAACGGCAAGAGCTCTACCGCCTCGCATCTCAGCATCGGCTCACACCCGAACAACGCCAACGTTTGCAGGAAATCAACCGCAAACTGCCCATCCTGTGGGACCGCCACCGCCGTGAACTGGCCGCCGGACAGGGACCAGCAACACAACCCCATCGCCCTAACCGCGCCGCCTAACGATAGCGTCGGCGGCGCGGTATATTCGTCCAACCCACACCGCTGGCAACGCTCCCTCACCTCAAAACCGCTACCGATCGCGTGCGGCGTAGCCGCGTCCGCTGCACGCGGAGTTAGTCTGCACTTGCCAACAGCGCTCTCAATGCTCTCAATCCCTTCTCCAAAGAGCCCCCAAAAGGCTCCAACCATTCAGGAACTTCAGTCGGGTCAACCTCCAACCAGGCAGTATCTCTTCCCCTTTTTCCACCATGCTGACTCCGCAAACCTTTCCAATTTTCTCGCCATCCCTGAATCACGACCTCCTTTGAGATAGCCCACAAATGAGCCTCGAAAGGGCTTATTCCTAAACACAACAAAACGCTATAATTCTGGTCGCGAAGTTGCTGAAACTTGTAAAACCCACCACTCCACAGGGTGGAGAACTTGATTTCAACTCGCACGCCATTTACAATGCGGTCTGCTTCGCTATCTGGCGAATCTTCTACCCTCAAACCTTTCTCTTCCAACCAACTGGAAAGCAACTGTTCGGCTATCGCTCCAACCTGCCGTGAAGGACGCATTTTTATCCAAGCAAAGGGACTATGCTTCCATTCTTCGTTTTGTGCTTCATATTGCATTCGCAATTCATCAGCAATTCTCACTAGCGATTCAAAATCAGCACCCACCAAATCCTCCTTGTTACAACAAAGGCAGTTGCCCACTTTGGGAATTTAGATCCTTCGAAATAGATTCGCAGTTCACACACTCGGGCTTATACACCGAAAGTCTTCTTATCATAATTTCTATGGCCTCAGGATTATTGTCTATCAAAATGAACCGTCTGCCATTTCTTGCTGCAGCCTCCCCCAACGTCCCACTTCCTGCAAAAAAGTCCATAAGCAAATCGCCGTGATTTGAGTGTACCTTCACTATCCTCTCTATAATTCCCAAGGGTTTTTGAGTTGGATATCCTGTTTTTTCTTTCCCATTAGGACTCACGATTGTATGCCACCACACATCAGTAGGGGTCTTTCCCCGTGCGGCCTTTTCCTTCCCAACCAAACCAGGAGCCATATATGGGATCCGGTCCATTTCGTCGTAGTTGAACGTGTAGTGGCGTGGATCTTTGGCATACCAAAGGATATTGTCGTGTTTTGCTGGCCACTTCTTTTTGGAACGCGCCCCGTAATCATATGCCCATATAATCTCGTTCATAAAAGAATCGCGCCCAAAAATCTGATCCAAAAGAACTTTGCAGTAATGTACCTCTCTATAATCGATGTGTAGAAAAAAACTGCCAGTAGGTTTAAGAAGACGATATGCCTCCTTCAATCTCGGGAGTAAAAATTGAAGATAATCGTCAAATTGGTCATTGTATTCCAAAGTGCTCAATTTGATAGTCCTATATCTTTTCCCTTGAAAACCAATCCTGTCCCCCTTTTCATCCTGTACGGTTTTAATCATTGTACGACGCTGCTTCTTCCCCGTGTTGAATGGGGGATCAATGTAAATCAAATCCACAAATGCATCTGGCATGGATTTCAAGACGTGTAAATTATCACCAAAAATAATTTTGTTCATGCCAAAACTCCCATACCTCAAGTGGGTTAAGTTATGAGGCTCATTTCCAATTATATGCAAACGAGACGAATAATACCAAAACCAAAAACAGGGCGCGGAGATCTCCGCGCCCTTTGGGGTGTGGCGTGAAGGGGCTTACACCCACCCACGCAACCGCACGGCTTCGGCCACGCGCGAAACCGCCACAATGTACGCTGCCAGGCGGTTATGCACCTGCCATTTCTGTGCGGCTGCATACACATCGTGAAACGCACGGGTCATCTTTTCATCCAGGCGCTGGTACACCTCTTCCTCGGTCCAGAAGAAGTTCATCGCATCCTGCACCTGCTCGAAGTAGGACACCGTCACGCCGCCAGCGTTGCAGAGGAAGTCGGGAATGACGAAGACATCGCGTGCGTGCAAAATCTCATCCGCTTCAGGGGTTGTGGGGCCATTCGCCAGTTCCGCCACAATGCGTGCCTGAATGCGCGGCGCGTTTTCAGCCGTGATGACGTTTTCCAGCGCTGCCGGGAAGAGTACCGTCGCCGGCACTTCCAACACCGCGTTGGATTCCAGTGGCTGCGCACCGGGGAATCCCACCACCGAACCGGTGGCACGCTTGTGCGCCAGCACCGCTTCATAGTCCAGGCCATCGGGGTTGTAGATGCCCCCGCGTGAATCAGAGACAGCCACCACTTTCATGCCCAATACCTCAACCGCCAGTTTATGCGCGTATGAACCGGCATTGCCATACCCCTGAATCGCCGCCGGTTGCCCTTGCAGATCGATTCCTAACACTTTGGCAGCTTCGCGCACCGTGTAAATGCCACCCCGTGCAGTGGCATCATGGCGACCTTTGGAACCGCCCAGCGCAGGAGGTTTCCCCGTGATGACACCCGGCTCGTGGCGCCCTACAATGACGTCATACTCGTCCATCATCCACGCCATAATTTGCGGGTTGGTGTACACATCCGGTGCTGGCACATCCAGTTCTGGCCCCACCAGACGCGCCACTTGCCGCATGTAGCCGCGGCTCAGGCGCTCCAGCTCGCCTTCGGAGAGCTCCTTGGGGTTGCAGACAACGCCCCCTTTGCCACCTCCCAACGGTAAATCCATGACGGCCGTCTTCCAGGTCATCCACGCGGCCAATGCCCGCACGGTGTCAATCGTTTCCTCGGGGTGAAAACGAATGCCCCCCTTCGTCGGGCCACGGGCATCATTGTATTGCACGCGGAATGCCTGGAAGATTCGCACGGAACCATCATCCATCTTGACGGGAATACGGAAGTGGAATTCGCGGAGTGGCCATCGCAAAAATTCACGCATCGCCGGTTCGAGATCGAGTACATCTGCGGCGGCATCGAATTGCTGTTGTGCAATGGCAAACGGTGAGCGGACATCGAGGGTCTCAACAGTCGAGTGAAGCATAGCGGACCTCCCCTTCGAGGTAGATTTGGTTGTTTGAGCAACGGCACTTCACATTGTAGGTATCGCGCATTCACGTGTCCAATCACGTTGAAAAAGTGGTGGCTCGCAGGCAAAGGCAAACCATCCTGATGCTCAAAACGGACATCACTTTGGCTGCCTCTTGGGCTTGTGCTACTATCTGATGCCGACAACACCAAGCAGGACAGACGCATATGAACCAGCCAGAATACAACGAGCACGACACCCCACGCGAGATCGAAAACGAAACACCAGACGCCGATTTGTGGAACTACTGGCAACTGGAACCGACGACATCCCAGGTTGAACCACCAGTCCCATCACCCTGGGACAACTCTCCACCGCTTGAAGCCCCACCGAGCACGCCGTCTGTTCCCAATCCATTCCTGGGTTTCCTGCGCGAATTGTTGGAAACCGTCATTCTTACCTTGCTGATTTTTGCACTGGTGCGTATTCCCACGCAGACCTTTCGCATCGAAGGGTCGAGCATGTTGCCGAACTTTCAAAATGGGCAGTTTCTCATCGTCAACAAGGCGGTGTATTGGTTCCGTGAACCACAACGCGGCGAGGTCATCGTCTTCCGCTTTTCCGACAACCCGCGCAAAGATTACATCAAGCGCGTGATTGGCTTGCCGGGTGAAACCGTGGAAGTCCGCCAGGGGCAGGTGTACATCGACGGACAACCGTTGAATGAGCCATGGAACCCGAACCCGGGAACGTACACCAAGAACGCCATCACGCTCGGCCCCGATGAGTATTACGTGCTGGGCGACAACCGCAACAATTCCAGCGACTCACACTTGTGGGGGCCAGTCCACCGCAGCCGTATCATTGGCAAAGCCTGGTTCATTTACTGGCCGCCAGCCTTTGCAATGAGCGATATTCCCTTCGTTGGGCCAGCCATCGCCAATCTCCTCGCTCGCTTTGGGATCCACTTTTCATACACCCCTTCACCGCATTGGGGCATCGTGCCCACCTTTGCCGACCCCTTGCAGTCGTCATCAGGCGCGCCTGCCCCCGACACGGCTGAACACGCCCCGACCTCCAGCCACACCCCCTCGGTCGCCACCGCCGAACCGTATCCTTCGCCCGCCCTGGAAATGTCCCCGCCACCCACCGTTCCGCCAGACGCCTATCCCGATCCCACTCCCTGACCAGCCGCCTACTCGTTCCCTGCCTTGTAGTCCTTCCCCCCATTGCGTATAATCCGCGCCGCCGTATCCAAGACTGCCAAACAGGAAGGAGGGAACGCTCGTGCACACACCCGTTGCATTCGTTTTCCCCGGTCAGGGCGCTCAACGCGTTGGCATGGGCAAAGATTTCTTCGAGACCTATCCGCTCGCTCGCGAGACCTTCGCACAAGCAGATGAGATTCTGGGCTTTCCCCTTTCGCAGCTCTGTTTCGAAGGTCCCAAAGAAGAATTGGACGAAACCATCAATACCCAACCAGCACTGTACGTTACCAGCGTTGCCATCTGGCGTGTCGCCATGAGCGAAGGGCTTGTGCCCTCACCAGCCATGGTGGCCGGGCACAGCCTGGGCGAATACAGCGCCCTGACAGCCGCTGGCGCATTGCCGTTCGAGGCAGGTGTCCAACTTGTGCGTGAACGTGGTCGCCTGATGAAACAAGCGGGCGACCAAAATCCCGGTGCGATGGCCGCCATCCTTGGGCTGGATGATGAAACCGTCACCGCGATCTGCCAGGAAGCGTCGCAACCAGGCGAAACAGTGCAAGTCGCCAACTACAATTGCCCCGGCCAGGTCGTCATCAGTGGTGCCAAAGCTGCCATCGAACGCGCTGTTGCGCTCGCGCAGGAACGCCGCGCTCGCAAATGCGTCGTGCTCGATGTGAGTATCGCCGCCCACTCGGCGCTCATGGCCCCCATCAAAGATGAGTTTCGACGTGCCGTCGAAGCCGCCCCTCTGCACACACCCGCTGTCCCCGTCGTGCTCAACCTAACTGCGCACCCCACCACCGATGTGGACGCCATTCGCCACGAATTGATCGAGCAGCTGACTGGTTCGGTGCGTTGGACCGAAAGCGTGCAGGCCATGCGCGCCGCCGGCGTGCAAACGTTCATCGAATTTGGGCCAGGTGGTGTGTTGAGCGGGCTCATCAAACGCATCGACCGCAAGGCCGGGCGTCTGAGCATCGGAAGCATTGCCGACGTACGCCAGGTACAAGCCTGACCCCATCAACCAACCCAACCAAAAGGAGTGCAGCACATGATTGATTTGACAGGCAAAGTGGCATTGGTAACCGGTGGTTCGCGTGGTATTGGCCGCGCCATCTGCCTGCAACTGGCCGACTTGGGCGCCGACGTGGCCGTCAACTATCGTGGCAATGCCGAAGCCGCCCAAGAAGTCGTCGAAGCCATTCAAGCCAAAGGGCGCCGTGCCATCGCTGTGCAAGCCGACGTGCGTTTCTATGACCAGGTGAGCCAAATGGTCAAAACCGTGGTCAAAGAGTTCGGCACCATTCACATCCTGGTGAACAACGCGGGGCTCACACGCGACAATGTGATGATGCGCATGAAAGAAGAAGATTGGGACATCGTGATCGATACCAATCTCAAAGGGGCGTTCAACTGCATCAAAGCCGTGCAACGCACCATGATCAAGAACCGCTATGGCCGCATCGTCAACATCACATCCATCGCTGGCATTGGTGGCAACGCTGGCCAGGCCAACTACGCTTCCGCCAAGGCGGGGCTCATCGGGCTGACGAAAAGCGTGGCCAAAGAACTCGGCTCACGCAACATTACCTGCAACGCAGTAGCGCCGGGCTACATCCCCACTGACCTCACCGCCGACCTGCCCGAAGAGTTCGTCGAACAAGCCCGCCAGCTGACGCCCCTGGGGCGGTTGGGCACCGTGGAAGATGTAGCCAACGTCGTCGCCTTCTTCGCCAGCGACGCTGCCGCCTTCGTTACCGGCGAGGTCTTGCGTGTCGACGGGGGCATGATTTTCTGAACTTCGCCAAACAGAGTAGAATAGGTACACACTTGCGAGCAGAGGCAAGAACACGATGAGCGAACACGAAGGCGATTCGGTGCGTGTCGCACCAGAAGTCATCACGACCATTGCAACTCGCGCAGCGCAGAGCGTGCCCGGTGTGGCACGCCTGCGCTCGCCTCGTGCGGCGCGTGTCTTTGCATCGCGCCAGCAAGATGTTTACATCACCATCGGAGAAGACGACAGTGTCAATGTCGAGCTGAATATCATCGCCACGCCCAATGTCAACCTGCGTACGTTGGGCGAAAACGTACAAAAAGCCATCCAACGCGCCATCGAAGATATTGTCGGCATGCGTGTCGGGTCGATCGACGTGTTTATCGAAGATATTGCCTATGATGCCGACAACCAACAAGAGGACGTCTAAGGTGATTGCAGCACGCCGTCAAGCCCGTGAACTGGCCTTACAAGCACTCTACGAATTGGATATGACGAGGCATCCTGTGGGAGAGGTCATCGAAACGCGCTTGCACGAAACCGAAGACCTGCTCCCCGATGCCGAACCGTTCATGCGTCAGCTGGTACGTGGTGTGGTCGAACACCGCGATGAGATTGACCCCTACGTGGTGCAAATCGCACCTGAATGGCCGATCGAACAAATGGCGGTGGTAGACCGCAACATTCTGCGCTTGGCGCTCTACGAGCTGCTCTACACACCCGAAACGCCCTACAAGGTGGTCATCAACGAGGCGGTGGAACTGGCGAAAGAATTTGGCGGCCCAAACTCGCCACGTTTTATCAACGGCGCGTTGGGCACATTCGTCAATCTCTATCTGAATCGTGCATCGAGTCAGGAATAGTATGGAAATTTTCAACATCGGCATCGGGGAAATGATCGTCATCGCCATCATTGGCCTGCTCGTCTTCGGGCCCGAACGATTGCCCGAGGTGATGCGCCAAGTGGCAAAGGTGACAAAACAAGTACAAGCGCTTTCCAGTGAATTCAACAAGGCGCTGCAAGAATCGCTTCAAGACATCGAAGCGCCAGTGAAGGAGACGCGCGATATCATCGAACGCAATCTGGAAGAAGCACGCGCAACAATTACCGAAACCGAACAGCACATCAAACAAACCGAAAGCGAACTGGCGGGCGAACTGGCGAGCATCCTGGGAACAGACTTGATGGAGACAGACTCACCAGCCACCGTGGAAACGCCCGCCGTATCCGAGCCCACATCGACATCAGGTGAAATCGCTGCAGACGAAACCCATGACATCGAAACCGCACGCTGAAATCGAAGAAACAGCAGACGTGTACGATGGCGAAGCCAAACCGCTGGTCGAACATCTGCGCGAACTACGCACCCGCTTGTTCCGCGCCGTGGCTTTTCTGTTGCTGACAACGATGGTCTCCGTTTTTGCAGCCGATCGCTTTTTGCAAATTCTCACCAAACCGCTGCTCTTACCCCCGCAAGCCATTCGCCCAACCGAAACGATCATCGTGTACTTCAAGGTTGCACTCATCATGGGGCTGGCCATTGCCATGCCCGAAATCCTGTACGAAATCATTGCATTCGTCACACCAGGACTGACACGCAAGGAAAAGCGCTATCTCTTCTTCTTTCTCCCCGCCGCGGCATTGCTTTTCATAGCAGGGGTGGCGTTTGGAGCATTCGTAGCGCTCCCTGCTGCGCTTGGCTTTCTGCAACAATTTGGGAAAAGTTTTGCGGAAATTCAATGGACGTTGGATAGCTACATCTCGTTCGTCACCACGTTCCTCCTTTGGTTGGGGCTGGGGTTCCAAACGCCGCTGGTGATTTTCACACTCGCCAAGCTCAACATCGTGCAATATGAAACACTCAAAAAGAATATTCGCTGGGCCGTTCTCATCGCCGCTATCCTTGCCGCGATGATTACCCCTACGCCAGACCCTTTCAACATGATGATTGTGGCTGTTCCACTCTTTTTCCTGTACGTCTTCGGAGTCTTTTTGGCACGCTTTGCCTGACAGAGTCTTGAATGCAAAAAATGGCGGCACACACGCCGCCGTCTTCTGATTGTCGCTTCTCTCGTATCACAGTGCTCCTTGAACCATCTGCGCCCGCACCGCCAACCCAAATACGAACAACCCTACCAACCCCCAAATGAGCATCACACGGCGACTATCATCACCACGTGTGTACGCATAGGTGGCCGGGAACGAAATCACGGCCATAATGCCGTACAGAATGTGCACGAGGCGCGCCGGCCGTAACCCACCACCAAACAAGGCAAACCCCAGCAACGCCTGTACGAGAATCAACACCTCAGCGACAATCACCGCACCCAGGTAATTACCATCCAGCCCTTCACCACGCACGTATTTGTACAGTCCCCACACTCCCAAGAAAAGCGTGTAAAGTGTCATGGTGGTTGCCAAACGGTCATGCAGAAAGATGAGCGTTTGCACGGTCAGCCTCCTTGTGTTGCTCTCGCGTTGGGGCAAGGCAGTATACACAAAAGCACCGAAGCGACAATGCCAAGCGGCTCTATGCACAAGCCCCTCATCAGCCCCCCTCACAATTGCAAAGCCGACCATCTTGACACGCTCCCCCGCCTGTGATACACTCCTGGCATCATTCGTAGAACATGTGTTCTATCTCTC
>WFOS01000072.1 GCA_015487975.1 Ardenticatena sp.
CTCCCAAGCCGAGACGCCAAGCCGAGACGTTTCGCAGCCAGAACCGAGCGTCCAGCACGCCCTCTTCGAGGCCTGGGGCGCCTCTGGCTTGCTTTTTCCACGCTCCATCTCGTCTCTTCCCATCCCCCACCACGTTTTGGGTAATCACCAGCCATTTGTCATACAGCGTTCCCACGCCGTGAGCGTTCACTTTGTGTCAGGCATGTTGCAGGTACAATTGAACACCACACCACATGAAAGGAGACTTGACCCGTGGCATACGCCCTGGATGATACCATCGCCGCCATTGCGACCCCAATTGGCGAGGGGGGGATTGGCATTGTGCGCATCAGTGGGCCGGAAGCGTTGTCCATTTTGCAACGCCTGTTTCGTCCTGCACGGGCACGCCGTCTTGAATCGCATCGTCTGGTCTATGGGCACATCGTCGATCCCGAGACTGGCGAGGTGGTGGATGAAGTGATGACGGTTTACATGCGTGCGCCGCATACCTACACGCGTCAGGATGTTGTCGAAATTCACGGGCATGGTGGCGTGGCACCGTTGCGAGCGGTCTTGTCGCTTGTTTTGGCGGCCGGAGCGCGGCTCGCTGAACCGGGTGAAATGACGCTCCGCGCCTTTCTCAACGGACGCATCGATCTGGCACAAGCCGAGGCTGTGCTCGATGTGGTGCGTGCGCGTACTGAGGCAGGCTTGCAGGCTGCACTGCGGCAGCTGGGTGGCCACCTCTCCGACGATATTCGCGAGGCACGCCAGATGTTGCTGGATGTGCTCGCGCATCTGACGGCGTTGATCGATTTCCCCGAAGATGATGTGCCCCCGCAAGACATTGCTCCCGACCTGGAACGGGTCGCCGCTCACCTAGAACGCCTGCTTGCCACTGCTGACCGTGGCATGCTCCTGCGCGATGGGGTGCGTGTGGCCATCGTTGGGCGTCCCAACGTGGGCAAGAGTAGCTTGCTCAACCGCCTCTTGCGACACGACCGCGCCATCGTAACCGACATTCCTGGCACGACGCGCGACGTGCTGGAAGAAACGCTCAATGTGCGCGGCATTCCCGTGGTGGTGGTGGATACCGCTGGCATTCGCCAGACGCATGACGTGGTCGAATCCATTGGGGTCGAACGGAGCCGTGCTGCCATCGCACAGGCCGATCTGGTTCTCTTCGTGCTGGATGCCAGCCAACCGCTCACCGATGAAGACCATCGCATTGCCGCCGACGTGGAAGGGCGCCCGGCGATTGTCGTGCTCAACAAAACCGACTTGCCGCGCCACCTGCACCCGCATGACATTCCTTTTTTGTCGCAGGCCCCTCGTGTCGAATTGTCGGCGCAGCGTGGCGACGGGGTAGACCGCCTGGAAGAGGTGCTGTTCGAGATGGTCACGGGAGGGCATGTGATGCCCGTACATGGTGCATTGGTCACCAACCCACGCCACAAGGCGGCCTTGCAACGCGCCCTCGACCATGTGCGTGCCGCGCAATCCACGTATGCCGCTGGATTGCCAGCCGACTTCATCACGATCGACCTGCACAGCGCCGTCAATGCACTGGGTGAGATTACCGGCGAAACCGCAACCGAAGATCTGTTGGACACGATTTTCAGCCGCTTTTGCATTGGGAAATAACTTCCCCCAACATCCCCCGTTGTGTGAACAAAAAGCCATACTTCGATGTTGAAATCATAACATTGCATTCCACAACAGTGGGTACAGTACACATGTACAAAGCCGAACCAACGGGTGGATGCCCAAAGGAGTCCAGGTCTATGCAAGCCAAACATTGGTCGCCCATGCTTTTCATGGTTGGCTGGCTTTTGCTCGCCGCGTGGCTGACGGCTTGCGGGGGGAGTGAACCGCTTGTGCAGGAAACCCGTATCGAACCACCAACTGCGACGCCCACAGAGCCAGTCGTGCCTTCCCCAACCGCTGCCATGCCAACCCCCACGCATCCCACACGCGACCTGCCTACCCCGACACCGACAGCCGCGCCTGCCTTTGTGGTTGACGAGCGTGGCAATCTCTGGCTTGGCGATCGGATGGTGGTCAATACCAAAGAGGTGGCGCCGGGGTGTTTCAGCGGCACGTTGCTCCCTTCACCGCGGGGTGATTACGTCGTATTCTTGCTTTCATGTATCGAAGGTGAAAACGAAGCCTATCTTGTCTCCACGGATGGACAGAATGTGCGGCGTATCACCGACCAGTGGGATGCCGTCAATGGCGAGGCGCTCGTGTGGTCGCCCACCGGCCGCGAGTTTGTGTACGAACGGATCAATGCTTGCTGTATCGAACCGCCACCAACCGCACCCCAGGCAGGGCTGGTTTTGTACGATGTTGCGACTGGCGAAAAACGCCTGCTCGCCGCCAATGTACACCTGACCCCGCTCGCATGGTCGCCTGATGGACGCTGGCTGGCATTCCTTGATTTTCGTGATGCTCCATTTGGTGCAGAACGAGCGGGCAAACTCTACATTCTGGATGTGGTCGCTGATGCCGCCTGGATAGTTGATGAGCAGGTCGAAGCGGACGAATGTGCCACCCTCACCTGGGAAGCGCAGAACGAAGGTCTGGTGCTGGTTTGTGTGGCAGCCGATGGCAAAAAGCGGACTGAATATCGTATTCCGTCGGGGACGCGCAGCCTGGAACCACCGGGCACACCGATGCCCATCGAGGCGCTTCGCCCGCCCAACCCGCCCGAAGAGCGCTATCGCGTGGTGCGTGTGGCTGAGGACGATGTGTTGAATGTGCGTAGCGGTCCCGGTGTGGCCTACGAGATTGTGGGCGCATTGCCCCCGAATGCCGAGGGCGTGCGCATTACCGGCGAGCCGGTGCAGGTCAACGATTCATTCTGGGTGCCGATTGAGTGGAATGGCGTGAGTGGCTGGGTCAACGGCTTCTACCTAGCGCCGATGCATGGTGAGCAAGCGCCATAAGCGTGCTAGACCGCTCAGGTCATCCCTGCCTGGCCGGCCCTGGTACTGAAAAACCGACACAATTGGCCCCAAATCTCGAAAAAAAACCAAAATTGCCTGCAAACCCTATTGACTTTGAGGCGCCAGCATCTTATAATGCGGCATACCTGCGCGGTGTACAGCCTTCCCCGCACAGAGCACCTCTTCACAAAAAAAGCCGCTCGGCAACCATAGCGGAGGAGATACATGGGGCGTATCGACGCGATGTTTGACGTATTGCTCGCGCTGGCCGAACAGCAGGGTTCTCTTCGCATGCAAGATATCCTCACCAAATTTTCACCACCACCCGATGAAGAAACAGTGCTCATCCTCTGTGAACGGCTCGAAGAAGCTGGTGTAGACATTCTCGAAGATGCTCCTCGCACGTCACGCTCGCGCTCCGTGTCCGAACGAACCTGGCGCGATCTTTCCATGCTCAGCCCCGACGATACGGTGGGGCTCTATCTCATGGAAAGTTGCCAACACCCATTGTTGACCGCCGAGCAAGAAGTTGACCTGGCGCAGCGCATGGAACGCGGAAAAATCGCCGAAGAGCGCCTGCGTGCCGAAAAAGAGAGGCTGGATGCAGAGACGCGCCGCAAGTTGGAAGCCCTAGTGCAGGATGGGCGCGAAGCCCGACGTATGCTCATCGAATCGAATTACCGCCTGGTCATCTCGATCGCCAAGCGCTACGAAGGGCGTGGCGTTCCCCTGCTCGACCTCATTCAGGAAGGCAACATCGGCCTGATGCGTGCTGTCGAAAAATTCGACTACCACCTGGGTTACAAGTTCAGTACCTATGCCACCTGGTGGATTCGGCAGGCTATTACACGTGCCATTGCCGATCAGAGCCGCACGATCCGTGTACCCGTCCACATGACAGATCGTATCGCCGAAATGCACCGCACGGTGCGACGGCTTTCGCAGGAATTGGGGCGTGACCCAACGCTTGAAGAACTGGCTGCTGCATTGCAGACAACCCCCGAAAAAATCCAGATGATGATGCAGGTGGCACAACACCCTATGAGCTTGGAAACTCCCGTGGGGGATGATGCTGAAACCAATCTGGGTGATTTCATCGAAGACGATTCGACTCCTTCACCGCTCGATCATGCGTTGCGCCACCTTTTGCGCGAAGAGCTCGAACGTGTCATTGCGTCATTGCACCCGCGCGAAGCCCAAATTTTGCGCTTGCGCTATGGGTTGAAAGGGGGGAATGGCATGACGTTGGAACAAGTTGGGCAAAAGTATGGCCTGACCCGCGAGCGTATTCGCCAGATTGAAGTAGAAGCCTTGCGCAAATTGCGCCATCCAAGCCGTAGCCGTCGTTTGCGGGACTTTCTGGCATGATCCGTACCCGTACTTCAGCGCAATGCCCTCTTTGTGGAGCATCTCTCGTCCTCCCGGCGGATGTCGCCGTGGGGGATGTATTGGAATGTCGAGCCTGTGGCGTGTGTCTCGTGTTGAATGCACTTTCGCCAAGTCTGCTCGATATCGCTTTGGTAGAGTGGCTTTCTTCATATCACTTCTTCTCTCCAACACGTGACACATTGCTTTTGTGAGTGCACAACCTTCTCTGTCGTACGTCTCATTCTATCAGCAATCACACAGAATGAGCACCCCAAAATACCGCTTTATTTCTTGCCCGAGATAATTTCGAGATAGATCGAGGGTATAATCGAAAGTATCACGGTTACCTGGTGGGCATACGTCTCTATCTGCTATACGCTCTGAAGGCAGTTGTTGTAAAGGAGTGGAGGGTTTTCCTATGCCTCGGCGGATTTGGCACGCACTCGTTCTCACGTTGGTTCTTCTCGCCTGGACATTCCTCGGCTTGGCACCCCATCGTATCCCGGCCGTGCTGGCACGTCTCGAACCACGTTTCGACCTCGACCTTGGGCGTAACGCCAACGCATCACGCCTGGCGGCGACCACTGCCTCGACCAGCAATACAGCCCTCGCGACGAGTGATGCGTATTGGTCACAAGCGTTCACCTCACCAGGCGGGCTTGGTCTACCCGCGGAGGTCATTTCTCTGTTGACGCTTCCCGACGGCCGGATTGTGGCTGGTGGTGCCTTCGATGGTGGGTTTGCTATTTTCGATGGCAGTGCTTGGAGCACACCAACGGATGCTGTCAATGGTTGGACAGGCGTATCGGGATGGGTTTGGGCGCTGGCGTATGATAGCAGCGCGAACGTCCTCTACCTCGGTGGCGATTTCTATCGCTTGGGCTTGGCCTCGCAAAATGGCCCCATTGCCAATGGCGTGGCCGGTTTCGATCTCGATACCCAAACGTACTTCACGTTGCCACATGGAACGAGTGGGTACGTTGGGATCGAGGGCACAGCCTATGCACTTGCACTCTATCAGGGCGAATTGTACGTCGGTGGGTATGTGACGGGTACCGCTGGGCTGGCCACAGAAGGCGTTGTGCGCTGGAACCCACAGACGAAACAGTGGCGCGATGTCGATGGCGGTACATCCGCTTTGAGTAAAGTCGAAGCGTTGCATGTCGCCAACGGACTGCTCTATGTGGGTGGTGATTTTACCAGCGTCAAGGGTGGTGCATTGCCAGCCAACTACATCGCGGCATGGAATGGGACACAGTGGAGCGCATTGGGTGGTGGTGCAAGTGGGCCTGTCAAAGCGCTCGCCAGTGATTCCACAGGGTTGCTCTATGTCGGCGGGGCCTCTTTCAATAGCCAGACCGGCACGGACGAGGGCTTCGTGGATATGTGGGATGGCGCGCAATGGCAGGTGGTGGGAACTCCTGTGTCGTCGTTGCCAGCCTGTTATTCGTCTGTCAACGCATTGGCGGTGAATGACAACGATATTCTCTTTGCCGCTGGTTTCTTCGATACGCCGGGGCGACGTATTGCCAAGTGGGATGGAACGAGTTGGAGTGGGCTTGGGAGTGGTGTTGGTGACCCGTTCGTCGTGTGTGAGAATGCGTCGGCGGCATATGTGAATGCGCTCACGACATACGATTACGCGGTCTATGTAGGTGGCACGTTTACCACAGCAGGGGGCAAAAGCGCCATCAACATCTCGCGATGGCTGGATGGCGATGCCGTTGTCGGTGATTTGATCTGGGAAGATGCGAATGGCAACGGAATCCAAAATGGTGGCGAATATGGTGTTGCCAACGTAACGGTTTACCTCTACCGTGGATTGGGATTGACTCCTGAAATGACAACGACGACGAACGCCAACGGGTATTACTCCTTCACCATTTCGCCGCCGCCCGACATCGGTGAAACCTTCTACTTGGAGTTCGATGTTCCATCCGGATATTATCCTGTGTCGGAGAATCAGGGGAACGACGATAGACTCGATAGCGATTTTTGGAGCCAGCCTCCCTACGTCATTGCTCGCACGGATTCATTCTCTATCACACAACAGTACAACTGGCAATGGGATGGCGGGCTCTATCGGCGTGGAACGCTCGCCGGGCGCGCCTGGCAGGATACCGATGGGGACGGTGTGCATGAAACGGGTGAACCAGTCGTCTCGGGTATCACGGTGACACTCGGGACCAGTAGCGGTGTCCTTTCGACAACGCAGACCAGTGCAACGGGTGTCTACACATTTGCCAATCTTACACCAGGAACCTACATCATCACCTTCACACAGCAAGCTGGATACGTCTTCACGTTACAGGACGCGACCAGTGATGACCTCGATAGCGATGTCGATCGAAATGGTGTGCTGACGGTTACCTTGTTGTCAGGCCAGCTGAAAGATACGAACGATGCCGGCTATGTGCTCAATCAGCCAGCCCTCGCAACGGGCTACAAATTCCACGATTTGGATGGCGACGGGGTGTGGGATCAAAACGAGCCGCCGCTTGTCGATTGGTCGATTTACATCGATAGCAACAACAATGGTCTTCACGATCTCAACGAACCGATGAGCAATACGCTCTCGAATGGGGCATATACCCTGACGTTGCCGGCGTCGGGCACGTATACGATTCGAGAAGTGCTCGCCCCTGGGTGGAAACAGACCACTCCGGTCAGCGGTAGTTATGTCGTTCAAGCCGTTCCAGGACAGATCGTGCGGAACCTCAACTTTGGGAACCAGCAATTGGGGGCGATAACAGGTCGGAAGTACGAAGACGTGAATGGGAACGGGGACATCGATCCAGGCGAACCGGGTGTGGCCGGGTGGACGGTGTGGCTGGATATGAATGGGAATGGGGACATCGACACTGGGGAACCGTGGACGACGACGAATGCGAGCGGGTACTACACCTTCACGAACGTGGTCCCTGGGGTCTACACGGTGACGGAGGAAATTCGGCCGGGCTGGACACAGACGGAGCCTGGGGACAACCAGCCGCAGGTGGTGACGGTGACGGCCGGGCAGAGCGCCTATGCGCCCTTTGGGAATGCGCGTTTGGTGACGATCAGCGGCCTGGCGTGGGAGGACTTCGACAGAGATGGGTTGTACGAACCGTTGAGCGAGCCACGGAACGAGCGGACGCTGGCGGGTATCACGGTGACCTTGGCGTCGCCGGGCGGTGGGGTGTATGCGATCACACAGACGAATAGCAGTGGGCAGTACACGTTCACGGCGGCACCGGGGACGTACCTGCTGCAATTCGACAAACCGGCGGGGTACGATTTCACGATCCAGGATGCGAACAACAATTTGAGCGACACGATCGACAGCGATGTCGACCCGGCGACGGGACGGACGGTGACGTTCACGTTGAGTTCAGGGCAGCAAGCGACGACGTGGTTTGCGGGGTACGTTCCGCGGCCGGCGACATTGGCGGGGCACAAGTTCCACGATTTGGATGGCGACGGGGTGTGGGATCAAAACGAGCCGCCAATGGAAGATTGGACGATCTATCTGGATCTTGATGGTGACGGGCAGCTTTCGGCGGCTGATATGGTGAGCGGGACGACGGCGAGTGGGGCGTACACCTTCACGGTCTATCCGGGGACGTACACGATACGGGAAGTGGTGCCGACGGGATGGCGGTACGTGGTACCGGAAACGGGCGAATTCGTGGTGACGGTTTCGGCTGGGCAGGTGGTGACGGGACTGGACTTTGGGAACCAGCAATTGGGGGCGATAACAGGTCGGAAGTACGAAGACGTGAATGGGAACGGGGACATCGATCCAGGCGAACCGGGTGTGGCCGGGTGGACGGTGTGGCTGGATATGAATGGGAATGGGGACATCGACACAGGAGAACCGTGGACGACGACGAATGCGAGCGGGTACTACACCTTCACGAACGTGATCCCTGGGGTCTACACGGTGACGGAGGAGATTCGGCCGGGCTGGACACAGACGGAGCCTGGGGACAACCAGCCGCAGGTGGTGACGGTGACGGCCGGGCAGAGCGCCTATGCACCCTTTGGGAATGCGCGTTTGGTGACGATCAGCGGCCTGGCGTGGGAGGACATCATTTACAACGGCATTCTCGACAGTGGAGAGCCAACCAGTGAACCATTGTTGGCTGGCGTGACCGTGACACTCGCCTCACCGGGTGGCGGGGTGTATGCGATTACACGGACGAATAGCAGCGGGCAATACACGTTCACGGTGGCACCAGGAACGTACCTACTGCAATTCGACAAACCGGCGGGATACTTCTTCACTCTGCAAGATCAAGGCACTGACGAGCGGCGTGATAGCGACGCCGATCCCATCACTGGCCGCACCATCTCCTTCACGTTGACATCAGGGGTTACCACAGATACGTGGAGCGTGGGCTTCTATCGTAAAGCGACTGTCACTGGTGTTGTCTTCCACGATCTCGATGCCGATGGCACGAAAGACGCCAATGAACCTGGCCTGGCTGGGGAAACAATCTTCGCCGATACCAATGCCAATGGCGTGCTCGATCCGGGCGAACCGTCGTTCACAACAGCGAACGATGGGGTGTACACATTGACACTCACACCAGGGACATATGCCATCTATCGCCATCCGAGCTTGATGCGCCTGACGTGGAACCAGAGCGTGCCTATCGATCCGCCATACTACACCGTTTCGCTTCTCAGCAACGGGCAGGCGACCGATAAGCATTTTGGGCTCTACACAACAGCGATCATCGGTGACCGAGTTTGGCACGATAGCGATGTGGATGGCATCCAAGATGCGAATGAGCAAGGGATGGCGGAGATCGTCGTCACGCTATACGCTGCGAGCAGTGAAACCGCTGTGATGACGACCACGACCGACATCAGTGGCTACTACACGTTCACGAATGTCTTGCCAGGCTCGTACTACTTGCAAGTGCACATCCCTGCCGGTTGGTACGCCAGCCCGCGAGATAAGGTGGTCGATACGCTCGATAGCGACATCGACGCCGGGGGCTTTACGTCCGTCTTCACCGTGCTCTCCAACGACGAACAGCGCATGTGGGATGCAGGCCTCTATCAGACACGTCGTCTCTATCTGCCGCTCATCCTCAAAACGAATGATTGAGACGCCGATCCTCCCGGTCTGGTAGTCTCACATGAGAAAGCCGCCCACATTCTCGTGGGCGGCTTTTGATTGCGTGTTTGGGGGTGATCTAAAATGCTCCAATGTGTTCGTATTCGCGTTGTCGTCGCCAGCGTATCAGCCAGATGAGTGTGATCCCCATCCAGAAGGCGATCAGCAGTGGTGCAAAAATTGCCAACAAAACGAGGACGAATGCCACGACATCTTCCAATAGACTGACCAGTGGATTCGCACATCCGCCGCTCACTGCGGTGACGACTGGGCGAACGCTGCTCTTGGCAGCATGAACAGAACCGGCAGCCAGCACCCCCAACACAAGCGCCAGACGTGTGTCCATCTCGGCAGCGCCGTTTGTCGCTGCAAACAGCATCGCTCCCGCCGATGGGCGCACGATGGTGTTGACGAGATCGTTGAGCGAATCAAGAAAGGCGATTTTGTCTGCTCCCATTTCGATGACGAGTAAGATGCCCAAGGTCAGCAAAACCGCCGGATGTTCGAGAAGTGTGTATGGTTCGCGCAGTTCGACCAGTGACGTGTAGCGTGCTATCAACCCCGTCAGCAGCAGAGGAATGTACGCATTTAGACCAGCAGCAGACGAGATCCCAAACCCAGTGAGCAAAGCCTGTGCGAAATCCACGCCATCCTCCCATCACAGCGAGCACACAAGGAACAAACGGAGCGGCATGCACGCCACTCCGTTTGCTGCATGACGAATTCTTTACATATCGTTCATTGCCAGCGGCGTATCGGGTGCTGAGGGCGCAATCAAGCGGGCATATTGGCCGAGCAGGTGTGCCGATACAAGAAGCGCCCAGAAAGATGTAAACGGCAGCAAAATGCCAAGGGCAATAGCGCCCACAAGAGAAGCCACAATATTCACACCAATACTTGCAATGACGATGAACAGGTATTGCCCCATGTTGGCGGAGATGATGCGCCAGATGCGTCCAAACTCGAACATACTGCTGAATGTGCCGGCTTCGGCAAAACGCACCATCACCGCGGGGAACCAGAACCCAAGTGCCAGCCCATACATAGCCATCAAGAAGAACATACACAACAGGAAGAACCCCACGGCGTCAGAGCCGCCATTGTCGCTGGTAGCAAGAACAAGTAGGAAGAAGCAACAGACGAAGAACACGATTGGAAGTGTATAAACGAAGCCCCCAATTGCCAGAACCAATCCACGCATGAACAGCCCGCCAAAATCGTCCCATTCAGGTAACGGCTTCTCTACATCGTTTTTTACATTTTTCAACGTATCGAGCATGTAGCCGTACACGAGTGGGAAGGGAATGATCAGCATACTTGCGAGAAAGTTCACGACGCCACCGATAAGGATCTTGACAATCCACGACTCATCATCGAAGACAAAGCGCAACGACTGTTCGATATCGACGCGGTTCATGGCAAACCTCCTATGTTCGTCAATTCGATTGGAGACAATGGGCACGTGTGTCTTTACGGCAAAGATGTATGGTTGGTTGTTGGATTGCCAAGTTGGACATTGGGGCACGTTGACGTATCTAGTGTATGATATCTTGAAGTCTCTGGCAATTGCCCAAATCTGGTGATTCCCCAGATCGCTGCAAACAAGCGAAAACGTGGCACAAGCCACACAGGACGCGCTGAGAGCATGTTGGCGTTCATTCACCCGTCTGTTTCCAGACCGACGGCGTCAGCGTAGCGAACGTACTGGTGGTGGCGATCGACCCGGTACCGTTCGAAAAGCCCTCTGCACGGCGAGTGGAAGGGGTGCGCAAGGGATACAAACGCACCCCGCCTAACCTCGAGAGGTACGCATGCCTGATGGTACTTCGAGGAGCGACGCACCTGCCAGGTGCGTCGCTCCTCCTAGGAAGGCGGCGTTCCAGAGGAACTGGCTGGAAGCGGTGATGGCCCCACCAGGCTCAGGCTGCCCGGTAGGTGTGCCACAATACACCCTCTTCGGGACCTGGGGCGCCTCTGGCTTGCCTTTTCCACGCTCCGTCTCGTCTCTTCCCACCTCCCACCACGTTTTGGGTCATCACCAGCCCAAATCAGCCTGCGGTGCGACGGTGAACAGTGCGACGCATGTGTGATGTGCGTCGCGCCGTTTCGTTACGACCAGATTCCGGGAATCTGCCGCCCACAATCAGGGCATTTGCCCTCGGGGGTAAGACGATTTTCAAGCACCAGAAACCCATAGCGACGAATGAGCATGGCGTTGCAGTCGGGGCATTTAGTGTGCTCCCAATCACCCACCATGCCAGGCAGGTTGCCAGCGTACACAAAGTGTAGGCCTTCTTCGCGTCCAATCTCTGCCGCGCGAATGAGGTCGCGCACGGTGGTGTTGCGCTTGTCGGTCATCTTGTAATCCTGATGGAACGCGGTGACGTGCCAGGGAATGTCCGGCGAGACGGACGCAATGTACCGTGCTGCCTCGCGTAGTTCTTCTTCGCTATCGTTGAACCCTGGCACCACGAGTGTGACGACCTCGATCCAGAAGCCCATCTCGTACACCATCTTGATGGTATCGAGTACATGCTGCAACTTACCGCCCAAAATGCGGTAGTTGCGGTCGTTCATGCTCTTCAAATCGACTTTGTAAGCGTCTGTCCACGGGTGAATGTATTCCAAGGCTTCGCGCGTGGCATTGCCATTGGAAATGAACGCCGTGCGCAAACCATCCGCCTTGGCGAGTTTGAAGTTGGCCACGGCCCATTCGGCCGTGATGAGCGGTTCGTTGTAGCTCGATGCCATCACCCGCGCCCCACACTCATGCGCCAGGCGTTGCATCTGTTCGGGTGTAATCGGTTGCGGCAATACCCCAGCCGCTTCATCGCGCAAGGTTTGGCTCGTGAGCCAATTTTGGCAGTAAGGGCATTTGTAGTCACACCCTAACATGCCAAACGTCAGGGCTTTGCTGCCAGGGAGCATGTGGAAGAAGGGCTTTTTCTCCGTCGGGTCGCATTGCAACGCCGCAACATACCCCCATGGGACATAGAGTTGCCCATCTTTGTTGAAACGCACTTTGCAGACACCACGCAAGCCTTCACCAATCAGGCAGCGATGTCCACACGCCACGCAGCGGATGCGCTTGCCCTCGGGATGCCACAGGTCCCCAACGCGCGTCATCCGATCGAGATATACCGCCAGTGTCTCATTCGCGACTTTCGTTTTTCGTGCCATCGCACTCCCTCCACAGGTTCGCACACCACTTTGGCACTTTACTTTATTGTAGCACACCCACCAACTCCATTCCCAAATCCCCAATCTCCATTCCCCATTCCCCATTCTCCTCTCACATTGACACCCCCTCCGCTTCCCGTATACTTCATCACACAAGCGAGCACTCTCAAAGGCAATGACGGAGACGAGTTGCGCCATCAGCGCACGTCCCAGGGAGCGAAGGTCGTGACTGGAAGCCTTCGTGTCGTGCCGGTGCAACGTTCCCTCCCGAGCCGACCTGTGAACGGCAGCAGCTGCCCAGTAGCAGGCTCCGGTGGCTCCCCGTTATCGGAGCACCCAATCGCGCGGCTGGCGCTGTTGGGGGTGAGTGGCCTGTTTCGACAGGCAAGAAGGGTGGTACCGCGAGCAGACGCTCGTCCCTTCACGGGGCGAGCGTTTTTGTATGCGCCTTCATGGAGGATGGATGGTCGATGAACCAAAGGAGGAAAGCATGCAGCAAGAATTGCAGGCATTGCGCGAAGAGGCATTGCAGGCGTTGACAGATGCGCAGTCATCCGAGGCTTTAGCGGCATGGCGGAGCACCTACCTTGGGAAAAAAGGCAAACTTTCTCACGTGCTGCGCGGCATGGGCAAACTCTCGCCCGAAGAGCGCCCCATTGTGGGACGCTTGGCCAACGAAATCAAAACGATGCTCGAGAAAGCCTATGCCGAGCGTGCCGAAACCGTGCGCCAGGCAGAACTGGCCGCACACTTGGCCGCCGATGCCGTGGATATCACCCTGCCGGGGCGTCGCCCACCTTTGGGGCGTTTGCACCCCAGCACGCAAGTCATGCGTGAGATCGAGCGCATCTTCGCCGACCTCGGTTTCCAGGTCTACGCTTCGCGCGAAGTGGAACTCGACGAATACAACTTCCAGCTGCTCAACATCCCCCCCCACCATCCGGCGCGTGAAATGCAGGATACCTTCTACATCGAACGCAGCGCAGACGAAAACGACGTGCTGTTGCGTACCCATACGTCGCCGGGGCAAATCCATGCCATGCGTGAATTTGCTGCCATGAACCCCGACACCCCACCACCCGTTCGTATCATGCTGCCGGGGATGGTCTATCGCCACGAACAAATCACCCCGCGCTCGGATATTCAATTCCAGCAGGTGGAAGGACTGGCGATTGGGCATCATATCACCATGGCCGACCTCAAAGGCACGATCGAATACTTCGTGCGGCGGCTTTTCGGCCCCGAACGACGCCTGCGCTTCCGTGCGAGCTACTTCCCCTTCACCGAACCGAGCGCCGAAGTGGACATGGATTGCCTGCTCTGTGGTGGCGAAGGCTGCCGCCTTTGCAAAGGCACCGGCTGGCTCGAAATCATGGGGTGCGGCATGGTGCATCCCACCGTGTTGCGCAATGGCGGCTACGACCCCGAACGCTACACCGGCTATGCGTTCGGTATGGGCCCGGCACGTATCACCATGTTGAAATACGGCATCGAGGATATTCGTTACTTCTGGCAGAACGATTTGCGTTTCCTGGAACAATTCTAAAACGGCAGGAAAAAGGAGCGTCCTATGCGCGTACCACTTTCGTGGCTCAATGAATTCGTACAAGTGGACGATATTCCTGTGGAAGAACTGGCCGAACGCCTCACGTTGGCGGGGCTTGAAGTCGAAGAGATCGAGCACATTGGCGACTGGTGGGACCCCGAACGCATCCGCGTCGGTGAAGTGTTGCACGTCGAAAAGCACCCCAATGCCGACCGACTGGTGCTTGCCACCGTCGAATATGGCACGGGTGAACCACTGACTGTCGTGACAGGAGCGCCGAATGTGCGCCCAGGGATGAAAGTGGCGTTCGCAACCGTTGGGGCCATCGTCATCAATGGATACAGCGAAGCGCGTGAAAAAATCAAACTCAAACGCGCCAAGCTGCGTGGTATTCGTTCTGAGGGGATGGTACTCAGCGAACGCGAATTGGGGCTGAGTGATGAACACGAAGGCATTCTGGAATTGCCCGATGACGCCCCAGTGGGGATGCCGCTACGCGACTATTTGGGCGATACCGTACTCGAAATTGCCATTTTGCCCAATATCGCTCGCTGCATGAGCATCTGGGGGGTTGCTCGTGAAGTGTCTGCGCTTTACAAACGCCCATTGCGTTCCCCCACGACTGACTGGCCGCGCGAAGCCCTTGGTGACCCCATCGAGGGCAAAGTCGAAATCGTCATCGAAGACCCCGACAAGTGCCCGCGCTTCACGGCGTCGCTCATTACCAACGTCGAAGTCAAGCCATCGCCCTTCTGGATGCAGCGCCGCCTCATCCTTTGTGGCATGCGCCCCATCAACAACATCGTGGACATCACCAACTACGTCATGCTTGAAACGGGCGAACCCTTGCACGCCTTCGACTACGACAAACTTGTCGAACGGGCTCGCCGCACCGGGCGCGAAACACCGCGCATCATCATGCGCCAGGCGCGCGAAGGCGAAACATTGGTGACCCTCGACGATGTAGAGCGCCGCTTGACGCCCAACGATATTCTCGTCACCGATACGGCTGGCATCCTCAGCATCGCAGGGATTATGGGGGGCGCCGAAACCGAAGTCAGCGCGGAAACGCGCAACGTGCTGCTGGAAGCCGCCTCGTGGAACTTCCTCAGCATTCGGCGCTCGATGGTCTCCCACAACATCTTCTCCGAAGCTGCCAAGCGGTTCAGTCGTGGGGTGCACCCATCGCTGGCGGAAATTGGTAACCGCCGCGCTGCCCTGCTCATGCATCAGCTCGCCGGCGGAACCATCGCCGAGGGGATGGTGGACAACTATCCTGCACCGCCCCCCACTGTCGTGATCGAGATGGATCTGGACTTCATCGCTCGTTTATTGGGCATCGAATTCAGCGCCGAAGAGGCACGCGACATTTTGCAGCGGCTCGAATTCACCGTCGAACCACTCGATGAGCGACGTTTGCGTGTGACGGTGCCCGATCACCGCATGGACATCGAAGGGCAGGCCGACCTGGCCGAAGAGCTGGTGCGTATCTACGGACTCGACCGCCTGCCCAGCACGCTGCTCGCTGATGAGTTACCCCCACTGCGCCCCTATCGCGAGCATCTGCTCACCGAGCGCACGCGCGATCTGCTGGTTGGGGCAGGCTTGCAGGAAATCATCAGCTATGCTCTCACGACGCCCGAAGCCGAGGGACGCTTGCGGCTGGATGGAGAAGTACTGCCGGATGAGGCGTATGTGGCGTTGCTCAACCCTTCATCGCGTGAACGACGTGTCATGCGCCGCACGTTGTTGGTGAGCCTTGTGGAAGCCTTGCAACGCAACATCCATCACCATGACCGTGTTGCGCTTTTCGAGGTGGGGTTTGTCTACCATCGCCGCGATGGGGAACGCCTACCTGATGAAGTGCTGCGCGTGGGGATTGCCATGACGGGGCCAGTCGAACCGCCAACCTGGCTGAATCCCACACCCGCGTTGGCTGATTACTTCGCGATCAAAGGCGTCCTCGACGAACTCTTTACGCACCTGCACATTGCCGATCGCATTGCGTTCGAGCCAGCCGAGCACTCCACCTTGCAGCCCGGGCGCACCGCCGCCATCCTGCTCGATGGTGAACGCATTGGCTACGTTGGCGAAATGCACCCGTTGGTACGCGAGGCCAACGATTTGCCTGCTCAGCGTGTCGCGCTGGCGGAATTCGACCTGCATCCTGTGCTGGCTGCTGTGCCCGACAGCTACCGTATTCGCGCGGTGCCGCGTGTGCCCGCCGTCATCGAAGATATTGCCGTCATTGTGGATGAAACCACGCCCGCCGCTGAGGTCGAGCGGGTGATTCGTGCGGCTGGGGGAGACGTATTGGCGAACGTGTATCTCTTCGATGTCTATCAGGGCGCGCCCTTGCCCGAAGGCAAGAAGAGCCTGGCGTATCGCCTGACCTACCAGGCGGACGAAACCTTGACCGACGAAGCCGCCGCCGCCATTCGCCAACGCATCGTGCATGCCCTGGCTGACGAGATTGGCGCGACCTTGCGTAGCGCCTGAGGCTGTCTCTGCCCTGGCAGGCGTCTCTGCCTGTCAGGGCTTTTTTTCTTTCTTGTATGATGCTTCGATTTCCCGCAAAAAACGCCCCGACCGCAACCCACGTTCCAAGTGGTGTGTCGCCCAAAGGTCGAGCAGCGTGCGGACTTCTTCCCGTACTTCGGCAGGCAAGCGCAAGCGGCGTATGCGTGGCCAAGGCGCGGTTTGCAAAAAGCGCAACACTTTGAGAGCATTCAGCGAGAGGGTGCGCACGATCTGTTTGGCAAGGGGACCTTCGTCGGCATGCAATCGCTGGTAGCAGGTGGGGCAGACGACGCCTCCGAGTGCCACGCTGATGAATTGCGCTACCGGCTCCAATGGGTCTTCGCACACCACGCACTGGTGCAACACCGGGCGATACCCCACCAGGTCGAACAACTGCATCTGAAAATGAAAGAGCACCACATCGCCATTGTCGCCGCTGTCCAGGGCGAGCAAGGCGTTGTGCAGTAAATCGTACACCGCGGGCGCCGCGTCGGCCTCTTCCAGAAAGCGATCGACAAGTTCGCAAAGCACGCCCGCTTGCCCGATGCGCGTCAGGTCATGCCGAATATTCGTGAAATAGTCGAGTGTTTGTGCTTGGGTGAGTTTGTCGAAGGTGCGGCCACGTGCCAGCACGAACAGACCGCGCGTAAAAAGTTCCAGGTGGCCGCTTTTGCGGGTGGTGGGCTTGCGTGCCCCGATTGCGACCACGCGCAGTTTGCCATGTTCGGGGGTCAAAAGGGTGATGAGGCGGTCGGCTTCGCCCCAATCACGCCGATTGAGGATGATGCCTTCCGTTCGGTATGTGCGTGCACGTTCTGGTCGCATGCTTCCTCACGACTTCTGACGGTGTTGTTCCAGCCATGCCGAGATCGTGCGAACGAAAAATCGATACAGGTACCATGCCACTGTTGCACCGAGTGGGATGGTAACGAGGATCTCGTTCCAGGTACTTCCATCCCAAAATGGCGTGAGGACCTTGACAGCCACGGCCAGCAATGTCATCCAGACGTACACAAATAGCACACGGGCTACAATGGTCATACTCCGCTGGAAAGATTCCATCTGCGCCCCCCACTCCTTGCAAGTTTCTGTTTTGGCGTGTCGGGGGCTGGTCAATGCATACCGCCAAATGGTCAAAAGACTTCTCTCATAGATATGCCTTGCCCCGCCCTTGCCTCACAGTATAATCGAGCCGACGACAAACCCGCAATGAGAGGAGCCTGCCATGTACGAACATGCCGCCCATGTGGGACACCTGTTGCGGCTGGCCAATGCGACACTGGCAACCGCCGAATCGTGTACGGGGGGGCTGTTGGCGCATCTCATAACCGAAGTCCCGGGCTCATCCGACTATTTTCTGGGCGGTGTGGTCTCATACAGCAATGCCGCCAAGATGGCGTTGCTGGGTGTCCGTGAGGCGACGCTTGCCGAACATGGCGCGGTGAGCGAGCCAACCGCGCGTGAAATGGCCGAAGGTGTGCGGGCCCGCTTCCAGAGTACGATTGGTGTTGGTATCACCGGCATCGCCGGGCCGGAAGGGGGCACACCCGAAAAGCCTGTGGGGCTGGTCTATATCGGCGTGAGTACGCCGACGCACACCATCGTGCGTCGCTTCGTCTGGCAGACGGGGGACCGCTCGGCCAACAAACTTGCCTCGGCGCTGGCTGCGCTCGATTCGATTGCCCATGAAGTGAGGGAGATCATGTCGAACGAATGGATGCCGATCCGTGTCGAAGCCGAAATGGCCCCTGGTGGTCTCTTGCGCCCCTTGGCCTTCGAGGTGCATGGTCAGCGGCATGTGGTGGGCGATGTGGGGCGTCGGCAGACGGATGCGTTGGGGCGCCAGCATATCATGGTGATGACGCCGCCCAATCGCCTGTGGGAACTGGTGTACGACCCGCAGACGCAAACCTGGTATCTGGCAAAAGGGCCAGACCGGTCGGCCCTCGTCTGATTGTGGGCGTGCGGCTCCCCGATGTCGCTTTCACGTTGGCATACCAGGAGAAAGAAGCAAAGAGAAGAGGAGGGCTTTATGGAACTGCGGATTGCCACGAGCGACCCGCGCCAGACTGATGCCGATTTTCTGCTCATCGGGCTGGCAGAAGATGAAACACCCCCCACCGACCTCGATGAAGCCGTGGGGGGCTTGCTGACGGATGCGCTCGAAACGCGCGAATTCAAACCAACGGGGCAGGACGTGGCGGTATTGAACCCGCACGGCAAGGTGCCCTATCGCCGCATTCTCCTGGCGCCGCTGGGGAAGGCACGCACACGCGATGCCGTGCGCAACGCCGCCGCACTCGGTATTCGCAAAGCGCGTGCGCTGGGCGGAGGCACACTCGCCACCACGCTGGCATTGGACCTCGTGGATGGTGATGGTGCGGCTGAACGGGCACAGGTCGTTGCCGAAGGGTTGGTGATTGGGAACTGGTCGTTCCGTGAGTTGCGCAAACCCGCTGAAGAAGAAGGCGAAATCAGCGCTGCGCTGGTGCTGACGCGCGAAGAAGAGCGCGAAGAGGCCGATCGTGGGCTGGCCGTGGGGCTGGCGATTGGACGTGGTGTCAATTTGGCGCGAACACTTGTAGACGAACCACCCAACATCGCCACACCGGGGCGGCTGGCACAGGTCGCCCAAGACTTGGACACAGCGTGCGCACACATCATCACCCGCGTGCTCGACCGCGAAGCCGCCGCCGAATTGGGCATGGGCGCGTTCCTGGGCGTTGCCATGGGCTCCGACACACCACCCTACTTCATCGTGCTCGAACACCGCCTGGATGAATTCCCCGACACCCCCCCGGTTGTACTGGTGGGCAAAGCCGTCACGTTCGACACAGGCGGCTACAACCTGAAACCAGGCGCTGGCATGGCAGACATGAAGAGCGACATGGCGGGGGGCGCGGCTGTGTTGGGCGTCTTCACCACTCTGGCCGAACTCGACATACCATTGCCCGTTGTCGGCCTGATTCCCGCCACCGAGAACATGGTGTCTGGCCATTCCTATCGCCCAAGCGACGTGCTCACGTCGCTGAGCGGCAAGACCATCGAAATTGGCAACACAGACGCAGAAGGGCGGCTCATCATGGCCGACGCACTCGAATACGCGAAGCGCTACAACCCGCGCTACACGATCGACATTGCCACGCTGACCGGCGCGAAAATGATTGCCCTGGGCTACGACCTCAACGCGCTCTTCGCCACCGACGACGACCTGGCAGCCGCGATCGAAACCGCTGCCCGCGATGCGGGCGAGCCCACGTGGCGCATGCCCTTGTGGGATGCCTATGATGCGTACCTGGACAGCAAGATCGCCGATGTGAAGAACGTGGGCATTCGCGCTGGGGGAGCGATTACCGCTGCGCTCTTCCTGCGCCGTTTTGTGGATGGGGCGTATCCGTGGGCGCATCTGGACATTGCCGGAAGCGCCACCGTGCAGGGCGACCGCAATCCCAAGCCGCCGCTGACCCCCTATGGCGCAACCGGCGTTCCTGTGCGCACACTGCTCTATGTGTTGCTGCGCGAAGCGAAGCGGGGGTAAATCGCCATGCCGCAGATCGAGCCACGTATTCATCCGTCGGTCTTCGTTGCCGAAGGGGCAGTCATTCGAGGCGATGTCGAAATTGGTGCCGAAAGCAGTATCTGGTTTGGTGTGGTGATTCGTGGCGACGTGGATGTGGTCCGCATCGGCGAACGCACCAACGTGCAGGATGGGGTCATCGTTCACGTTTCCAAAGGCTTTCCCGTCCACATCGGCAACGAGGTGACCATTGGGCATGGTGCGGTGGTACACGGTGCCACGGTCGAAGATGGGGCCTTGATTGCCATTCGTGCCACCGTGTTGGATGGGGCACATATTGGCACGGGGGCGATGGTGGGTGCGGGCGCACTGGTGCCGCCTGGCATGCACGTCCCCCCTGGCACACTGGTGCTGGGCGTGCCGGCCCGTGTGGTGGGGCCACTCGACGAACGCAAGAAGGCTTACCTGAAACAGGCTGCCGAGGCCTATATTCGGCATGCACGTGACTATCGCAATGGCAAATGGTAAATCGGAACGCTCTGGAAGGAGGAGCCATGCAAATTTTTCTCGACACTGCCGTGCTGGATGAAATCCGTCAGGCCGCCGAATGGGGAATTCTGGATGGCGTCACGACCAACCCAACGCTGGCTGCCCGTGCAGGGCGTGCCTTCGAGGAAAACATCCGCGCGATTAGCGAAATCATCGGCGACCGTGGCACCGTCAGCGCCGAAACGGTCAGTACCGATGTGGAAGGCATGATCGAGGAAGCGCGCTTGGTGACATCGTGGGCGCCCAACATCGTCGCCAAAATCCCCTGCACGCCGAATGGGCTGGCCGCCACACGTACACTCGCCGAAGAAGGCATTCGCGTCAACATGACGCTCGTCTTCAACGCGACGCAGGGCTTGCTGGCGATGAAGGCGGGGGCGTACTACGTCAGCCCCTTCATCGGGCGGCTGGATGATGCTGGGCAGAACGGGATGGCGCTCATCGAGCAGTTGGTGCATATCAAGCAGACCTACGGCTTCGAAACGCAGGTGCTTGCGGCCAGTATCCGCCACCCCATGCACGTGGTGCAAGCCGCCATGTTGGGCGCGGATATCGCTACGATGCCGTTCAAGGTGTTGCAGCAAATCATGAAGCACCCGCTGACCGACATTGGCTTACAACGGTTTCTTGAAGACTGGGCGTCTATCCCCGAAGAGATGCGCCCATTCTAAAATCGACTATCATGTAGGCTTGCTGATTGCATGGCGTCCCCTGGGTGGGACGCCATGCGTGTGTTGGTATGAATGGGATGAAGGAGCAGGCTTATGCGACAGATACTTGGCAAGGTGCTCGATGCACCAGTGGTCGGCAAAGTGCGGCGCGTGCATGCGCTCGAACATGCTACCATCACGTTGCTGAGCATGCGTATCCCCAATCTGCGTATGGTGGGGCGTTCCACCGCACATGGTTTCTGGCTCTATGGCAATGTCGAAACCGAGGCAGTGCGTCGTGCCGCCGAGGATGCTCTTGCACGCTTGCAACGGGGCGAAGCCGAACTCGCCATTCACCCCAATTGTGGCACCAACATCGCGGTGACAGGTGTGCTAGCTGGGCTTTCCTCGTTTGCCGCATCCGCGCCCTGGCACGAAAAAGAACGTATTACCGACCGCGTGCCACGTGCCATCATGGCGGCGCTGGCGGCGCTCTTCCTGGCGCGTCCCGTTGGGTTCTGGGTGCAGCGCAACATCACCACCAGCCCCGACGCGCGCGCCTTGCAACTGGGAGAAATCAAGCGCTATGAAAAAGGTGGTGTGGTGATCCATTTTGTCGAGGTGATTGGATAGATGTTCGATATTCCCGCGAAAGTCATTCAGCCAGGAGTGCACACTATGGAAGCCTACCGCATTCGAGGCGGCAACCCCATTCAGGGGACGTTTGTGCCGCAGGGCAACAAGAATGCCGCCTTGCCGATGATTGCGGCAACCGTGCTTACCGACCAGGAGATCGTGCTCGAAAACGTGCCCGACATTCGCGACGTGCAGGTGATGCTGGCGCTGGTGGAGCACCTGGGGGCTTCCGTTGTGGAAGAAGCCGACGGTGTCTGGCGTCTTCGTGCCGAAACGTTGACCAGCACCCGCCCCGACCCCGCACTCTGTCGCCAGATTCGCGCCTCTTTCTTGCTGGCAGGGCCTCTGCTTGCTCGTGAGGGGCGTGCGACGCTGCCCCGTCCTGGTGGCGACCGCATTGGACGCCGCCCGCTCGATACGCACATCTACGCGTTCGAGCAACTGGGTGTCGAAGTCGAAGTGTTGCCCGACCGCTACGTCCTCACGGCTCCCCACGGGTTGTATGGCGCGGACATCTTCTTGCCCGAAGCAAGTGTGACCGGCACCGAAAACGTCGTCATGGCAGCAACCGCGGCACAGGGAACAACCATCATTCGGAATGCTGCCGCCGAGCCACATGTGCAACAGCTCTGCCGCATGATCAACGCCATGGGTGGGCATATCGAGGGCATTGGGTCGAGTACGCTGGTGATCGAAGGTGGTTTGCCCTTGGGGGGGACGCGCGAGCGTATCGAATCCGACTACATCGAAGTCGGGAGTTTCATCGGGCTGGCGGCGGTGACGGGGGGTGAATTGCGGATCAAGGACGCCTACCCCAACGAACACCACCGCATGACACGCATCGTCTATGAGCGGCTGGGTATCCGTTGGGATGTGGATGGCAACGACATCATTGTGCCTGCGGGGCAAACCTTGGAAGTGCAAGATGCATTGCACGGTGCCATCCCCGAAATCAAAGATCAGCTCTGGCCTGGCTTCCCCGCCGACCTGACGAGCATTGCGCTGGTGCTGGCGACACAGGCACGCGGAACTGTGCTGATTCACGAGTGGATGTTCGAGGGGCGGCTCTTCTGGGTGGACAAGTTGATTAGCATGGGGGCGCGGATCGTCCTGTGCGACCCGCACCGTGCTGTCGTGGTTGGCCCCTCGAAACTCTATGGGCAGGAACTGACCAGTCCCGATATTCGCGCGGGCATGGCGCTGGTGATTGCCGCCTTGTGCGCCGAAGGCGAGAGCACCATCTACAACATTCAACAAATTCAGCGTGGATACAGTCGCCTGGATGAACGCCTGCGTGCGTTGGGGGCTGATATCGAACGCATCACTGTCTGACACGGAGCAGACTCCCCATGCCGAAGAGACCCACTCGCCAGGACGCCACACGCTTTTTGTGGGGGGGAGCCTTGCTGGTACTGCTCGCCTTTGCGTTGCGTGCCTACGGGCTGGAGATCCAAAGCCTCTGGAACGATGAAGGCAACAGCATTGGTATGGCACGGCGTGGCTTCATCGCCATTGCCCAGCATACCGCGCGCGACATTCACCCGCCCCTCTACTACTGGACATTGCATCTTTGGGTGCAGGCGGCAGGATTTTCGGTGGTGGCGCTTCGTCTGCTGAGTGTCTTCTACGGGACACTGACTGTGGCCGTCGTCATGCGGCTGGGGCGCACCTGGTTTGGTGAACAGGCAGCGCTGGTGGCGGGCGTGGCGGCGGCAGTTTCCCCTTTTGCCATCCACTACGCGCAAGAAGTGCGCATGTACGCCCTCGTGACGCTGCTGGGGGTACTGGCTTGGTGGGCGTTCAGTGCTTGGTGGCGTCGCCCCACCAAACGGCGCCTTGCGCTTTGGTGGCTAGCAGCACTTGCGCTCGCCTATACCCAATACTTCGGTGTCGCGATCATCGCCACGCAAAATCTGGTCTGGGCGCTGTTTTGGTGGCGCAAACGGCGCACCAGACGAGCATGGCCTTGGGTAATGGCGCAGGTGGGATTGGTGCTCTGCTATCTCCCCTGGCTCTGGTATAGCCGCACCACGTTGCTCAACTGGCCCGCCATCAGCGAATCGTTTGGTGTCGGCTTCCTAGTGCGCGAACTGGTGCGCGTTTTCAGCCTGGGCGAAAGCGTACCGCCCACATGGTCGCCTTGGGTGTGGGGCTTTCTGGCGCTGGTGGGGCTAGGGCTGTGGGGCGCATGGCGCGTGGGACGCTGGGGCGTAGCCGCGTTTGCCTGGTGGCTCGTCCCGCCGATGCTCATGGTCATCTTGTCTGCGCTCGATCGCCCCTTCTACAACCCCAAATTCCTCTTGCAATCCACACCTGGGTTTCATCTGCTGCTTGGGCTTGGAGTGCAAACCATCACCGAGCGCCTTCCGCGCATGGCTCGTTGGGGGATGATGACGGCGGTGCTTCTCTTTCTCACAGCAGCCGCGGTCGCCCCGTTGCGCAACGAATGGCGCAATCCTCGCTACTGGCGCGACGATTACCGTGGGATTGCACGCACCATCGAAGCGACGGCCAGTTCCAACGATGCGATTCTACTGTTGGGCGGCGGCCAAATCGAAGTCTTCGAATACTACTATCGCGGTGCTCTGCCGCGGTATCCCATCTATGGCACCGATGTGCGCGATGAAGAACGCCTTGTGCAGACGTTGGAAACCCTCGCACGCACATATAGGCGGCTCTATGCCATCTTGTGGGGGCAACAACAACAAGATCCAACGGGGCTAGTCGAGCGCTGGCTGAACGATCATGCGTTCAAAGCCAGCGACCGCTGGTATGGCGATGTGCGGCTCGTGGTGTACGAGTTTGGCGATTTGAGCGACCAATTGCGCCCGGTGGGGGCCGTGTTCGGCAATCAGATGGTGTTGGAACGTGCTGCTGTGGCGCCGATGCGTTTGCCGTCGGGGGATGTGTTGCGCGTCGAACTCGAATGGTCGGCGGCGACCACGCTCGACCGCACCTATGTGGTGTTTGCGCAGGTGCTGGATGGTGGCAACCATATCGTCGGTCAGCGGGACGCACCGCCAACCCCAACACCAACCACTGAATGGCAACCAGGTAAACGCTACCGCGGGCGGCTTGGGGTTCCGATCTTTCCAGGCACGCCACCAGGAACGTATCGGCTCATTGTGGGGCTCTACGATATGACAACGGGCGAACGCCTGCGCTTGCCCAATGGTGCTGACGCGCTCGACCTGACGACGGTGCAGGTAGAACGCCCTGCTGTTCCCCCCGACCCCGACGCGCTCGACCGCCAGACCGAAGCCCGAGTGCGCCTTGGCGACCTGACACTGCTGGGCTGGCGCTTCAACAAACTGGGGTTCGACCATGCCCCCGAAACGCCCTTGCATTCAGGTGAGCCGTTGCTCGTGGTGCTCTTCTGGCAGGCGGAGCGCGATGCCCCCAATGCGCCGACGTTCACGTTGCGCCTGTTGGATGCAGCAGGGCGTGAAGTGGGGGCGTGGGCGTGGGTGCCCACCGAAGGGCGTTTTCCACTGAGAGCGTGGCGGCGTGGGGATGTCGTGCGCGACCCACAGGTGGTTTTCATGCCAGGGGTGTTGCCAGGGACGTACACGCTGCTGCTGGATGCAGGGGGTGAACAGGTGCTGTTGGGGCAGGTCGTTGTCGAATGAGTCAAGTGGTGCTTTCTTCCAACTGGCGTAGGGTGTGGATGAGGTCGTGTATGGAGAGAATGCCCACGAACACCCCGTTTTCGATTACGGCGGCCGCTTCGCTTTTGGATTCTGCCAACACCGTCTGGGCACGGTAGAGCGTATCGTTTGGCGAGAGCACGGGGTAGGCCGTTTGCATGATGTCCGCCAGCGTCTGTACCGAGTTGGCAGCTTTCTCGATGGCTGTGCGGCTGACCAACCCCAATAGGCGCCCATCTTCTACCACAGGCCAGACGGATTGCAGGCTTGTGCGGGCGACCAGATAGGCCCCACGTACAGGCGTCGAAGGGGGGAAGGTCAGCCCCTGGTGCGTCATGTGGTTGCGTACGCGCACCGCGTCGAGCAGGTGGCGCTGCGAGAGGCGGCGCATTTCTTGCTCGGCGGTGAAGAAGAGAAAGACGCCAATCACCAGAACCCAGATATTCATGAAAAAGCCGTACACTGCCATGAGGGCGGCAGCAACTTGCCCCAATCGCACAGCGATGCGCGTGGCGCGTTCGTAATTCAGCCCAAAGGCGAGGGTGGCGCGCAACAGACGCCCGCCGTCCATCGGGAAGATGGGCAGCAGATTGAACCCTGCCAGCAAGGCATTGGCAATGAGCAAGTAGAATGTCAGACTTTGCCAGCCAGGCGTGGTGAGTGCTTCGAGCAGGCCAAAGCGTGTGAGCGAAAAAAGCGACAGCGCCGCGGTGGGCAACAGCATGCCGATGAGCACCAGGTTGACGAGCGGACCAGCCGCAGCAATCAACCATTCATCGCGTGGGTTGTCGAGTGGTGTGCGAAACTGTGCCAGCCCCCCGAGGGGAAGCAACAAGACTTCTTCCACCACAATGCCCCGCCAGCGGGCGACGAATGCATGCCCCAATTCGTGCAGAACGACGCACACGAACAATGCAAGCACCAATCCGACGCCATACAGCGCAGAGACGAACGAACCACCGCGCCCCCATTCCCACGCTGCCCAGACCAAGACAAGTGGAAACGTGGCGTGAACACGCAGTGGGATGCCGTGGATGCTTCCGATTTTCCACGCCCATTTCGAGCTTGTTGCCTGTTCAGACACAGGGTTCCCTCAATTCGAGTGTATGCCGTTTATTTGTGGTGTCCTGTCGGCTCGCTGTAATGTTCCAGGGCCCGCACCGCCATCGAGAGCACCAGTGTCATGCTCAGATAGAGCAAAGCGGCAATCGTCCAGCCGCCGAAGGTGTCGAACGTGCGTGACACATAACGGCGCGTCATGTGTGTCAATTCCACCACGCCGAGCACGCTCGCCAGCGACGAATCTTTGAGAATGGCGATGAAATCATTGCCCAGCGGCGGCAAAATGATGCGCATGGCTTGCGGCAAAATGATGTAGCGCATGGTTTGCACGCCCGAAAGCCCCAGCGCAGCGGCTGCCTCGCGTTGGCCTTTGGGGATGGCTTGAATGCCTGCGCGGTACACCTCTGCCAGGTATGCACCATACACCAGCCCCAGCGCGACGATGGCACGTGCCATGTCCGAACGCAAGCCGACCTTGGGGCTGACCACAAACGCGACGTAAAAAATCACCACCAGAATGGGCACGCCGCGGAAAATTTCGACATAGAGCGTGGCCAGTGCGTAGAGAACGGGGTTCGTCGAAAGACGCCCCAACCCCACAATCAACCCCAAAAGAAGGGCGAACAGGTATCCCAAAACCGAGAGGATGATGGTGAATTGCAAGCCCTGCGAGATGAAACCAACGATTTCGCTGTAATTTTCGGATGAGGCAACAGTGATGATGGCCGCACCACTCAGAATCAGCAGCAGAACAAGCCAGAGGGGAATGCGTTGGGCGGTATCTACCAACGAGCCAGCCCCAGAACGCGGGTCCAAATCGAGTTGTGACATGGCAACGCACCTCCGCAATGCACGTGTCGTGTGGGTGGTACGACTATACCACAAAGTGAGGCGTTGTGTGAAGTAGAATGGCGTTCAGCATGAAACAGCGGCGCACATGCCCAGTGCGCCGCTTCTCTTTTTTCGCGAGTTTTTCGTCGTTGTTCACGCTTCGTTTGGTGTATCCGTCTCAACATCCAGGCCATGTTGCAAGGCCACGGCCACGGCTGCCGCCCGTGAATTGACCCCCAATTTGTCGAAAATTGCCAGCACGTGTTTCTTGACCGTGTTCGTCGTGACAATGAGTTCGGCGGCAATCTCTTTGTTGGTTTTGCCCTGCGCCAACAAGCGCAACACTTCCAACTGGCGTTCGGTGAGCGCATCCAGCGGGCTCGGACCCTGAGAGGAACGTGCGGTGGGCTGTTGTTGACTTTGTTGCAGAGCGGTGCGTGCCAACTGCAAGAACGAGTCGCGTTGCAGACCTTCTTTGTCGAAGAAGCCAAACACGCCAAACTCCTCGAACGCGCGGTCGATTTCTTCGGGTGTTGCGAGCCCACTGACCACGATTGCTGGCACGTTCTTCTCACGGGCGACACGCAGCATGTGAAAGCCGTCGCGGTTTTCCCAAGGAGAAACACTGCTCACCAGTTTCAGGTCGGTGACGATCAGGTCGAACCGTTCACGTTGGAGCCAGCCGCGGGCTTCGGCATAGCTGACGGTGATGAAGACCTGGCACCCCAAATCCTCGAAAAGTTCCTGAAAGATGCTTTGCCAGGCGGGATTGTCTTCCACCACCAGTACACGCCCGCCCACTGCCGAGGGTGTATCTTCGGTGGTGGGCGTGGCGCGTGAGGGGGGATGTGATGCCACCAGTGGCGTAGAGGGGCGCGTGTTGACCACGCGGCGCACCGTTTCGAGGAAACGCCGTCGGTCGAAGGCTTCTTTGCGGATGAAATCGCGTGCGCCGTAGGTGGTAAGCGCCTGGACGGCCACATCCACTGTGCCGTAGCCTGTGATGAGCACGGCAGGAGCATCAGGCCATTGCTCGCGGAAGCGTGCCAGCACACGCATGCCGTCACGGTTCTCGTGGTTTTCGCTTTCGAGCGAGAGGTCGAGGAGCGCCAGGTCGTATGGCCCGCGTTGAATGGCGGCCATGGCGCTTTCGTAGGAATCGGCGGTGGTGATGCGGGCGCCCAAATCTTCCAGCATTTCCCCCAACAACTCGCGCCACGCGGGGTCATCTTCCACGATGAGAGCGTGCCAGATCATTTTTCTGCCTCCTCGTCTTCATGTTCCCAAATCGGTAGTCGAATGATGAACGTCGTCCCGTGGCCTTCTTCGCTCAGCACATCGATGTGCCCGTTCAGCCGTTGCAGCAGGGCGCGTACCCACCACAAGCCAAAGCCCAATTTACGGTCCCCACCGCTGGATACGTTGAGTTCGAAAATGTGCGGCAGCAGATGGTCGGGAATGCCTGGCCCATTGTCGCTGACGTGAATGACGACTTCATGATGGCTACGATGGGCGCGAATGGTGATATGCCCACGCCCCTGCATGGCTTCGATAGCGTTTTCGATGAGGTTGATGAACACCAGCGCCAATTGGGGGCGTCCTGCCCGCACAGGGGGCAACGTTTCGACCTGCTCGATCGAGAGGGAGACTTCGGGTGGGATGTGCACTTCGCGCAGTGCATCCAGCAGGGCATCACTCACGGCGACAGGTGCAATTTCGATGGGACGCAGGTGTCGCAGTGTATCGCGTACGGTGCGCATGGCATCGCGGGCGCTGGTGGCAATGGCGGCCAGGTTTTTGGTGAGATACTCGTTGCCCTCGATTTCGGGGGCGCATTTGGCTTCGATGCTTTGAACACGCACGGGGATGGTGCCCACCAGATTGTTCAGGCGATGCAGCAGATTGGCAGCGACATCGCCGACGGCGGCAAATGTTTCCGCCACCGCTTGTCGTTCGCGTGCTTCGCGCAGGGTTTCCAGAATCTCGGCGTCGCGGATGGCGATTGCGGCATGGTTGGCCAGCACCGTCAACAGGCGTTTTTCCCAGTCGCCAAATGTACGCCGCTCGGTTGTGTAGATGCTGAAAGCCCCAATGGGGTCGCCGTTGCGTGCCAGCAGGGGCACAATCAGCGCCGAGCGCCAGCCATGCCGTCGTGCCAGTTCGACATTGCGGAAGGCGGTATGTTCTTGCACATCTTCCACTGTCATTGGCGCGCGTTGCAAGATGGCTTTGCCCGTCAGGCTGGCTTCCAGGGGAATGGTTTCGCCACGCCGCTGCCCCGTGCTGGCGGCTTGCAGCACCAACACGCGCCCGTCGTTGCGTTGTTCCAGCCGCCAGATGGCGCCGTAGGGGGCATTGATGAGTTCGCAGGCACGCCGAATGGCCAGTTCGAACAGGCTGGCTTTGGTGTGCGTCAGCGTGGCTTCGGTCAGTTCGGCCATGGTATCAATCAGTTTGAATTCCTGAATGGCAATGACGGCTTGCGTTGCCAGCGCAGAGAGCAGACGTTCATCTTCTTCGTCGAAGGCGTTGGGATGCGTGCTTTCGAGGTTGAGCACCCCTTCCAGGCCACCACCCGCATTGAACAACGGAATGGCCATCTCGGAGCGGATGGGAATGTTGGCGGCAAGCGGGCGATAGAGCCCCTGCCATTTGGGCGCGTGGACATCGTTCACGCGAATAGGGCGTCGTTGTTGCACGGCTTGCCCAATCACGCTGGTTTCTTCCAACGTGATGGACGTGCGCACTACCTGGTCGGCGAGCAGCCCTGCTGTTGCTGCCAGGTAGAGTCGCCCATCGTTGCGATCGTAGAGGCGGAACGAGCCGTATTCGGCGCGGGTGGTGTCCACAGCGATGCGCAGGATTTCGGCCAGGGCTTCATCCAGATGGGGGCGCTGGCTGATGAGTGCGTCGGCACGGCGCAGCTGTTCGAGCTCGTAGACTTTGCGTGCCAGTTCTCGGCTGACGTCGCCGATTTGCTCGGTGTGGTAGAGTGCCAGCGCCGCCTGATTGACGAAGTTGTCCAGCAACATGAGTTCGTGGTGGGTGAATCGTCGTTCGTCGCGCAGAGTGACGTACAGCACACCTAGTACGCGGTCGGCAGCGATGAGCGGATAGGCGACGACAGCGGCTGCCCCTTGCTGTTGCTGTGCTGGATTGATGACGAAGTCGGGTTGCTCGTAGGAGAGCACACGGCGTCGAAGCAAAATAGCGCGTTCGCCCAGGCCCCCTTTGCGAGGATAGTCGTCGAGTGCGCCATCGAATTCACGCCAGCCTGCGGCAACGCGCGAATGGCGGTCGAATTCGCCCCGTGTGTCGTCGTAGCGGTAGATGACCGCAGCGGCTTCCCCCGCGCTGGATGCACCTGCCGCTACCACTTGCACCGCTTTTTCGGCGATCGCACGCAGGGTGTCGGCATATTCGGTGCGGGGCCCCATTTTGTTGAGCCGCTCGCCGACATCGCGCAGATCGGCAAGCCCCTGGTAGAGTTTGGCGGTCTCGAACGCGCTGGCGACGTGGCGTGCCAGTGTGGTGAGCAGGCGTTCGTCTTCTTCGCGGAAGGCGTTTTCTTCGGTGCTATCAACCGCAATCACGCCAATCACGCGCTCACGGGCGCGGATGGGCACGCAGAGCAGCGAGCGCAACTCCGCCCAGCGGGGGTCGTGGGAACGGCGAAAGCGGGAGTCGTGGCGGACATCCGGGCAGTTGATGGGGTTCCCCGTCAACCAGACACGCCCTGCGATGCCTTCGCCTCGTTGATAGCCGCGTGGGCGCCCCTGCCCTGTCCAGGGTTCACCATACCAGACACGCGGCAGGAGCAAATCGCAGTTGCGGTCGACCAGGAAGAGGGTCCCACGACGTGCGCCCATGAGTTGCACGGCGTCGCGGATGATGCGTTCCCACGCTTCTTCGAATTCGAAGGTCTCTTCGAATTCAACCAGCGTTTCGAGGATGGATTGTAAGCGTTCCAGACGCTCAGCAGCGCGTTTGTTTGGTGTCATCATGCTGCCCTACAAAAAAAGCCCACTCGCAGGGAGTGAGCACCTTTGCTAAATGATGTGGTGCAAGATTGTACTGTGTTCGGTGCACGCAAGCAAACATTTGGAAACAAAACGTTTCAGGTGCTGGTGGTCATGCGCCCCACGCTATTGCTTTCGACGATGGCTTTCCCCATCTGAATGACGGGAAACCATGCCAACAGGGCAAATGGTTTCCATGCCTCAGCCACGAATGTGGCTTGCCCAATGAACTCGCGAAGCGCCCACCTATTCGGACAGGTAGGGGGGCATCGCGCTTCTCGGCCCAACGTTCGAGACAAGCCTACATTGCTCAGGCCATTCGGACGAAAGCAGATGCAAGGTGTGTCTCTTCCATGGATCGAGCAGGTTGGCCGACCAGATGGTGGTTTGTTTTTTTCGATAGTGTCCCCCTACACTTGCTACCGGACGGATACAGGCAACGAACTCGTTTTGCAAATTGGCGGGAGCAACCGTATTTGGGTGCTGATGTCTCCTCATTCATAATGCGCGCATCGCCCGCTCATGCGCATTTTTTCATCATAGCCATTCGCTGAAATCATAGGCCTATCACACTCGCACAACATACTTGAACATGGTGGGAGCGATGCATACATCCATCGAACCAACACAGCACAACCGCCAGTCCGCACTGGCAACACGTACCCTGGTCGCCTGGATGCTAGTCGCGCTGGTTTCTCACACCAGCTGGGGCGCGTATCCTGTTCTGGCACGCTATCTGCAAACCGTTAGCGGCTTGCCGAGCATGTCGCTGCTTGTAGTCGGCATGGGGTGTTCGCTGGGGCTGATGCTCGCATGGCGGGCTCTGCGCCGACGGCCGCTGCCGCGGTTTTCGCGTTTTTTGGTGGTGATTGCAGTTGTGGTGGCGGCGCGGTCGATCACCAACCTGCTGGCAGCACGCTACACGCTTGCTATCTACGTGCAACTCATCACGCTGATGACGCCATTCGTGGTGACCCTGTTGAATCGCCTGGCATTCGATGAACCTGTGCCGCCGGCGACTGGGCGTGCCATGGTGCTGGCGACGTTGGGCGCTGTGCTCATGCTGAGCGGTTCGATCGAGCAGCAGGGCGTCATCAAGCCGCTCACACGGCAGGATTGGTTGGGGTTGGGGCTGGCAGCATTCAGCACGTTCACGCTGGCGCTCTACATGCTGATTGTGCGGCAAAGTGTGGCGCACAATCTCAGCGGCGAACAGGTGTTTCTGGCGCAACTTGTGACGGTCCTGGCGATTTCTGCGCCTGCCAGCCTCCTGTTGCATGAAGATTGGACGCGCTGGTTGGCGCTCACCACGACCGACTGGCTGGTCTTTGGCGCCTTTGCTGGGTTGGTCATCTTTGGAGCCAATGTGTTGCAAATCACCGCGCTTCGGCGTATCGGGGCCACCACTGTCAGTAGCATGTTACCGTGGCGAATGGTCGTTGTGCTGGTGCTGGCCGCATTCTTGCTTGGCGAACGCCTGACGTCCATCTGGCAACTGGTCGGCGCGGTACTCGTCACAGGCACACTCATGTGGTATCTTTGGAAGCAGAGATGAAGGGCGCTACGGAAAGGAGCGTGCCATGACGCTCTCAACCACACGAACCTACACAACCGATGCCAATGCGCATTTGGTGGCGCGTGCCATTCCACTGGTCATGGCGGATGCACCTCATTTTCGGCTCACGCGCCTGAGCCAGGGTGAAACACCCGCGTGGGACGTCTTTGTTGGTGAGGCGCACGATCCCATCGCCATGCTGGCTGTGCAGGCAACCCATCGTACCCAGTGTCTCATTGCCTTGACGCCCTACGAACAGTCCCGTCATGTTGACCTGGCCGAGTTCGAAGCCGAATTGCTGACCCGCCTCGAAGAATACGGCTTGCATGTGCAAGCCGAACCGCTGCCAGCATCGGATGTCCCTGCTGATGAGGCCGATGAGCCTCCCACCGAGGTGGCCCCTGCAAGCGCCGATGCAGACGAGGCCGCCGTGGCCGTCGCCTTTTTCGCCGCACCACCACACCGGCGTTATGAGGCGCTCGCCGTCCGCTTACAGCCACTGCTCGATGCGCACCAGCTGCATCTGCGCATGGGGGGAGAAACGCTGCCTGAAAACACGGCCTTGCTCATTGCCGACGTGGGCACGGAACGGGGCATGCGCTTCGTTCGGCAAGCCCCACCCGACGTGCCTGCTATTCTCATTGCTGCCGAGGAAGCTCACCTGCCTGCCGACATCACGGGGGATGTTCTCCGCTACGGCGACGACCTGACGCCGTTCCTAGCGGCACTCGAACAGCGCGTCCAACAGGTGTTGCGTACCGCCTCCCCAGTGGACGACCCCGTTCCCCCAGCCACGCCACCGGCCGATGAGCCTCGATCGGCCACACCACCCGTGTCGCCATCGGTAGTGTTGATGCCTGAATCCGGTGGCGCACCGCCTCCCGCCGAGATTCCGGCCGAAGCACGCCGCCGCATCTATCGCCAGAAGGCGCTCGACGAAAGTGCCACGCTTTCATCGCGCCTGCATGCCGCCCGTGTGCTCGTCAAGATTGGTGATCTGGAAGGTGCCGCCGAAGCCTATGGCCGCCTGGCAACCTACCATACCAGCGCCCCAACGGTTGCCCAGGCCGCCCTCAATGCGCTTACCGCGTTGGGGCCAGCCGCTCTGCCCGTCCTCTGGCGGCTCGACACCGCCGAGCGCGACCCGCGCCGCCAAATCGTGCTGGCTGCCCACATTGCCGCCGCTGGCGACCCCGAAACGGCCCGCGTGCGGCTCGAAGAACTCACCCACCACGAAGATGCCGCCATTGCTCGCGCCGCCATCGACACGCTGATGAGTTTCAACCTGGTCTCGTACCAACATTTGCGCTCGCTTGTCCACACCAGCGAAGATCCCTTCGTGCGGCTCGCTGTGATGCGCTGGTTGGCAGACCAGGCCATCGGCACCGATCCGCTCAAAGCGGAACGTGCGGCCATCGAATTGCGCACCATTGACATGCAAGCCGCCCAACTCGCGCTCTTGCGGGCTTTGCGGCACTCCCCCCACGAAAAAGTGCGTTTCCTCGCCGCCCAAACCCTGCTCACCAGCCAGACCGAAGAGCATAGCCAGGAAGCCCGTCGCTTCCTGCTCGAACTGGCGCGCAGGCAAAGCCAACTCGCGCCAGCTGCTGCCCAAATGGTGCTGCCTCTGCTGACGCCCCAAGAAGCCGAGCGGCTCATGCGCGAAGCCGTTCAACCTGCCGTGCGTCGTCTGGCGGCTGAACCCCTGAGCGACCCAGCCATGCCCGACATCGTGCGCCAGCAGGCCGCTCGCACGCTGCTCGACGTTGGCGCGACCGAAGACGCCATGCAACTGTTGGGTGATTTGTTGCGCCACGCACGTGACCGCCGTTGGCGGCTGTGGGCGCTTAGCACCCTGCACGAAGTGGGCAAGCCCGCTTTGCCGTTGCTGCGTGATGCCCTCGAAAAAGAAACGACCCACGATATGGTGGTGCGTCTCACTGAAACCGTGTTGGCCCTTTCAGACGACCCCAACGAACAACGTCGGCTGGCCGCCCATCTGATCACGCTTGGCGAAACCGAACAGGCCGCCAATGTGCTTGTGGCGATCGCCACCGATGCCACCATGGCACCCGAACAGAACGAAGCCGCTACCAGTACCATCATTGCTGCCTACCGCACCCACGAAGATGCGCGTGCGCTCATGGCCGAAGCACTGGAACGTATTGCCCGCGCAGGCGCGACACCCACCGTGCGCCACATGGCACATCACTTCCTCATGGTCGAACGCCCTGCCTCGCTGCCATTGCCCTTGCTCATTCGTGGCCTGATTGCTACCGATGCACCGCCCAGCGAATACACCGCCGCCTTGCAAACCTTGCACGACAGTGCCCCTATTGCCGCACAGGTCTTGCTCGAAACGCTGCTCGCTCCCGATACGCCATCCGTGCACCGCTGGCGGCTCTTCAACCTGCTGGCAACACTGCCGCCCGAACATGCCACCACCGCGCTGGAACAACTCATTGCCCGTGCGCCCAATGCGGCTTTTGCGCTCGTGGCTGCCGAACGCTTGCTCGCGCTCAGCCAGAAAGCATCAGCCCTGCCCGTGTTGGCAACATTGGCGCAAAATGCTTCTCACCCAAACGTGCGTACCCGTGCGTTGTACCGACTGGCTACATTCCAGCCACGCCCTGACGCCCTGATCGAGTCCATTCGCTTGCAGACCCCCTATCCCGATACCAGGAACCTGGCCTATGCTATCCTGTATGGGGCATCACCGGATACCCTGCTGGACCGCCTGTGGGCGCTGATCCAACGCTTGCTGGTGCGCCTTGGCTAATCAACCAGACTCGACGAATACGCCATGGAACTCGACGCCATTCTGACACACGAACATACCGACTTCGACGCCATTGCCTCACAACTTGGGGCACACAAACTCTACCCGTCCTACGTGCCCATCCTGCCACGCCGCGTCAACAAGAACGTGCAGGACTTCCTGGCCCTGCACCGCGACGTGCTCCCCTTCAAACGCATCGACGAATTGCCCCCCAACACGCGCTTTGTCAACGTCATCCTGGTTGAAACGCAAACCTTGCCCAGCATCAAAGGGGTGCGCCGCGAAACACTGCGCAGCGTGCGTGTCATCGACCATCACGAAAAACGCGCCGATTTTCCGCCCGACTGGCACTTCGAAGGGCAACTCACAGGGGCATGCACCACGCTCTTGGTGCAAAAAATTGCCGAACGACGCATCGCGCTGACGCCCGTCGAAGCCACCCTGCTCTTGCTCGGTATTTACGAAGACACAGGGGCGCTCACCTATGCTGGCACCACACCGCTTGATTTGCGTGCTGCTGCCTGGTTGCTGGAACAGGGTGCCAATCTCGACGTGGTGCGCAATTTTCTCGATCATCCTCTCACCGAAAGTCAGCGCCGACTCTACCGCCAGTTGCTCCAAAATATCGAATCGTTCGAGATCAACGGCTACACTGTCGTCATTGCCGCCACTGCGTTCGACGAGTATGTGGATGAAGTCTCTACCCTCTCGCACTTCATTCGTGAACTGCACGACCCTGCTGCCCTCTTCGTGGTGGTGAAGATGGGCGACCATGTGCAGATTGTGGCACGCAGTACCACCGACGACATCCACGTTGGGCGCATCATGGCGCAATTTGGCGGTGGGGGGCATGCTCGCGCCGCAGCCGCATTCGTGGACAACCAATCGCTCGAAGATGTGGTCGAACGCTTGCGTACCCTTCTGCCAGATTTTGTCGAACCAGCGTACCGCGTCCGTGACATCATGAGCCGTGGGCGCATCCGCACCATTCACCCCAATACCACCATCCGCGAAGCCCATGAGCAAATGGTGCGGTGGGGGCATGAAGGCTTCCCCGTCGTGGATGCATCAGGGCTGGTTGTTGGTGTGCTCACCCGCCGCGATGTGGACCGTGCATTGCATCACCACATGGGCAAACAACCTGTGTCTGCTGTTATGCACAAAGGGCCCATCTTCGTCGCGCCCGATGAGAGCGTGGAACGTGTGCAGCGCATCATGACGGAATACAACGTGGGGCAAGTGCCTGTTCTCGAAAACGGGCGTATCGTCGGGATCGTCACCCGTACCGACTTGCTCAAACTCTGGCAGCGCTCCGAAGAACAGCCTTACTCGCGCGAGGAGATTGCCCGCCGCCTCGAAGAGGCTATCCCTTCTGCGATTTTACAGCTGGTGCGTGCCATCGCCCGCGAAGCCAACCAGATGGGCTACTCACTCTACTTCGTCGGCGGCTTCGTGCGTGATTTGTTGCTTGGACAACCACTCAAAGACCTCGATCTAGTTGTCGAAGGCGATGCGATACGGCTGGCGCATCGGTTGGCGGAAAAATACGGCGGGCGTGTGGTGGCGCACAAACGATTTGGCACGGCCAAATGGATTTTGCGCGAAGGTGAACGGCCTGCATCGTCGCTCATTGGCGACCCTACCTTGCCGCCTCACCTCGACCTGGTGACGGCACGCACGGAGTTCTACGAAGAGCCAACCGCGCTTCCCACCGTGGAAGAAAGCAACATCAAGCTCGACCTGCACCGCCGCGATTTCACCATCAACACACTCGCCATCGCGCTGGACGAATCGCGTTACGGGCAACTGCTCGACTTCTATGGGGGCGTGCGCGACCTGCGCGAAAAACGCATTCGTGTTTTACATAACCTGAGCCTTGTCGAAGATCCCACACGCATTTTGCGGGCAGTGCGTTTCGAACAACGCCTTGGATTTGAAATCGAACCACGCACCCTGGAACTCATCCGCGATTCACTCGAATTGTTGGGGCGTGTCAGTGGCGACCGTTTGCGCCACGAATTGGCGCTCATCTTGCAAGAAGAACGCGCCGAGCAGATGCTGGCGCGTTTGCATGCCTTGGGCGCTTTGCAAGCCATCGACCCCGCTCTCACGTTCGACGATGCGGCAGCGGAGCGCATGCGCCGTCTGCGTGAAGCAGGGATAACGGACTTTTGGGCATTGCTAGCGGCATGGTTGTGGTCGCTCCCGTGGGAAAATGTGGAACGTATTGCCACGCGGTTGAGCCTCGCGGGGCGTGATATTCGCAAATTGCAGGCATTGTGGGGGGTGAAAGCCCAGGCCGCTGCGCTTGCAGCGGCCGAACGCGCCAGCCAGGCTGTTCATGTTATCGAAGCACATACCACCGATGAGCGTGTGCTCCGTGTGGCATGGCACTTACTGGATGAGCCACGGGTGCGTGAGCGCCTGCACCGGTACCTGCATGAATGGCGGCATGTGCGCCCGCGCATCAGCGGAAGCCGCCTGCGCGAGATGGGCTTACCGCCTGGCCCCCACTACGCGCAACTTCTGGCGCAGGTGCGCAACGCCCTGCTCGATGGTGAGGTGCAAAGCGAAGCGGAAGAGGCGGCTTTGCTTGAACGCCTGGCGCGTGCATGGCAGCAGGAACATCAGCAGCCGCCGGCGTCGTAGCTGATTTACTCGCCAGTGATGGCGTTTTTCTCATTACGGCAGGCACATGCTTCACGCATCTCTTCACCGCGCACGAGCCAACCATCATAGGCGCGGGGAGCAGCCACTGCCCGCCAGCCCGACAGCACAAACGGAATATCGCTGTCTGCTTCGATCCACTGTCCGTTGTATTTTCGGGCAATGTGCAGATGGGCAGCCTCGGCAATGCCCCCCTCACAGGAGGGATAGCCGACGGGATCACCTTTCTGCAAACGCATTCCCACTGTCACACGTCCTGCTTCGGTCATGTGCATGTAGAGCACGCTCCACCCCGTCCCGTGGTAGCCATCGCCATCCAGGTCGAGAATGACCTGCCCATCGCGACTGCGTACCACAGTGCCTGCTGCCACCGCAATGGTCGGGTACTGCGAGGGCCAACAACTGTACACATCAGGCGGCAGAAAGTCGAGCGAAGCCCACGCGCTGAAATCGCCCCAGCCGCCATGTGGCCCCCCCGTAAAATGCCAGACTTCGCCGTCACGCCAGGGCAGGCGGAATGCAGGTTGCGTTACGCCTGGCGGGAGAATTGGCACGTCGTATTGCCAGGGGTCGCCAAACAGACGGATATACACTTGTTGGAACGCCCCCAGCATGAGCGGAAATTTGTCGGGTGTGGTGGTACGTGCCAGCACATTGGTCACGGCGGCTGTGCCAGGGTTGGTGGCAGGGTCGTAGCGCATGCGTTCCCCTGTGGAAAACTGCAACACTGCATCACGTCCCACCAATTGCCCGTAGTAGCCCTGGTTCAAACGGTTGGCAGCCCACGAGGCTTGCAGATACAACCCGCTGCGAGCGGGGTCGCGCAAGCCAAAAGGAAAATCGCGGTTCTCGGGTGTGGGCGTGGTGAGCCACCCACTTTGAAATTCAAGCAGTGCCAGCAAAACACGCGGGCCAATGCTGTAATCTTCGGCCACCTGTTGCAAAATGGTGCTTCCACTGAGCAAACGCCCTTCGACCCACTCCTGATACCCCGCCAGATAACCATTGTAGCGCCGCACTTCGGCCGCGAGGTCGAAGGCCTTGTACGTGGGGCCATACACCACTTCGCTGTCGGGCAGAATTTGTGCTGGTGGCGCATACGCGGTGACGATTTTGTACGGCAGTTGCAAAACCTGCCCGGCGTAGATTTCGTGCGGGTTGCTGAGATTGTTGAGGCGCATCAATTCTTCGACAGAGGTATTGAAACGGTCTGCCAGCACTAGCAATGTATCGCCAGGCTGCACCGTGTAATACTCTGGGTAGGGTGTGGCGGTTGGGTGTGCGCGTGGTGTCGGAGTGCGCAAGCGGGCCGCCAGGGCGGTGTCGTTCAGGGTGGTGGCCGGTTGAGTAGCAACCGCTTCGGCAGGGGGGGCCTGATGCCCGCCAATGGAAAGTGGGGGTGGCGTGGGCACCAGCAACAGTGGCTCGCTCGGTTCATGGCGCTGCGTTGTGCAGGCGCTCAGCCCGATGAAGCCGACAACAGTCAAGGAGATGAACCGTATGAGAAGGCGCATGGCTCTCACGACGAAGGTGTTGGTTGCTGATAGTCTTGCAGGGAGAGTTGAATGTGGACACGCGTCCCTTCCCCAGGATGGCTTTGTATGTGGAGCTGAGCATCGATGAGTTCGGCACGTTCTTGCATGTTCAGCAACCCAAAACTGTATCGCTCATTTGATTGTGAGCGCACAGCTTCCAGATCGAAGCCGATCCCATCGTCTTCGACCACGATGTCGAGTCTATTCCCCTCGTGAACATCGATATGAACGCGAATGTTTTGCGCCTGCGCATGTTTGCGAGCGTTGTTGACGGCTTCTTGTACGATGGCAAAGAGTTCGCGCACGGTGGAAAGCGGCAGATTTAGCGTGCGGGGCACAGCCTGCGAGACAATGTAGTGGTACGTGACTTCCTGATCGCCCATTTGCATCTGTTGCAGAAACTCGTCGAGTGTAGCAATCAGACCACGTGTTTCGAGAATCAGTGGACGTAGCCCAAAGAGCAGAGTACGGGCTTCGCGCACCGCCTGGCGTGCAGTGGTACGCAGGTATTCTATCTCGATGTCCAGCCGCTCCGACTGCAAGCCGCTTTTTTCGACCAGAAGGCGGATGTTTTCAGCACTCAGCGTGATGGCCGAAAGTAATTGCGTCAGCCCATCGTGTAAATCGCGTGCGAGTTCGCGGCGCACGGTTTCTTGCGCTTCCAGAATACGGTCGCGTTCCTGGCGCACACTTTCGTAAAGGCGGGCGTTTTGAATGGCAACGGCAATTTGGGCGGCAAAGACATGCAAGAGCTGGGCATCGCGTTCGGTGTAGGGAGTGCGCCCTGACCGACGGTTGACGTTGATGACGCCTAGTGTGCGGCGGCGCACTTTGAGCGGTACGCTCATAGCGCTGCCAATCCGCCCGATGGTATCGCTGGCCAGGTGCTCGTAGGGTGTGCCTTTCAATCCCCCCAGCAAAATGAGCGGTTGCCCCTTGCGCACAACCTCACCTGCAATGCTGCCGTGCAATGGGACTTCTGTGGCCGTCGCAGCGGGGGGGAGGCCATGTTGGGCCACGATGATGAGGTGGGGGCCATCGGGTTGTTCTTCTAGCAACATGAGCGAGACCGTGTCGGCGAAAAACGTGCGCTGAACGATGGTAATGGTTTGCTCGTAGAGGCGTTGGGGATTGAGTGTGCTCGTGATCGTGCGCCCCAGTTCCATGAGTGAAAGAATTTCAGAAAGGTGTTCGCGCTCTTCGCGCACTTCAAGATGTTGCCGCCATCGTTCCAGCGCCACAACTACTTCGTCACGTGTGATGGGATGCGAAAGGTAGTCGAAGACACCCTGGCGCATGGCGGCGCGGGCGCGCGTAACCGAGGGGGTGGGGTCGAGCACAACCAGGCCGAAGCCCGGAAAACGGGTGCGAAGTTCGGTCAGTGTTGTTGTGTCAGCGTCGGTCCAGAGGTAAAAGAGCAGGCCGCGTGCCAGTGTGGGGACGGTTTCGCTAATGTCATCTGGTGTGGTAACGGTGTAAAATGGCATCTCCATCAGGTGTGCGGCTTCACGCCCGGTGAGATGGTCTTCTGGATGCGTTGACAGAAAAACGATGCATGTATCCACGGTGATTATTTCTCCAATCGGATGTGGAACACAACAGACGACGGCGGGGCGTCGGGGACATTTTCTTCGATTTTTTCAAGGCGCACACGTTTCCAGAAGGGTTGTGTTTGCAGTGTACGTGCAAATTCGAGCGCGAGCGAGGCACTGCCTGCTTCTCCCTGAACGATGATGGCATCATCGGTTTCGACCACAGATGTCAGAGAGACACGCGGTGGAAGTGCTGTGGTGATGGCTTGTAACACGTTCGAGAAGGCCTCGCCTTCTCGTTCGACGGCATCGGCCAGGCGTTCCAGCCGCACGGCGTTTTCGAGCGTGGTGTGGATGGAGGTGACCAGTGTTTCGTATTCGGTCAGCAAGGATTCGGTCTCCTCGATGCGGGCGCGTTCGGTTTCGACGGCCTCTCGCAAGCGGGACAATTGACGCTCGTTGTAGACTTTGACGATGGCGAGAGGAAGAATCAGTACCAAACCAACAAGAATGACGCCCCACAAGATGGTGCGTGGCGATTGGCTGGAATGCCACGTGCGTTTCGCGCGTGATGTTGCGTTTGTCAGATTGATGTCTGGGAATTCGGTTGTCATGATTGTGCTCACCTTTGCCACAGGTTGTAGGCGAGGGTAGGGTGTTTTGTCAAATGCGCTTGCGTGCCAGCCCTATGGCGGTGATGTAGAGATGCGGGGGGAGGCTGGCAGGAAAAGGTGTTTGGGCTGGCAATGATGCGACCGATAACCCCAGGACGGATGTGAGCATGTCGCGCAGTTCGGGGCTGGTTGCCAGCGTGCCCACGACATAGGTGGGACACGCGAGCGCGTTCGGCCCGTATGTGGTTGCTACGCGTTCCAGCATCGTGTGGATCTGTTCTGCCAGGCGTGTGAGCCGTGCGCCGTGTGTGCGTAGCAGAGGCGCCGTGAGTCGCCATGTTGCAGAGACAAGTGGCAAGGCATCTTGCACGAATGTGAATGTTGCCATGGTACGCCCGACATCCAGGACGAAGCAATGGGGATTGCCAATGCCGCGAATGAGCGCGAGAGGTTTGGGTTCAAGTGCAGCGATCTGCAACCCTGCGTTGGCGAGCGTTGTTTCGATGAAGGCAACCAGGTTTTGGGGGGATGCCAACGCGAACAGATAGGGCGTGCCCTGACGTGTGATCAGATGTGCCCCAACACGCATCTGCTGCCCTGGCCAGAAACGTTGTGCCAGTTCGGGTTCGGAGGGGAGAGGAGTGTTGGGCGTCCATTGGATGAGGCGTGTATCTGCGGGAAGCCAGGCGCTGGCGACAACCACATTGCGCGTGGGGGCGTTGTGGTGTGCCCAGAGTGTGCGCAGGGCGTTGGCAAAGGGTTCGAGTGGGGGGAGTGGTTCGCCAGGTGTGGTTGTCCATTCGGGGAAGGGCATGCTGCCCCAACGGAGGGCACGCTCCCCCTGGAAGACGACGAGGCGGGCGGCATCCGTTTCGAGGAGCAGGGTTGGGCGTGTTCGTCGCCAAAACATGTGCACCTACGGGTAAATTTCGACGTTCCAGCTTTCAAGTGTGCCTGTTTTCCCGGGTTTGGTGTCGGTGACACGCAATGTCCAGGTGCCGTTGGCCGTGGCGGGTAAACCACCGCTGACAGTATAGCGCGTGCGGATTTCATCGGGACCGCCCCCTATGTCGCGGTCGGCGTAGAGCAGGTAGGTGCTTCCATTCGGGGCAATGAGCTCCACGCGCAGGTCGTACACGTCGTCATGCGTGATCCAAACAAAGACCTTGACTTCGCGGATGGGAACGGCATCGGGAATGTTGACCATGCTTGTAAGCGGTGATGTGATATCGTCGGGAATGGGCAGGGGGCATCCCGAGCAGGTATAGGCCAACGGTGTGGCGGTGGGTGTCGGTGTGGCCGTTGGCGTGGGCGTGATGGTCGGCGTGGCGGTGTTGGTGGGTGTGTTGGTCGGCGTGCGCGTCGCAGTGGGGGAGACGGTGGGTGTACTGGTGGGGACAGGCGTGCCATACGTTCCCGCAAATCGAATGAAATCAATCACCACCACCTGGCGGCCCGTACCATTGGGATGGCACTCTTTCGCATCGGTTTCGACGGTGAGGCGCGGTGAAAGTTCGCGACCGGTTTCGGGGTCCACCACGGCGACATACCAGCGTCCTTCTTTTGGATAGGGAGCGAGCACGACGTCCCAATATCCATTCGGCTGGTTGGTATAGCCCACGCCTGACGGGTATGAATAGACCTGATCTGGTCCGGCGCCATCCCACCAGACGCGCACAGTAACGCCGTTCAGTGGTTGTCCGTTTTCATCCTTGATGAAGCCCTTGATCATGGTCACGCCGCAGTTTGGCAGGTAGAAAGGTGTCGTGGCGCCAAACTGGTAGGGATTGGGCGTTGGTGTGATGCTGGGCGTGGGGGTGCGCGTGGGCAAAGGGGTGTGCGTGGCGGGTGCGCTTGTCCGCGTGGGCTGCGGTGTATTGGTAGGACGTGGCGTATGTGTTGGCGGTGGTGGCTGAGTCGGAGGGAGCGTAGCCGTTGCCACCACAAGGGCCGTTGGTGATGCTGGCGGTGTAGGAAGCAGCGCCACACTGGTTTGGTTGGGCTGGGGCGTTTGGGCCAGGGCTTCGTTGACGCGCAGCAACCCCGCCACGGCTTCTTCCCCATCGGGATCGATGCTCAGCGCCTGTTCGTATTGCTCTTGTGCCAGCAGTGCGTAGCCTTGTGCCAGGAGGGCATCGCCATAGGCAACATAGGTGTCGTAGAGCAAGGTGTCGATCGTGGGGTCGTTGGGCGTGAGCACAGAGAGGCGGATGAGTAGGCTGATCGCACGTTCATAGTCGCCCTGCGTCATGGCGCGTTCATACTCACGCCGCAGAGTTTGGGCGCGTTCCTCGGTGCTGGGGGGAGCGCTGGCTGTGCGTTCTACGGTGGTGGGGGCGGTCAGCAATACCAGCGTGCCTTCGAGCGTATACATGTTGGGATCTGTCTCGTCGCGTCGAAGGCGGGCCTGGCGCAGGCGTGCAGTGGGGAAGAGGTCGCCTTCGATGGTGGTGAGGAATGCCTGCACGTTCTCAAGCGTGCCACGTACCGCCAGCGAATACGATTGGCGAATGATGCCTTCCTCAGTGGTTTCGCGATCCCCTTCTTCGAGCGTGACGATTTCAACGGCGCTTCGACGTGCCACGTCGAGCAATGTTGCCGCCAGGTCGAGCGGGGTATCGGCGCGTGCCAGGCGTGCACGGGCGGCATTTAGGCGTTGTTCAGCGGCTTCGGCCTGGCGTTGGAGCGTCTCCATCTGGTTGAGACGCGGGGCATTTTCGGCGACGAAAGCCTGGTAGCGGGCGAGTTGGGCTTCGAGGCGGCGTTCTTCGGCATGTTGGGCTCGGAAGGTCCACGCAAACCAGCCATAGATGGTCAACAACACAAGGGCTGCCATAAGCAGCCAGATGGGGTGTCTCGTGCTGAGCCTTGTAATGGCGGGCGATAGGCGATTTAGGACACGCATACGCTTCCAACGAGGCACCCGCCGCATGAAGAGGCGGGTGCCTGCTCTGTTTCAGATGGACGTATGCGTACAATACCGAAAGAGGAGGCTTTCGTCAATATGGGCGGCGGCGTGTTTTGGGAACGAAAATTTCGGCGGGCAGGTTGAATCCATGCGCTTCGAGCCGTGGCGTGAAGTGAGGGCGCACGCCTGTGGGCTCGAAAGCGCCTTCCACCTTGTTGGTTTCGCTGTTGTAGCCGCGTTCCACAAAGCGGAAAATGTCTTGCATGACGATGGTGTCGCCTTCCATCCCCTGCACTTCGCTAATCTGGATGATTTTCCGGGACCCATCACGCAGACGAGCAGTTTGCACGACCAGATCGATGGCGCTGGCGATTTGCTCACGGATGACGCTCAGCGGCATTTCCATGCCCGCCATGAGGCACATGGTTTCCAGGCGGGCCAGACAGTCGCGTGGTGTGTTCGCGTGCAGCGTGGTGAGTGAGCCATCGTGCCCCGTGTTCATCGCTTGCAGCATGTCCAGCGCTTCGCCACCGCGGCATTCACCAACGACGATGCGCTCGGGGCGCATACGCAATGAGTTGATGACGAGGTCGCGGATGGTGACGGCACGCCCACTGCCGTCTGGTTCAGCGGGCTTGGTTTCAAGGCGCACCACGTGCCGCTGCTGCAATTGGAGTTCGGCAGAGTCTTCGATGGTAACGATGCGTTCTCCTTCGGGAATGAAACTACTGAGAATGTTGAGGAGCGTTGTCTTTCCCGAACCAGTCCCACCACTGACAACGATGTTGAGACGTGAAACCACACACGCACGCAAAAATTCGGCCATGGCGGGTGTCAACGAACCGAATTTGATGAGGTCGCGAATGGTGAATTTTTCTTTGCTGAATTTGCGAATGGTGATGGTGGGGCCGTCAATCGCACAAGGGGGGATGATGGCGTTGACACGGCTCCCATCGGGCAGGCGGGCATCGACCATCGGCCAGCGGCGATCGATACGGCGTCCGAGCGGGCGCACGATGCGGTCGATGATACGTAACACATGGTCGTCGTTGCGGAATTTGATGTTCGTTTCGATGAGTTTACCCTTCTTTTCGATGAAGACCTGATAAGGTCCATTGACCATGATTTCGCTCACGTCGGGGTCGCGTAAAAGGGGCTCGATTGGGCCAAACCCCAACAACTCATCCAGAACTTCCTGGTAAAGCTGCTTTTGTTCTTGCAGAGTCAGCGACACATTGCCATGGCGATAGAGTTCCTGGAACCGTTCCTGGATGATACGCCGCACTTCAGGTGTGTCTTCCAGGGTGATATGTTCCAGGCTGACCATGAGCTGGTCGATCATCCAATCGCGCAATTCATTGCGGCGCTGACGTGCCAGTTCTTCGACACTCGCTTCGACTTCGCTTTCTTCGAAGACCATACCGCGCAAGGGGGATTCCTCTGGACGCACGTCTTCCTGGCGCACGGGGGCGTCTTCGGTCAAGCCGAGCAAACTTCGAATATCCTCTTTTTTGTGTTTGGGGGCGTTCGATGCCGCATCGGCTTGCTCATTGTTTTTCCGTGGGCGGTTCGGGTTGTTTTGCATGCGGCGCAACAGGGACATAGGAAACTCCTCTCTTTACCACTAAAACTCAACGAAGTAGGCATCGCACGCCTGATCAATCATCTCTTTGGTCATGGCAGGACGGATACCACGGTATGCGGCAATGTCCAGAATTTGGTCTACCAAGTCGCGCGGGTGCGCAGATTTGAGCTCTCGTTTTTGCTTGATGTAATATTCGCGCAGCAGGTACACGAACACCTTCTGGTTGAATTCAATGCCTTTGGCGGCGCAAACACGGCGGAAAATTTCGTAGAACTGGCGGTCGGTTGGATTGGGGATTTCCAGTTTGTGCCGCAGACGGCGCAAGAATGCCTCATCCACAAGGTCTTTGGGGTCGAGATTGGTGCTGAACACGATGAACGTTTCAAACGGAATTTCGATCTTCATCCCATTTTGCAGCGTCAAAAAGTCAATGCGCAATTCGAGCGGCACAATCCAGCGGTTGAGCAAATCCTGGGGGCGCATTTGTTGGCGCCCAAAGTCATCCACCAGGAAGAGTCCCCCGTTGGCTTTCATTTGCAAAGGCGCTTCATACGTTTTGGAAACAGGATCGTAGATGAGGTCGAGCATTTCCAGGGTCAATTCCCCACCGACCATCACCGTGGGGCGCTTGATTTTGACCCAACGGCGGTCGACACGTTTGGGTTGCAAGCCGGCTGTACCGAGTTTGCCGGTTTCGGACTTGCGAAGGTGGTCGGTTTTGGCGCGCAGAGAAGACGTTCCCAGTTTGGATGTCTCTGATGTTTGTTCCTCTTCCACAGGTTCATGCACAAGTGTATCGAACACCTTGATGATAGATGCCCCAACAGCAATGGCATAGGGGATGTAAATATCCCCTTTCATCATGCGCGTAATCGAACTGGCGATGGCTGTTTTCCCATTACCTGGTGGTCCATAGAGGAAAAATGAACGCCCTGAATTGACAGCGGGGCCAATGCGGTCGATCGTTTCAGGAGGAACGACCAGGTGCGAAAGGGCAGCACGTACATCCTCGGGCCCGATGCGGTACTTGTTGGGCTTTTGCTCGACAACGACTTTGCGGTAGGCTTCGATCGGAACAGGAGCGGGCCCAACATACTGACTGCGTTCCAGTGCTTCACGGGCGCGTTTGATCCCTTTCTCGGCGATGGTGTATTGGAAGCTGCGTTCGCTAAGGCCACGGCTTCCGGTTACACCTATCAGTTCTTCGCGTTTCAAGAAATCCAAAATGGGCTCGACCACATTGACGAAGGGTAATTTGACGGTATCGGCAATATCTTGTGCCGTGATTTCGCCAGCAAAGTAAATCACTTTCAACACAAGATCGGTCAAAAACCCCATCGACAGCCCAGTTTCTTCAACCGAACGTGGCTCTTTGAGAATTTCCCACGCTTCTGGTGATAAATCAACAGGCATTGTTGCCACAGTCATACATCCAGGCTCCCTTTTGGTACTCATTCATCGCGCTGGTCGATGGCTTCGACTGGCGTAATCCAGACGATCTGTTGCTTATTGAGAGAGAGAAAACCGGTAAAAAACGAAACACCATCGTCGGTGGAAACAGTCGCGTTCGTCAATGCAAGAAAGCCTCGATCCCTATTGTTGACTTCATCGCTGAGACGCTGGTCGAAATGAATGTGCATTTCGCCTTCCACAAGGCCGGCAACTGTCCGAATGCGGACAAGTAAGGGGCGCGTGGTCACTTTGTCGGTGTAATACTTGCCTTTGGCATCGAAGCGCTTCATAAGCAACCTCTTTTTGCGTTGGTCATCATCCTCACGATGTGCATCAGGTGTCTCAAAAGGCATATGCTTGGTGCGCGGGAAGGATTTCGTATTTCCACAAGGTTCTCGCTTCTGCTATCATATGCCAAGAATGGGTGAAACGCAATAGGACTTTGGGCGGACATGTGCTGGTCGATTTCTTGCCACTAGTGCATATCTTGGGTAAGTTTGTTTTAACACTTTTCTGTTCATGTTGACGGAGTGCATACGAGGGCGCATGTTGAATTCAGGCCAATCGGAAACCATTCACTTTACACTTGAAGATTTACGCTGGGTGCTCGAATCCGAGACCAGCCGTGCCTTGTTACAAACGGGGTTGGATGCGCTTGTACAGCGTATCCCGTCGATTGTAAGCGGCGCGATTCTGCTCAAAATGCCCGCTCGCCTGTTGCAGGTGCAGAGTGGTGAACTGCCTGCAGAGGAAGCCCATGTGTTTGATGCGTGGCAGCAGGCGTGGCACGAATGGCAATCGGGGGAACGTGCAACGTTCGATTTTTCTCCTCCTTCTGACCATTGGACTGTCGTGCCTATGCAGAGTCGTCGCTACAGAGTGGATGGAAGCGCACTCTTTTTTTCCAGCACGCCACTCTCGCAGGAAAACTTGCACGTTTTACAAAACCTGCTCAGCATCCTCGCGCACTATGCACACGTCCTCGAAGAAAACCGTGCCGCACGGCGTTATTCGCAACGTTTGGAATTGCTCTTCGACATTACCCGCGCTTTGACGGAAACCCTCGACTTGCAAGGTGTATTGACTTACACCATGCAGTTGGCGGCAACAGCCATGGATGCAGAAGCCGCCAGCTTGTTGCTTGCTGACCCGCAGACAAATGAGCTCTACTTCTATGCCATTCATAGCAGTCAGAAAGACCGCTTGGTGAACATGCGTTTGCAAAGCAATCAGGGGATTGTCGGCTGGGTCTATCAAAACGGCGAAGCCGTCATTTGCGATGACCCGGCCAACGACCCTCGGTTCAGTCGCACAATCGACGAACGGTCTGGTTTTGTCACCCGCAATATTTTGTGTGTGCCTTTGCAGGTCAAAGGCAAGCGTATCGGCGTGTTGGAAGTGCTCAACAAGCATGGCGATGAATCCTTCACCGAAGAGGACAAACACTTGCTGATGACACTGGCCGCCGAAGCCGCCATTGCCATCGAAAATGCGCGCCTCTATCAGAACTTGCGTGAAGAACGCGACCGCATCATGCGCATTCAGGAAGATGTGCGGCGCGAGTTGGCCCGCACGTTGCATGATACAACCGTGCAATTGCTTTCCTCTATCGTGATGAGTGTGGGGCATGCGCAAAAACTGTACGAACGCGCCCCTGAAATGCTTCCAGATGAGTTGCGCCACATCGAAGATCTGGCGCAACGTGCCATGCTCTTGACGCGGAAACTCCTCTTTGAATTGCGTCCCGTCGTGCTTGAAACCCGTGGGTTGGGAGCAGCGCTCGAAGCCTATATCCAGCGTCTTGATGAAGTCTCGCGCACGACGCGCTTCACGCTGGATGTGTGCGAAGAACTGCCTGATCTCCCCCAGCATGTGGCGCAAACGATCTTTGCGATCGTGCAGGAAGCGATCAACAATGCCATCAAACATGCTGAGGCAACCACGATCCATGTGCAGGTTGATTGCACGGCAACTGGGCTGGAAGTACTGGTTGAAGACGATGGCAAAGGGTTCGATTTGAAAAAGGTGCAACAGGCATACGATCTCTCTGGCAGTTTGGGCTTGATCAACATGTACGAACGCGCTAATCTCATCGAGGCGAGTATCACCATCGAAAGCGAGATTGGGCAGGGAACCCGTGTTCGCCTCGTTCTCCCGTATGAATCACTTGACCGACTTCGTGCTATTGCGGAAAATAGGTGATAGAGAGCACCACGAAACCGAAGGAGCCAGACATGACCCCAGATACATTGAGTGCCCACGGGCAGGCTGCTTATGATGCCGAGGATTACGAAACTGCGATTGCGGCGTTTCGCCAGGCACGCCAGGTTTGGCGTGAAATGGGCGACCCCTTTGGTGAAGCACAGGCCGCTATGGACGAAGGGCGGGCTCATGCGCGGTTTGGCAATATCGAGGCCGCCATCGAGGCGTTACAGGACGCCCTCAAACTCTTCAAGGAATGCGATGCGCTGGAAGAACAAGCCGCTGTGGCCATGCAACTTGGGCAGTTGATGGTCCAGCGTGGTGAGTACAAACAAGCCGCTGATTTGCTGGCATATGCCGCCCAAATGTTCGATGAACTGGATGATGTCGAGCAGGCGAATGAAGTCCTGGCAACGCTGGAAGAAGCCTTTGGGCAACAGGGGGATTGGCTCAACCGTCTCATTGTACGCTACTACTTGATGCGCCGTACAGGCGAAGATGTCTCGTTCTCGGCTCGCCTGCTTGGGCTTTTCTTGCGTCTTGTGGGGGTGCGTTTGGCTTGATTGCTTGTGTCATTTGAGCAGCAAAAAACGGGCAAGCCGCGCGGCTCGCCCGTTTTTTGTACTGGGGACATTGGAGGGTTAGGTGTTGGTGCCCCCCAAACGTGCTAGCCGCTCACGCACTTTCGCCAGTTTCTCTTCGGCGTCGGCCAGTGCCTGCCGCGCCCCTTCGACGATGTGGGCAGGCGCTTTTTGCACGAAATTCTCGTTCGCCAACCGCGCCCGATGCCGCTTGACGACATCTTCCAGCTCGGCGGCCTGCTTTTGCAGACGTGCTCGTTCCTGTTCCAAATCCACCATGCCGGCCAGCGGCAAGTACGCTTCCAACCCTTCGCGTACCACCACGTGCGCTGCCAATTCCGGTGCCTCGTCAACCTCGGACACGATTTCCAGGCGGTCTTCGTCCAGACGTGCCAGCGCCAGCAGAACGTCGCGCTCGGCTTCCAGGTCATCCAGCGCCGCGCCAGCGGCAATCAGCGCCGCAATACGACGCCCTGGTTCCACGTCATATTCGTTGCGCACGTTGCGAATGGCGCGGATGAGTTCTTGCACCGCGGTAAATCGTTCGATTGCATCTTCGTCCACAAGGCCGGGTGCTGGCCAGGGCGCTTTCATCAGCGTGTCGCCTGTGTGTGGGAGGTGTTGCCACGCTTCTTCCGTCACGAACGGAATGTATGGATGCAGGAGGCGCAACGTGCGTTCCAGTACATACACCAACACGCGGCGTGCCATGCGGGCTCGCGCAGGATCTTCACCATAGAGCCGCGTTTTCGCCGCTTCGATGTACCAGTCGGCAAATTCGTTCCAGAAGAAGTGGTAGAGTGTGCGACCAGCTTCGCCAAAGTAGAAACGGTCGAGCAAGTCCGTGACTTCGGCAATCACCTGATGCAGGCGGCTCACAATCCAGCGTTCTGGCAGGGGAAGCGCCTGCACCTCTTCATCGGTGAAGGTGATGTCTGCCAGCGCGTCACGTTCGGCGTCGTCGATGCGTTCTAGATTGGAAAGCACGAAGCGCGTCGCGTTCCAGATCTTGTTGCTGAAATTACGGTTCGCCTCGATGCGCGACATCGAAAGGTTGATGTCCTGACCGGGGGTCGAGCCGGTGGCAAGTGTGAAGCGCAGAGCATCTGCACCATACTGTTCCACCACGTCCAGCGGGTCGATGACGTTGCCGAGCGTTTTACTCATCTTGTGTCCATGTTCATCGCGCACGAGCCCATGCAGATAGACCACCTCGAAAGGCGGTTTGCCAGTGAATTCCAGCCCCGTCATGATCATACGAGCGACCCAGAAGAACAAAATGTCGTAGCCCGTTTCCATGACGGTGGTGGGATAGAAGTAGCGGTAATCTTCGGCGCTTTCATCAGGCCAACCGAGTGTGCTGAATGGCCACAAGGCGCTGGAAAACCAGGTGTCGAGCACGTCGGGGTCGCGTTCCAGCGTGACGTGTTCGCCGTAGCGCTCGCGGGCTTTGGCGTAGGCTTCTTCTTCGTTGCGTGCCACGATGTATTCGTCTTCGTTGCCATCGACGTACCAGACAGGAATGCGATGCCCCCACCAGAGCTGGCGGCTGATGCACCAGTCGCGAATGTTTTCGAGCCAGTGGAAGTAAGTTTTCTCGAAGCGTTCAGGAATGATGCGAATTTTCCCCGTGCGCACGGCTTCCAGCGCCGGTTCGGCGAGCGGTTTCATCTTCACGAACCATTGCTTGCTCACCATGGGCTCGATGATTTCGCCCCCACGTTGTGAGCGTGGCACGCGCTGCATGTGGCGTTCGGTTTTGATGGTCAGCCCGGCGGCTTCCATGTCTGCCCAGAGCTGCTTGCGGGCCTCGAAGCGGTCAAGGCCGGCGTAGGGGCCGGCGTTTTCGTTCAACGTAGCGTCCGAATTCATGATGTTGATGATGGGGAGATTGTGCCGCCGGCCGATTTCGTAGTCGTTGGGGTCGTGCCCCGGCGTGACTTTGAGCGCCCCCGTCCCAAATTCGCGGTCCACGTATTCATCAGCGATGACGGGAATCTCGCGGTTCAGGATGGGGACCAGCACGGTGCGCCCTACGTACTGGCGATAGCGTTCGTCTTCGGGGTGAACCGCGACGGCGGTATCGCCCAGGATGGTTTCGGGGCGGGTTGTGGCCACCGGAATGAAGTCGTCCGAATCTTTGAGGCGATATTTGAAGAAGTAGAGTATGCCTTCTTCTTCGCTGTATTCCACTTCCAGGTCGGAGACTGCCGTTTGCAGATTGGGTGACCAGTTGACCATGTATTCGCCACGGTAAATCAGCCCTTTTTCGTGCAGGCGGATGAACGCTTCGAGAACTGCCTGGCTGAGCCCTTCGTCCAGTGTGAAGCGTTCGCGCGTCCAGTCGCACGAGGCGCCCAGGCGGCGCAACTGGCGGGTGATGTAGCCGCCGTATTCTTCTTTCCAGGCCCACACACGTGCTTCGAATGCTTCGCGCCCTAGGTCCCAGCGGGTTTTGCCTTCTTTGGCAAGCGCTTTTTCTACCTGCAATTGCGTAGCAATCCCCGCGTGGTCGGTGCCCGGCAACCAGAGTGTGGGGTCGCCTTTCATGCGGTGGTAGCGCGTCATCAAATCTTCCAGCGTGACGAACATGGCATGCCCCATGTGCAGCGCGCCGGTGACGTTGGGTGGGGGCATGGCAATCACGAAAGGCTTTTTGCTCCAATCGATCTCCGGTGTGAAGAAGCCCGACGATTCCCACCATTCGTACAAGCGTGGTTCTGTGTCGCGATGGTTGTAGGTTTTGGGGAGTGTGCTCATGGTTTTCCTCCAATTTTGGGTTTCACTGATCGGGTGTTCGGCGTGTGGGGCGAAGCACCCACCAGCGTTCTGTTTCCATGGTGATTTCTTCCAGAATGGACCAGCCTGTTTCGGCGAACAGCTGTTCCGCTTCGTGCCGGAACAGCGCTTCGTAGAGCATTTCGCGCACCTCAACCTGCCACTTGTTGTAGCCAAACGAAACGTAGAAATGTGAACAGTGCGCCATGCGCTCGTCGGTGTATTCCCACGCTTCGAACATGAAGAGGCGCGAGCCGTTGATGCGCGTTGTCTGTCGGGCGATGAATGTTTCGCGATGACGCATGTGGCGTTCCCAATCGCGTAACCCCACGACCAGCAACCCCCCGTTGCGCACCACGTCATGCAGGTTGTGAAGGGTGCGTGCCGCGGCATGCCTGCCCACCAACGCCAGCGCGTCGTCTAGCAACAGTACCATGTCGAAAGGCGCGCCTGGTACATGCGTCAGCCGTGCCACGCCCACACGGTAGAGCCCCACAGCTACCTCGCTGGCACGAATGACCCGTGCGGCTGTCTCGAATCGCCATTCGTCCTGTTCGGCTGCTTGCACGTACAGGCCAGCGCGTGCCAGTGCGACCGCGCGGTGCGCCACACCAGCATGACCATCCAGCACGTGTTGCCCGCCGTGCGCACGAGCAATGGCCACCAGGCGATGTGCTGCCAGGTCGGCTTCTGTGTCATCGTGTGTGTACAGGTTTTGCCAGAAAGGTCGTGGCCACATAGACACTCCTGCAACGAAAAACGCCTTCGCCCCTCAGGGACGAAGGCGTTGCCTCCGCGGTACCACCCTGCTTCCGACACAGTTGCTGTGTCGGCGCTCGTGGCGCGATAACGGGCGCTCCCGGTAGCGGCTACTCCGTTTCACCGCTACGGCTCCCCGGCGACCTTCGGCGGTTCGTGTCGAGGGTGGCTTCCAGCCAACGACCACCCCTCTCTGGCGACCGTCGCCGCCTACTCCTCCGGTTCACTGCCTTTGCTGCTCCGACTGTATATGCGAGTATACTCGCCTGCCCCTGCTCTGTCAATGACACACCACAGGTCACCTACGGTGGCAGGCAGTTCTCTGGTGATTACCCAAAACGTGGTGGGGGATGGGAAGAGACGAGATGGAGCGTGGAAAAAGCAAGCCAGAGGTGCCCCAGGCCTCGAAGAGGGCGTGCTGGACGCTCGATTCTGGCTGCGAAACGTCTCGGCTTGGGAGGAAAACCAATGCGCATACGTGGTGGCTGGATGCGCGAGGTTCACCACCGAGGCCGTGATGGTCGGGTAGCCCCACGTCAGGCGTGCGTGCCTCTCGAGGTGAGGCGGGGTGCGTTTGGATCCCTTGCTCACCCTA
>WFOS01000073.1 GCA_015487975.1 Ardenticatena sp.
CGCCACCACCGCCGTCTGTTGTTGCGGTCACGCCGCCTGTGGGACAGGATGGACGCCGCGAAGAACGTATCCGCATGTCGCGCCGTCGCCAGACGATTGCACGCCGCCTGCTGGAAGCCAAGCAAAACACTGCTATGCTCACCACGTTCAACGATGTGGACATGAGCGCCGTCATCGAATTGCGCAACCGCTATAAAGAGCACTTCCAAGAAAAATACGGCGTGCGGCTGGGCTTCATGTCGTTTTTCACCAAAGCAGTGGTGAGTGCGCTCAAAGCGTTCCCCTTGCTCAACGCCGAAATTCAGGGCGATGAAATCGTTGTGAAACACTACTACGACATTGGTATCGCCGTTGGCGCCGAAGGTGGCCTGGTTGTGCCCGTCCTGCGTGACGCCGACCGCCTGACTTTCTACGAAATCGAAGCCAAAATTCGCGAATTTGCGAAGAAGGCGAACGAAGGGACGCTGACGCTGGAAGAATTGCAAGGCGGCACCTTCACGATTACCAACGGGGGGGTGTTCGGTTCGCTGCTCTCGACACCCATTCTCAACCCGCCCCAGGTCGGCATTTTGGGGATGCACCGTATCGAAGAGCGCCCTGTGGTGCGCAATGGCGAAATCGTCATTCGGCCGATGATGTATCTGGCGCTCAGTTATGACCATCGCATTGTGGACGGGCGCGAGGCTGTGCAGTTCCTGGTGCATGTGAAGGAGATGATCGAAACCCCCGAACGTCTCTTGCTCGAAGGCTAAAACCGCGTGTGCGGAAAAGACCATGTGCTCACTCGATGCTTTGCAAAAATTGACGCTCTTCTTTCTAGTAGCGTTTTTTGCCGTCGCACTGACGACTGGCTATTGGGCGGTTGTGCGTGCGAACGATCTGAACGCCCGCGGTGACAACCTGCGCCGCCTGGAGCGCGAACGGCGTGTCGCGCGGGGGGCGATGCTGGCCCGCGATGGCGAAACAGTGTTGGTGGAAACGGTGTTCGATGAAGATGGGCTAGCGCGGCGCGAGTATCACGTGCCTGCGCTGGCCCCCGTGACCGGCGTGTGGAGCGTGCGCTATGGCAATAGCGGTCTGGAAGCCGCCTACGATGAGTGGTTGGCTGGGCGTAAAGGTGAACCCTTCACCCAACTGCTCGACAACCTGCTGCACCGCCCTGTGCGTGGCTACGACCTTGTGCTGACCATAGACCCCGCCCTGCAAGCCGAAGCCGTGCGACTGTTGGGCAATCGGCGTGGCGCTGTGGTGGTCACTGAGGTGCAAACGGGGGATGTCCTCGCGTTGGTAAGCCTGCCAACCTACAACCCCAACACCTTCGAAGAGGAGGCCGAAGCCTTGCAGCAAAGCCCTGCCAACCCTCTGCTCAATCGTGCCACACAGGGGCTCTACACGCCTGGCTCCGTCTTCAAAATCGTGACGCTGGCGGGGGCGCTTGCCAAGGGCAAAACATCGCTCGATGAGCGCTGGCAAGACCCCGATGGCATTTTCTTTGTCAACGGCTTCCCCATTCGCGACTTCGAGGAACCCCCGCAAGATGAATTCGACACGGCACATGCGCTGGCATACAGCAGCAACGTGGTCTTTGCCCAATTAGGTTTGCGCCTGGGCCCTGATGCGATGCGTGAAACCGCACGCGCTTTTGGGTTCGAAGACGTACCGCCGATTGCCATCGAAGCCGAAGCAAGCCGCCTGGGACGCGACGATTTCTTGCTCGATGATGTCGGGCTGGCGAGCACGGCGTTTGGGCAGGGACAGGTGCAAATGACGCCTTTGCATGTCAATCTCATTACAGCGGCCGTGGCGCATAATGGGCAGTTGCCACGTCCCCGATTGGTGCAAGCCATTCAGACGGCTGATGGTGAAACGCTGCAACGCATTCATCCCCTGACCTGGAAGCGTGCCGTGAGTGGGCGTGTCGCCGCCCAGGTGCGTGAAGCCATGGTGGTGGCGGCGCGTGATGGGTACGCGCGTGCGGGTGCGCCCGCCTGCACGACCATTGGCGGCAAAACTGGCACGGCGCAGTTAGGGGGGACACTGGCGCCCCACGCCTGGTTCACCGCTTTTGCGCCCGCCGATGCTCCGCGTTATGCCGTGACAGTCATTGTGGAAAACGGCGGCCTTGGGGGCGATGTGGCTGCGCCTATCGCCCGCCGCCTGATTGAGATGCTAGTCTGCACGCCTTGAAAGTAGGTGCCACAATGGACGACTTTTACACCGTGCTTGCGGAATTGGAACGTGAAGGGGTCCCGCTTGCTGTGGCGACCGTGGTATGTGTGCGTGGTTCCGTGCCGCGTGAAGTTGGCGCCAAAATGGTCATTCATCCCTACGGACAGCACGTGGGCACAGTTGGGGGGGGATGTGGCGAAGCCGATGTGATTCGCGCGGGGATGGATGTGATTCACACAGGGCGGCCGCGCCTTGTTCAGATTGATCTCACTGAGGATGTGACGCTGCAATCGTTGGGCGTTTGTGGGGGCATCATGGATGTGTTTATCGAGCCCTGGCCACCACAGGAGACTGATGATGCCTGAGGATGACCTTCGCCGTGCGCTCTATGCGGCTGTGCAACAGCGTGACCCTGTGGCGCGCGTGGTTGTCATTGCAGGGCCAGATGCGCTCGTTGGACGGCAGGCGCTCGTCTGGCCACAGCGTGCCCCCTTGGGAGATGTGGGGGTGCCCGCCGCGTTGTGGGCGCGTGTGGTGAACGATGCTCGCCTTGCTATTGAGCAGCGCCGGCATGCCACGCACACCTACGAACTGGATGAAGCCACCACCGTTCGGATCTTCATCGAAGTCATTGGACGCCCGCCTACATTGCTCATCGTGGGGGCAGGGCATATTGCCCAACCGCTGGCGCAGGTGGGGGCGCTGTGCGATTTTCGTGTGATGGTGGTGGACGACCGTCCCGCCTACGCGCGTTCCGACCGCTTTCCCACTGCCGATCAGGTGCTTGCCATTCCTTTCGATGACCTTCGTGCACATGTGCCGCTCGACCGCGATACCTACGTAGTGCTTGTAACACGTGGTCATCAACATGATGTCGATGTCCTCTTGCAGATTATCGAAGAGCCGCTGGCCTATATTGGCATGATCGGATCGCGGCGACGCATCCAGGGGGTCTTCGAGTTGCTGAAAACCACCCATCACCTGACCGATGAGCAGCTGGCGCGTGTGTATGCCCCTATCGGGTTGGATATTGGCGCTGAAACACCTGCCGAGATTGCTGTGGCCATCATGGGCGAAATCATCCTTGTGCGGCGTGGCGGCACAGGAGAGCCGCTTTCGGATGCCCTGTGGGCGGGCAAGCGGCGCGTTCATACATGGCGTACACGACGCAACCGTGGAGAGTGAATGATCATGACCTCACGCTATCCTGTTCCAGCAGGCGTTCATCGTGTCGAAGAGACCATCAATCGTAGTCGCTTTCTCACCACAGTTGGGCATGCCCCAACCGTCGAAGCCGCCCGTGCGTTCATTGCGCAGGTGCGCGAAGAATTTGCCGATGCCACCCACAATTGCTGGGCGTATGTCGCCGGCCCGCCTGGCTCCACAGCGCAGGTAGGGATGAGCGACGACGGCGAACCGCACGGCACGGCTGGCCGCCCGATGCTGACGGTGCTGCTGCATAGCGGTGTGGGCGAGATTGTGGCGGTTGTGACGCGCTATTACGGGGGAATCAAACTGGGCAAAGGTGGGCTGGTGCGTGCGTACAGCGGTGGCGTCAAACTGGCGTTGGAAACGGTACCACTGGTAGAAAAAGTGCCGCGCCGTGAACTTGCACTGACCTTCGCCTACTCGTTCCTGACGCCTGTGCAACGTCTCTTGCCTTCCTTCGAGGCGGATGTGCAGAGTGAATTGTTTACCGACCGTGTGCGCCTATTGTTGACCGTGCCAGCAGAACAGGCAGACGCCCTGGTGGAAGCTATACGCGAAGTGACCCATGGACGTTTGGATGTTGAACATGTGAATTGACATCATGTTTGGTTGGCAAGAGAAAAGGAGCCGAAAATGCCCGAAATTGCCATCATGATCGAAGGACAGAATGGCCTCACATGGCCACGCTGGCAACGCATAGCGCGTGCTGTGGAAGACCTGGGGTTTGTCGGGCTGTATCGCTCCGACCACTTCACCAACGCCAACCCGCCCGACAAGGATTCGCTCGAATTGTGGGTTTCGCTCACCTGGCTGGCAAGCCACACCTCGTGCATCGAGTTTGGGCCGCTGGTCACCCCGGTTTCGTTTCGGCATCCCGTCTTCACGGCGCGCATGGCAAAAGATGTGGATGACCTTTCTGGTGGGCGACTTGTGCTGGGGGTGGGGGCAGGCTGGCAGGAGCGCGAGCATACCATGTTCGGCTTCGACTTGTTGTCGGTGCGGGAGCGCTTTGCGCGGTTCGAAGAAGGGGTGCACGTTATCACGCGCTTGCTCCGCGATGACGATCGCGTCACGTTTCACGGGCGTTATTATCACCTGCAAGATGCCATCCTCTTGCCGCGCCCACAGCGGCCTGGGGGGCCCCCTTTGCTGATTGGCGGAAACGGGCCGCGGCGGACCTTGCCGCTGGTGGCACGCTATGCGGACGAGTGGAACGCTGTGTTCATTCCACCGACACGCTTTGCAGAACTGAATGCACGTTTGGACGACCTGTTGGTAGCTGAAGGACGACGCCCGCATGAGGTGCGCCGCTCGTTGATGACGGGGCTTTTCTTCGGGCGAGATGAGGATGAGCTGGCACAGAAGCTGGCCGGGCGCCCATCGGCGGATATGTTGCGGGCACGTGGCCTGATTGTGGGCACACCTGCGCAAGTGCGCGAACAAATTGCTGCACTGGACAAAGTGGGCGTTCAGCGGGTGATGCTCCAATGGCTCGACCTGGATGATCTGGACGGGCTGGCAGCGCTTGCCGACGCCGTGCTTCACTAAGCCAGAAACGTCTCATGTGTAGAAGGGGGGCGCCTCTGGTGTGACGCCCCCTTTGCATGTGAGCGCGATGTGCTGTGTTCCATGGGGTTAGCGCCCTTGCCACCAATCTTTGCGCGAACGTGGGTCCATAAATGTCCCATTATCGCGAATAGCCACACGAATCTCGCTGCCACGAGCACGCCCAATGGGTTGTCCCCCCTTCACGGCGGGCAACGAAGAGCGCCCCGCAGCGTTCCATTGCTGGTAGAGCGCCAACAACGACGGTTCGACGCAGATGTTTTCGATGTGGATTGTGTACCCATAGACGACATTGTCCTCACGTGTGTATTTCAACGTGATGCGTTCTGTTGTCGCGTACAAGACCAGCGCATCGTACCCAAACCCGATGTTGTAGCCACTATCGGGAACGTGGATGATTTCCAGAGGTGTCGTTTGCATGCCGCTCAACGTCACCGGCCAGGTTGAAAGCAAATTGCCGCGGCAGTTGCAGTTCCAATCCCAATCGTATACGCGGTATTGCTGCGTGAAGGTGGGGGTGCGCTGGTCGCCAAACAGCCCATACAGCTGCGGAGCATTGGCGTCGATCATGCCATTGTACTCCACAAGCCCACGGAATGCATTCGTGGGTTCATACCCGCGCAATGCTAGATTGAGGTCGGCGTGTACCTCGGCTGGGCGATCAGTCGGCGCCCCCTCGATGGTGAAAGCCGTATACGAGGTGCCAGGAATCGCCTCGCATGGGTCGGGTGTGGGGGTGGGCGTTGGTGTGGGCGTGGGCGTCGGTGTGGGGGTTGGATCTCTGGCAATGGCTGGTAAATAGACGTATTGGCGATTGGCGGGGGTGGCGTATGTGGATTCCCATTGTATGGTGCTTGCGAGCCAGGCCACCAGGAGAACAAGCAGCGGTATCCATAGAATTGGCAACCCTTTTCGCATCTTCGTTTTACTCCTTTCCATCTTTTTTTCCCGTCGGAAAACCTTTTTGGACAAAGCACAAAAAAGCCCGCTTTAGCGGGCTTGGAGTATACGCCGTGTCAGTGACGCGTTGCAATAGGAAAAAAGTCAGTGACAGGGGAACGGTTTTTCGAGCCAATATGTTTCTGGTGGCTCCTCTGGTGGGACGAAAGTCCCATGTTGGCGGAATCGTTGATACGCCTCTTCGAGATAGCGTGGCAACGTCAGCACCTGTGGGAACAGGCTGGGACACAGGGCACGCAACTCACCTTCTAGGAACGTACGGCGCTTTTGCCACAGGGTCGTGGGCACACTTTCAAACGCTACCGCATCGGACGCCAGAATGAAACCATACGAACCGGCGAACGAAGGGACATGGGCGCTATGCAGCGCCGTATGACGGAAATGCTTGTCGAGCAAGACGCGCACCTGAATGGCGTAGAAGTTGGGAGCGTGAATCGTCTCCCCGTGGGTTGCGACAATACCGCCTGGCGCCAGCACACGCTTGACCAACCCAATCACTTCTTCATAGAGCACGATACCGTCCAGCTCGTATGGATCCACAAGGTCTACGATAGCAACATCGAATTGCTGCGTGGTTTCGCGCAAGAAATCGCGTGCATCACCAACGATGATGTTGGCTTTCGGGTGGTCGAAGCTCCCCTGGTGAATGTGGGCTAAATGCGCTTTGCAGGCATCCAGCACCATCTGGTCGAGCTCGACCATGACAACCTCTTCCACCCGCTGGTCGCGCAAAACCTCGCGCAAAGCCAGCCCGTCGCCCCCCCCCAAAATGAGCACACGGCGTGGTGAAGGGTGCGCCAGCAGGGCTGGCAACACCAGATGTTCGTGGTAAATGAATTCGTCGTCTTCGTAGATCTGAATGTTGGCGTCCAGGAAGAGGGCACGCCCACCTTTGTACAAATCAGCAATCGCTATTTCCTGATAAGGTGATTGCGTGCGTACAACCCATCGTTGAACCCCTGTCAGGACAGCGAACGTTGGGTGCGTGCGATCACAAGACGCCGCGATCCAGTTCGACGATTTGTGTTCGTTCGGCATCGAGTCGCTCCGAGAGAATTTCGAGTGCTTTGTAGGGCAATCCGCCGCAGGTGAAGACGTCCACAGCTGCGTAGCCATATTCTGGCCAGGTATGAATGGAGAGGTGGGATTCTGCCAGCAGCATCACGCCAGTGACGCCATGCGGGGCAAACGCATGCATGGCAATATTGAGCACTGTCAATTCGCCGCCTTCCGCAGCGGCCAGCATGCTTTCGCGGATATGCTCAACGTCATTCAGTAGTTCAGGAGAACGTGACCAAAGTTCGACAATCAGGTGTTTGCCTAGGACGATCCTCTCGGTCGCCCCCAGAAGTTCCCCCAGAGAAGCATGCACCTTCTCAATCGTCATAACGAGCCTCCTTTGTGAATAAAATGGTTGCTCGTGCCCCCAAGGGACACCCCAGGCCTAACGACCGAGGGGGAGGACCGTATTCACTTGTGATGGGCCTCCTGGCTGCTCATCAGCGCAAAGCCTCAGGCAAACCCCGGAGACAAGGTGTGCATGTTGGTCCTTTCGGCTCTGACCGCTGCATGATGAAGGCGGTCTCGGCTTCTCACCCCCCTACAGTACAGAAAAAAGCGTTCCCCCCGCAGACGCGAGGAAAGAACGCAGTTGATAAAAATCGGCTGAATAGCCGCCACAGTATAAAAATGGATTGGGGGCGTGTCAAATAGGAAAAACGTCATAACGCTGGCACTCTTGCCAACCTATGCTATCATGCCTGCTGGTTTTTCAGTCATTCAACGCATGAGAGGATGGCATATGGTGTACGAATATGAACTCGAAGTCGCACAGCAACTTGCGCGAGAAGCGGGCGCGTTGCTGTTACAATATCGCGATAATGTGGGCACCGTGATTGACAAAGGCCGCAATTCGCCCCAAAGCGAGGCCGACCGCGCCAGTAATCGTTTGCTGGTTGAATCATTGCACGCGCGGTTCCCGAACGATGGTATCCTCGCTGAAGAATCGCCTGACACCATGCGTACCCAAACACATCGGCGCGTTTGGGTGATTGACCCGCTTGATGGAACGCGCGAGTTTCTCGATGGGATCGATCAGTTCGTGGTGCAAATTGGGTTGGTGGTGGATGGTCGCCCCGTGTTGGGGGTGGTCTATCAGCCCAGCAGCGACCACCTCTACTATGGCATTGTGGGGGAAGGGGCATGGCTGGAACATGCTGGCGAAACGACCCCGCTGCGCGTCAGTGATCGCGACGACCCCGCGACGTTTCGTGCGGTGGTCAGCCGCTCGCATGGCGAAGGCATCACTGCTGAGATGTTGAAGCGTTTGGGGATTACCGACGTGGCACGGATTGGGAGTGTAGGCATGAAAGTCGCCGCGTTGTTGGAGCAACAAGCGGAAGTCTACATTCATCCCAGTCCACACACCAAGTTGTGGGACACCGCTGCCCCAGAAGCGGTCTTGACAGCGGCTGGCGGTGTGATGACCGATTGTCATGGGCGGCCGCTTGTGTACGAGGCGAATGTGGTCAAGAATCTCTATGGCGTGGTGGCCAGCAATGGGCGTGCGCATCGCAAGCTCATCAGCATCGTTTCGCCGCTTTACCGTGAATAACGAGGAGGATGGGCATGGTAGCCAATGCCATCACACTGAGCCGCTTGCTTTTTCTTGCTGTGGCGTGCGCCTTGCTCTATCTGAACGGTGTCATGCCGCGGCTCGTTGCCTTTGTGCTCATTATTCTCTTGATTGCGCTGGATGGCGTCGATGGGTGGGTGGCACGCAAACGCGGTGAAGTGAGCGACTTGGGCGCGGTTATGGATATTGCCATTGACCGTGTCGTGGAAAATGTTTTTTGGATTGTCTACATGGACCTGGGGTTGGTGCATGTGCTGATTCCTCTCATCGTCATCAGCCGTGGCATTCTCACTGATGCCATTCGTGCGTATGCCCTGGCCAAAGGGGAAACGGCCTTCGAGATGATGAAAACGCCCTGGGCACGCTGGCTAGTGAGTGGGCGCCCCATGCGTGCCTTCTATGGCTTCATGAAAGCCTTCGTCTTTGCGGCACTGGCGCTTTTTCTGGCATTGCAGGCCTGGCAGCCGCAGGCCGCCTGGTTGTCGCCATTGCAATTGATGCTCACTGCTCTTGTCATCCTGACAGTGACCATTACAATCCTGCGTGGCGCGCCCGTCGTCTACGAAAGCAAACGCTTTTTCTTTGGGGAACCTGTCTGAGCCTATGAAACCGCGTCGTCCAAACATTGTCATCAAAACCTTGCCTGTGCTCTGGGTGGATACCCCCAAAGCCTTGGTCAACCTTGAGCAGCAACTCGAAGGGATATCCCGTATCGCCCTCGATACCGAATTCGTTCGCGACCGGCAGTATCGCCCGCAGCTTGAAATCATTCAGATTGCGACGGACGACGTGTTGGCGGTACTCGACTATCGGGCCTTGCAATCGTTGGGGCTCCTGGCGGATCTCCTGCTGGATGACCGCGTGCTCAAAGTGATGCATGCGGCGCGGCAAGATTTGGAAATTTTCTACGACTTGTTGCAGCGTGTGCCGCGCCCGCTGGCCGACACACAGGTTGCTGCCTCGGTGATCGGGATTGGTGCGCAGGTTGGTTATGCCAACCTGGTGCGGCAGGTGCTGGGTATCGAACTGCGAAAAGCCCAAACATTGACCAACTGGTCGCGTCGCCCCCTTTCACAACATCAAGTCAAGTACGCGCTAGATGATGTGCGCTACCTTTTGCCATTGTGGGATGAGTTGGAACGCCGCCTTGAGGCGATGCAGCGCACAGCCTGGTTCTGGGAAGAGATGGAGCGTATCAACGAACCGCACCACTTTGCTCCGCAGGCGCCTGATGATGTGTGGCGTTCTTTCAAAGGAGCATCGCGTCTTCGGCATGCCCAGCAAGTCGCCTTGCGTGAATTGGCAGCCGTGCGCGAACGCATTGCTCGCGAACACGATATGGCGTTGCCCTTCGTGATGCGTGATCAGACGCTGCTCTACCTGGCGCGGCGCCGTCCAACGTCTCTGCAAGAATTGGCAGACGTGCACGATATTCCCGACTGGGTGATTGAGCAGTATGGCGAAGAATTGCTTGAGGCGTTGGCAGCGGCAACCGAGAACGGGAAAATCGCCACTCGCCAGCATCGCCGCCGTGCCCTGACCGAATCCGAACATGAATTTGTGGGGGTATTGCTGGCGTGGGTGCAGGTGCGAGCCCGCGAAGTCAGCGTTGCGCCTGAAACGCTGGCAACCCGTGCCGACCTTGAGTTGCTTGTGGCAACACCGCCTGATGAACGTGCTGCTTTGCCGCTGTTGCAAGGGTGGCGGCGCGAGGTCATCGGCGAGACGTTGCTTGCCCTACTCGAAGGTCGCGCTGCACTGAAGTGGAACCCCGTAGATGGCCGCCTTGAATGTATCGACCTACTCGACGACGCATGAACATGTTGCCAATGGGAAAACGCCGTCCTCTTCCTGAGTATCTTGCTTGGTTGATCACCCTCGTTGGTGTGCTCTTCTTTGTGGCGTTGACGGTACAGCGCCATAATGCCTTTCTCACCACTGCATTCGATTTGGGAAACTACGACCAGGCTGTCTGGAATACAGCGCATGGGCACCCTTTGCGTCTGACCAACATTCCAGGTGTGACGATTCGGCTCGCACACCACGTTGAGCCCATTCTCTTTTTGATTGCTCCGCTCTATTGGATTTGGAGCGACCCCCGCATGTTGCTCATTGTGCAGGCCACGGTGGTAATGGCCGGTGCGTTACCTGCCTATTGGCTGGCACGTCGCCGCTTAGGCGATGCATGGGCGGCGCTTTTCTTCCCGCTGGCGTGGGTGCTCTATCCGCCGTTGGAAGGTGTGGTGCTCTTTGACTTTCACGCGGTCGCACTGGCATCCAGCCTGCTGCTGTTTGCCTTCAACTGGCTGGATGAAGGCCGCACGCGCCCCTTTGCTGTGGCTGCGCTGCTGGCAGCCATGACCAAAGAAGAAATCGGGTTTCTGGTCGCATTCATGGGGATGTATGCATTCGTCGTGCAGCGTCGCCGGCGGCTAGGCATTCTGACGATGCTGGCAGGTGCGGGATGGTCACTGTTTGCGATTGAAGTCATCATCGCCACGTTCAGCCCCAAAGGTGAACACGTCTTTCTTTCATATTACGCAGGTATTGGTGACGATTTTTTGGGATTGGTGAAAACGGCCCTCTTGGCCCCTCACCGCATCATCTTGCGGGCACTTGAAGGTGGTGCGATTGGCTACCTGGCAACGATGATGGCACCGTTGGGCTTTCTGGCCTTGTTGGCTCCCGATGTTCTCCTGATTGCTGCGCCTTCGTTTGCTGTCAATCTGCTAAGCTCGTCCGAACCGATGCGCACGCCTGTGGGCTTTCACTACCCTGCGCCGATTACCCCCTTTGTGTTTGCGGCCAGCATCGCGGGATTGGCTCGCCTTGCCACCTGGGCGCGGTCGCGTGGGTGGTCGTCGCAGGCCATTGTGCGTGGTGGGGTGATGCTCGCATTGCCTGGCCTGCTCTGGATGCACTGGCAGGATGGCGCGACGCCCCTGGCACGCTGGTTCGAGTGGCCGCAGGTGACGGAGCACCACCGCATTGGCGAGCGTATCATTGCCCGCATTCCCCCCGATGCTGCTGTGTCGGCACAATGGAGACTCAACCCTCATGTCAGCCAGCGCGAGCGTGTCTATCAATTCCCAGACGTGCGCGATGCCGAGTATGTCCTCATCGACGTGACCATTCCCTTGCTTGTACAGCATCCGAACGATTTGTACCGCACTGTGCAAGAGATGCTGGCGGATGAATGGGGGATCGACACTGCTGTGGATGGTTGGTTGCTCTTGCGCCGCGGCGCGCCCCGCAAAACATTCCCCGACGAATTTTACACCTTTGCCCGCACGACGCCCGAGGAAGCCGCGGTGCGTGTGGATGTGCAATTTGGGGATGCCTTGCGATTGGTAGGCTACACATTGACCGAAGAACGCAAAGGCCAACGCCTGACCCTGTACTGGCAGCGAACCGGAGTGCTTTCGTCGAATACGCAACTCTGGCCTTTCTATTTCGACCTGCGCACTGGGGCTGTACTGGAAGATACGTCGTTGCGCCCGCTCGTGGAAACGATTTGGTACCCGCCAGACCAGTGGCGCGAAGGGGAAATTGTGCGCACGCGCATGTTGCCCTGGCCTGTGCCAGAACCGTTTGGCGTAGCTGTACTCGTTCGCCAGGATGGCGAGGTGCTTCCGCCGACTATTTTCGATGGGGACGTTGCCTACCGCCCCGATGGGGCTGTTTTGTTGACACGACGCCCGCCGATGCCGTTGCGCGATGCTGATGTGAGATTGCCGCATCGATTTGAAACGACACCTCTGCCCGTTGAGTTGGTACGTGTGCAGGTGCCTGCAGCCCAGCAGGTGGTCGGTGGGCAGCCCTACACTGTGACATTGACATGGCAGGCGCATGGTGCAACCGATGTGCCCCTGACAGTGTTCACACAGGTGTTGAACGAGGCGGGGCAATTGGTGGCACAGCACGACAGCCCGCCAGCAGATGGCATTCGTCCAACTACGGATTGGCGGCCTGGCGAACGCATTCAGGACCGCCACGTCATTCCCTTGCCTGCCGACCTACCACCGGGACGGTATCGTCTCATTACAGGTATGTACGACCCGCAAACGGGGCAGCGAGTGCCCGCAGGAACGCCCGACAATGCCGTCGAACTGCACATTTTCGAGGGAAAGCGAGGCAAAAAATAGCGAAGTGGTCATGAAACACCTGTTTTTGGGAGTGAATCGATAGGCTTCTTCTTTCTCTTATGCTATACTTCACACAGGTGTTGCATCGCCTGATGCAGACGGGACCTGCCAACATAACGACTGCAAGCGAATTGTGACGACAGAGACAACATGGTAGGAACACTCATCAATGCTATAACGGTGCTTCTGGGCGGTACAATTGGCTTGCTTTTTGGCAACCGTCTGCCAGAAAAGACGCGCCACACGGTCATGCATGGCCTGGGACTGGCGACACTGGTTGTCGGTATGCAGATGGCCCTGACAACGCAGAATGTCCTCGTCGTCATCTTCAGCGTGTTGCTGGGCGGTGTTGTGGGCGAATGGTGGCAGATTGATGCACGTTTGGACGCCTTGGGAAGATGGTTTCAGCAGCGGCTTGTGCATCCCGACAAACAAGCGACCTCGCGTGTCAGCGAAGCGTTTGTCACAGCCAGTCTCGTTTTTTGTGTGGGCCCAATGACTGTGTTGGGGGCGCTGCAAGATGGGTTGACGGGAAATTTTGAGTTGTTGGCTATCAAGAGCCTGCTGGATGGGTTTGCCGCCATGGCGTTTGCGGCTGTGATGGGATGGGGCGTGTTGCTCAGCGTTTTCACTGTGCTCATCTATCAGGGTGGAATCGCGTTGAGTGCCATGCTTTTTGCACAGTCGCTGGCAGGTTCGTTGACAGCCGAAACGCCCGCACTTGTGGAATTGACCGCTACAGGTGGGGTGCTGATTGTAGGAATTGGTCTCGGCTTGCTAGACATCAAGCGTGTGCGTGTTGCCAACTTCCTTCCCGCTCTCCTCTTTGCTCCGCTGTTGGTTTGGCTGGTGCAACGCCTCGTATCATGAACCCAACAATTGGGCGCTGAACAGGCGCACCAATGCGAGGAGTGAGACATCATGAGTTTACCAGTCGAGCAACGAGATGTTGCCTTGTTCGTGGATTTCGAGAACGTCTACATTTCGGTACGCGAAGTCTACGGCCAGAATCCCAATTTTGAGTACATCATGGAAAAAGCCGCCGAGTATGGCCGCGTGATCATTGCGCGCGCATATGCCGATTGGTACCGCTATCAACGTGTTACCAATGCCTTGTATGCCAACGGCATCGAGCCTGTGTACGTTCCTACGTATTACTACGGCCAGGAGCCCCATAAAGCCACTGCCATCAAAAATAGCGTGGATATCCACATGGTCATCGATGCCATGCGGACGCTTTACACGCACGAAAATATCGATGTCTATGTGTTCGTAACGGGCGACCGCGATTTCATTCCACTGATTCATGCCATTCGCCAAAAGGGGAAGATGTGTGTGGTGATTGGTGTGGCGGATACGGCGAGCAGCCATCTGGCGCAAAGCGCCGACGAGTTTCTCTTCTATCATCAATTGTCTGATGATATTCGCCCCGCTCGTGAAAAAATGGACCCCTTCGAGGCAGTTCCCGAGGCAGTCAAACTGGCGCGCCAGCGCGGGAATGTACCGACATTTGCCATCATCAAGTTGCTTCTGGTGGAGTTGCTTGGTGAATTCGACCACACGAAGCTGAAAGACCGCAATGGGCGCCCGTTCCAGAAGTTCAAGGATTTTATGCGTGAATGTGAGCGGCGCGGCTTGATTCGCATTGTGAGCAGTGGCACGGTAAACGAGGTCTTGTTGCCTGGCGAAGACCTTTCCATGGCGGCCTATGCTGGCGAGCAAAGCAACGGGAGGAAGGAAAAAAGCGATAGGGGGCGGCGGGGACGCACGGCCAAAACCAGTCCAACGCCATCGGCCGAGCCGGCATCGGGCGGTAGCATGGTGCAGGGCGATGTCAATCCGTTCGAGTTGCTGGTGCAGGCCGTTCACGAAGCGCGGAAGCGCAACAATCTCTGCACCATGGCCACGCTCAAAGTCTTGATGAAAGAGCTCTATCCGGGGTTCGATGAGCGCCGTTTCGTTGGCCCCGATGGGAAGCCGTTTAGCAAGTTCAAGGATTTGGTCGAGGCGGCGGAAGCACAGGGAATTGTGCAAACGCTGACAACTGGCACCGTGCACGAAGTCTTTTTGCCTGGTGAAGACCCTCTGGTGCTGAGCCGTTTTCGGCGAAAAGAGGAGAATGCAGAGAACGAATCGTCGGGAAATTCATCAGCATGAGGTGCAAAAGGGGAATGCAAGGCGCATTCCCCTTTTGAAGTTTGGCCTTGCACTCTCGCAAGCAGAAGAAGCCATCGCTTGTTCCGATGTTGATTTCGCACTCGGCTCGTTTGGCGATTACGCTTGCGGCGAACCCTCCGGGTCCGCTAATGGTTCCGCTCAGCAATACCAGGCTTCGGTCAAGCCCGGCACGACAGGGAAGCGTTGGTGCGTTTCGGGGTCGTCTTCTTCCAAAGGCCGACCGGCGATTTCGTACGCCGTGGCACGAATGCGATCGAACGTCGTATCGGGTGGTTCCCCACGCTGCGCAGCATCTGCCACAATTGTCGCGACCCGCTCTGCGAGGCGATCCATGCGTGGATCAGGATGCGTCCAGCGGTAGGTGAAGGCTTCGGCGTCCAGATCGCCAAGCCACATCGGTGCGTCAGGCGCATCGACGAGTGGTGAACCGGGGGGAATGAGCAAGCGTATGCTGAGCTGCACGGGGTCGACGTGCGGTACAAGCCCGCGCGTATGGATGAATTCGACCAATTCGAGGTAGTCATCCAGTGAAGCCCATGGGGTAAACGGTAAGAAGGATGGGCGCAAAGGAATGCCGACTTCTTCCATCAAGTCGAAAACGGCGATGGCATCGTCACGCGTATGCCCCTTTTGCAAGCGTTGCAAGACGGTGTCGCTCAACGATTCGACCGCAGAAACGATGAACGCACACCCCGACGCTTTCAATTCGGGTAACAAGTTGGCATGTTTCAACAAATGCTCGACCTTGATCGTGGCATCGAAAGTTACATTTGGAAAAGCCGCATGCAATGCTCGTACCACACGTAGCGCATGCGTCGGGCCATTGAAGAAGTCGGGGTCGCCGAAGGTGATATGCTGCGCACCAGCCGCCACCTGTTGCTCGACATCCGCCAACACGACATCGAGCGGAATGGCGAAGAAGCGCCCCCCATACACCGGCGTAATCGGACAATGCGTACACGTATGCTTACAGCCACGGGTGGTTTCCGTGTAGCCTGCCGGCACTAGGCGGTCGCCAATGCGCAAATGCGCGTAGCGGGTCAAAGGAGGCAACAGATCGCGTTCGGGAACACGGAAGCGTTGGCGCATCAGGTGTGCATGAGGGTCTGTGCAGACACCTTTGGGAAGCGGTTCTCCGGCTTCTAGTGCCTGCACAAGTGCCACGAGCGGGGCTTCGTATTCACCGCCAATGACGCTATCCGCACAGGTGTGGAGCAGATAGTCAGCGTTCAGAAGCGCGTAATGCCCGAAAAAGCAGATGTGGGCCTGCGGATTGCGCTTTCGTATTCGCCGTGCCAGCGCGACGCCAAGCCGCATGGCGGTGTGCATGGGAACGGAAATGGCGACGAAAAGCGCCTTTTCGATAGCGGCATCGGGAAGGGACTCGACGGCTGTATCCACGGCATGGGGGGCGTATCCGGCTGCCCGCAGCCATGCCAATGGAGACGCCAACGCAAAGGGCTGATGCCCCAGTTCATAACAAGAAAGGAGTAACAAAGCGCCCGGCGCGCGCCAATCAGGGTGCGACCGGGCATAGAGATGTGCCTGTGGTGTCGACATGGCTACTTCTTGCGAGGCGCGGCCCCCTTCATGGGTGGCGCCGCCGTGCCGCGTTGGTCTTCGGGAATCCACTCTTCGGGCATGATTTGTACATCATGGAAGAGGAAGTATTCCATCTGCTCGCGCAAGAATTCCCGCGCCATAGGGTCGCCAAGATTGAGCCCATAATGATTGATGAGAATGGTCTGGTGCTCACGCCACATGTCGAATGCCGCTTGTGAGATTTGCTCGAAAATGCGCTGCCCCAATTCGCCGGGGAAGGGTGGACGTGCAAGCCCCGGAAGTTCTCGGCGCAACTTGGCGCAAAAGACGATGCGGCGCCCTTGCTCATCGATACGCACGAAACCAGGCTCGCGCTCTTCGGCGGGTTGAGCGCTACGCTCGGGTTGCGGTTGTTCCTGTCCCGCTTCATCATGGTTGAAGGATTCTTCATGTGATGGCATAGTGCATCCTCGCTTTGTGAACGGGTTTTGGGTGTTTGGACATTATAGGGGGGAACCAGTTGGCAACAAAATTCGGCCCATACGCGCCACGCATCGTTTTCTTGGGCATGCGCACCATGTTTTCGTACACCGTCCTTCGAACGCTCCTCGACGAAGGAGCCCATATCGTCGGTGTCTTCGTGGGGCAGGCGATATCGAACACGCCCCCTGTCATTCCGCTCCACCCCAACCGCTTCGATGCCGATGTACCCATATCCATCGACCTGCATCCCCCTTCGATCGTCACATTGGCATGGGAAGCGAATATCCCCGTCTGGCAGGTTCACCGCAGCGAAAGCTCTGTCTTTGCGGAATACATTGCTGCGTTGCAAGCCGATGTACTCTGCGTGGCCTGCTTCGACCAACATCTTCCTAGCGCTATCTGTGCCTTGCCGCGCCTTGCCGCGGTGAATGTCCATCCTTCTCTGCTGCCACGTCATCGGGGGCCTGCTCCCATCTTTTGGACGTTTCGATCGAACGAACGCATCACGGGGGTCAGCATCCACTTGTTGACGCCGCAGCTGGATGCTGGGCCTCTGATTGCCCAACAGGCAATCACCATTCTCGAAGGACAACGAGCGTCTTTCGTCGAACGTACATGCGCTCGGGTTGGCGGCATATTGCTCGCTCGGCTCCTGCGTGATCCGCGCCGCCTCGAGCCATGCCCCCAAGACGAGACATGGGCAACCTACGAACCCTGGCCTTGCGAAACGGATTTTCATATTTCACCCACTTGGTCGGTAGCGCATGCCTATTTTTTCATGCGTGGCGTCGCCGACTGGGGCATGCCATTTACAATCGAAACCCCCAATGGGGTCTACCATGCACGTGATGCACTGGGATATCAGCATACGCCTACATCCTCCTCGACCACCGTTCTGGACGAGACGATGTTGGCGATCTCCTTTCCCGACGGTCTGCTCTTCGTCGAAGATTCTTCACCAATGGAGAAAAGTCCTGCAAGTACGTAGTACCGCAGTACCATTTGGATCCTTTCAAAAAATCACTATACTACAAGCGCTATTGTTGTTCCCCGAGAAAGGCAAATCCGCCGAAAGGTGGAGGCGCAAAGCCTTGGGCCTACGGTGTAGTGATGCACTATGGCTGCCGGGCTGCCGAAGGGAGCGGAAGGATGGATCGCCGTACCAACGGGACATACAAAGCGATTGCTGCGGAAGTTCCCGCTCATACGCGCTTCTGTCCGTTTCCCCCTGTCATTGTCGTTTCACCCCCTGATCGTTCGAACAACTACATAGGAGGTCTTCGATGAAACGCTTCAGGCTCTCGTTACTCTTTGTGTTGGCGCTGTTCTTGCTGCTTGCGCCAACACGGTTCCCAATGGCCTCGGTCGAAGCGACCGAACCTGTCGAGGTCATCGTTCAAGCAGCCAGTGTCGACGAGGCAGCAACGTTGGCAGCACTGGCGGGTGGTGATGTCGTGCGCGAGCTGGGCATCATCGACGCTGTTGTAGTCCGTATCACCCCTGACCGTGTGGAAACATTGCGCCAGACGCCGGGGGTCAAGTCCGTCTGGGAAAATGCGCGTGTACGTGTTGCTGCACGCCCTGCGGATGATGAACACGAAGACGACGAAGACGATGAAGACGAAGAAATTTTGCATACACCGTCGGATACGCTGGTCGTACATCCTTTACACCAAGCAGGGATCACCGGGCGTGGTGTGACCGTTGCCATCGTCGACTCGGGCTTGGCAACATTCAAGAAACTGAAACCATCGATGAAAGGTCGCCCCGATGGCGCCCCCAATGATGGCAGCCTCTTCTACAAGAACAAGAAAACCGGGCAATTCGTTCTCTACAAAGACTTCGTCGATCCCAACGCCAAGAAAAGCCAAGACCCGGTTGGGCACGGGACACACGTTGCTGGCATCATTGCCAATGCCGATGTGCTCGATGACGACGTGGCGGACGAGAAATTTGCTGGCATCGCCCCGGAGGCCAACCTGGTCATTGCGCGCGCTATCGGTGCTGATGGGGCTGGCACCTATGCCGATGTCATTGCTGCGATCGATTGGATCGTCTCCATGAAGGATGTCTACGGCATCGACGTCCTCAACCTCTCGATCACCAGTGATGTCAAAGGCCCCTATTGGGTCGATCCGCTCAACCAGGCCGTGATGCGCGCTTGGGCGGCTGGAATCGTCGTCGTTGCAGCTGCGGGGAATAGTGGGCCCGATCCACTTAGCATTACGACGCCAGGAAATGTCCCCTACGTCATCACCGTTGGTGCCTATCGTGAAGGCATCTATGCAGATGGCGGCCGTGCGGAGCTGACGGATTATTCCGGACGGGGGCCCACGGAATCGCGCTTCGTCAAGCCGGATGTCATCGCACCGGGGGTGAAAATCTACGCCCCAATGCCCGTCGATGCGTCCCTCACGCAAACCGAATCGGGCCAGTACGCTGTCAAAGGGCACTTCCGCTTGGCTGGTAAGAAGGTCCACAAGGTGAAGTATTACCCGCTCTCGGGAACGTCGATGGCGACGGCGGAGGTGAGTGGTGTCGTGGCACTCATCCTCCAACAGCATCCTGATCTTACCAATGACGAGGTCAAAGGGCGCTTGATGCGTACCGCTGAACAAGCAGTACGTCTTGACAACGGTGCGCACCTCTATAGTGCTTGGGAACAAGGGGCTGGGCGTGTGAATGCCTTGTTGGCTGTGCTGGCGCCCGATGTCCCATTCGTTGCCAACCAAGGGATGGATGCGGCTGCCGATGCTGTCATCGATGGAACGCATTATCTCGGCCCCACAGCCTATACACCAGAACAAGGGTATTTCATCGTCGGGAAAACCGAGTATCCCTACCTGGCATGGAGCGGAATCCCAACAGCTTACAATGGTGAGTACACTTGGTTGGGTGACTATGCATTACTAGGTGATTATGCATTACTGGGTGATTATGCACTCTTAGGTAATTATGATTTCTTAAAGGATCAATCTTGGTTAAGCGACTATGCTCTTCTGGGTGATTACGCTCTCTTAGGCGATTATGCATTGCTGGGTGATTATGCGCTCTTAGGTGATTACGCCCTTTTAGGTGACTATGCTCTTCTAGGTGATTATGCCTTACTTGGCGATTACGCACTCTTAGGAAACCATGCATTCCTAGGAGAATATGCTTTCAACAGTGATTACGCTCTTCTAGGTGATTATGCGCTCTTAGGTGATTACGCACTCCTGGGTGACTATGCACTCTTGGGTGATTATGCGCTCCTGGGTGACTATGCACTCTTGGGTGATTACGCACTCCTGGGTGACTATGCACTCTTGGGTGATTATGCGCTCCTGGGTGACTATGCATTGTTAGGTATCACCCTTGGCGTCCTGCCTACCCCATGAGAACGAGTCCGAAAGCAACACGATGATGCGGTAAAGGCCACCATGTTTGGTGGCCTTTACCTTTGGTTCTCCACGACTAGGACAAAAGGTTCATAGACCTTGTATCTATTTGCATCTATTATGAGATGAAGTATAAGATGGAATCGGGCCACTTTCCAAGCATCAATCCGATCTGCTCATTGGAAAGAGATGAAGTCACAAAAACTATTGCCATGCCATCAACATGTTGCTGCCCACATTCGTACATTTCTACAGACGCTGCCCCACGGTGACAGCAGTGGTCTTCTTCTTGTGGGTGAGGTAGGTGTAGGGAAAACGACGCTCATTCGATCGCAGCTTTCTCAAGGCATACCATCTTCAACAACGATAGCTCATGGGATTGCTTTTCCCACCACACAGCATCTGCCATTTGGCCTTGTCACAGCCATCCTATATTCACTCTTAGGGATGGCATTCCCCTGTACCACTGAAACCGGGTTCCAGCAGATAGAAACACTCCTGGCACCACGACTTGGCCATCAGTGGGAAGCCGTTCGGCCAGCACTTCACTACTTGCTTCATAGTCCCGATACCAGCACCCAAGCGCGTTTACTTCTGTTACCACCAGATCAAATCAAGCATCAACTGTTCTGGGCAATACGGCAACTCTTCAAAGCCTTTGCTCAAACGGGTCCCCTTTTGCTCGTCGTTGAAAATTTCCACTGGGCGGATGAGCACTCTCTTGACATTCTGAGTACACTTCCTTCCATCAAAGCCCCATTTTCCATACGATTGTTGGGCTCGACATGGGATGAAGGATGGAAACGTCTCTCGGCTGCTGCACAATCACACCATACCCAAGATTTTTGGCACTCTCTTGTCGTCGAACCTTTGCCAAAGGCAGAAACACGCACTCTCATAGAGGCATTACTTCCAAATGTCACCGCTGCGTATGCTGACGATCTCACCAATCATTCGCAAGGCAACCTCCTCTACATTCATGCAATTGTCAAGGATTTCGGCCTGGGCATTCGAGATCAAACGACACCGCTTCCAAGAACCATTGCTGATATCTTCCTTCACCGCCTGAGACATCTGTCAGGCCCAACACAGACGCTAATCAAGATAGCGAGTGTCATTGGATCACCCATTGACCCGCAACTCCTACAACACATTGCAGAATCTCTAGCTTTTACAGGCGCAGAATACCAAGCGCAACTTTCTGTTGCACAAGAATGGAAGTTTCTCGAAAGCATCGAACATGTCCTAACGTTTCGTACCTTTCTTGCTGAAGAATCTATCTATCGTGCACTCGAGAGTGAAACACGCGCCCAATGGCATTGGTTGACAGCGCAGGCCATCGAATCCCTCTGGTCAATATCCCATCCGTGGCGACTGACACTACTGGCTCATCATTACCAACATAGTGCGCATCCTCACCAAGCCATTCGATATTTGCTCCAAGCTGGTCAAGAGGCTGCGCAACAATATGCAAATCGTGAAGCAATCGTACTGTTGTCAGCCGCTCATCAGATTGCTTACGAAAGAGGGGTTGACATACGTACCGCCCGCCAGCTACGCATTGCATTGGGGAATGCATTCTTCGCCGTCGGGCAATATGAGGATGCAGATCGTCACTACAATGAAGCCTTGCTGCTTACCGAACGCCTTGACAATCCACCCCCACTTCTTCACGCCGAAGTGTATCGCTTACAAGGACGTATCGCAGAAGTGCGCGGCGACTATACGAAAGCTCTCGAGTGGCTCAAACAGGCACACGCGTTCTTGCAAGAACGAGAGCGCAACAACGCCGAGCGGCTCGAAAAAGCGCGCATTTGCAGCGACTTGGGCCTTGTTTATCACCGTCAGGGGTTGTTCAAAGAAGCCGAAGAGTGGTTACACTCGGCATTGGCACTGGCTATGACAGCAGAGGATGACGCACTTTCTGCGGAAATATTGCACCGTATTGGCTCGCTCTTCTTCTCGCGCGGCGACTTAGATCTTGCCGCACATTATCTACAGCAAGCACTAGATTTGCGACAATCTCTGGATAGCAAATATACAACTGCACGTACTATGGTCAATCTAGGAGCGTGCTATAACGCACAAGGGCGCTGGAAAAAGGCTTTACAACTTTCTGAAGAATCTTTGCAGGTGCTAACTGAGTTTGGTGACTTTGAAGGTATTACCGCTGTATGTATCAACCTAGGGCAAATATGGAACCATCGAGGCAATTTTGACAAAGCAGGAGCGTATCTCGATCAAGCTATAGATATCGCAACAAGAATCAATCACACGCATTTTTTGGCGCTTGCGTTGATTACGAAAACTCAACTCTATCTCCAGAAGAAAGATATTACAAAGGCCAAAGAAACCGCTACTCGCATACCAGAAACGATACCTTCTCTGACGTGTCGAAAATACCATCTGCTTGGTGAAATAGCCTTACGCAAGAAACAACTACAAGAATCCCAACGTTGGATTGAGCAATCAGCTCAATTGTTACAAACAACGAATATTCGTGATTCAAAAATGCATCGCATGTACCACCACCGCCTGAAAGGGCTGCTCGCTGCTGCCGAAGGCAAATTCCACCATGCGCTCGCCGAACTGCAAATGGCCATCGATCTTGCGCCAGATGATTACGAAAAAGCCTTCTTCCTCACCGAAGCAGCGGAACTGGCGCATCAAGTGGGCGACCACGAATTTGCGACCATCTTCATCACGCAAGCACGCCCACTCGCTGAAATGCTGGAAGCCACCCCTCTTCTCGAACGCCTCGATGCTATCCTGGGGGATGTTTCCTCACAAACCGTTGCCTAACACATCGCGGGGCGCTCCACAGGCGCCCCGCGCCATTTCGCCTTGCCCTCTCGATCTAGATAAAAAGAATCTGCGCTCCTTCCGCCATCTCCAAGAACTCCATCGCTCCCACAATGTCATCCACCTGCGGCACCAAATCTTCCTTCGTGAGCCCCATCATATCCGCTGCCATCTGGCACGCATAGATCTCCGCGCCGGCATCGTGTACCATTTCCAGAAACTCACGTACTGGTGGAAAGTCCAACTTCTCCATCTGCTTCTTCATCATCGTCGTGGCCAAATCGGTCGCACCTGGCAACACACCTGCCAGTTGCGGCATATGCATCGCCGGATTGCCAACCGGTGCAACCTTCAAATGATCTACCGTCTTCTCGTTGATGACATCCATGCCCCAGAAGGTGAAGAACAACTTGACTTCGATACCTAGCATCCGGGCAGCATTTGCCAACACCAACCCCGGATACGCCATGTCCAACGTGCCCTTCGAGACGATAATGGCGAGCTTGCGGTCTTCACTCATGGTTACCCTCCTGCCTCATTTCTCATCTGTCGTTCAATGGGCGGGCAAACGGTCCGCCCGCCCTTGCTCGAGACACCCTCAGATGCAGCCCTTCGGTTTCCCCAAACCGGCAATCCGTGCCACCTTCTTTGCCGGTCCTTTCGGGAACAACTGATACAATTCCTTCGTCGGGACGCCAGAGCGCTTCGTAATCGCACGCAAGGTTGGCGGTTCGCCATGTTCTTCGTAGTATTTGCGCACGAAGTTGATGACTTCCCAATGGCGATCGGTCAGATCGATACCTTCCTCACGTGCCAATGCTTCGGCAATCTCCGGTGTCCAGTCATCCGGGTTTACGAGGAACCCCTCGGCATCCAACGCTACGTTCAGTTCTGCCAGTGTCTTGGTGGTCATTTCTTTCCCTCCTGTTTCGTTCACACTTCCTTGCTCGTCTTGGTCTGCTCATTTTGTGGCGCCATCCCCCGTAGCGCTGCCAATACCACCGCCAGCCCGCGTCGCACCTGAGGATCGCGCATCATGCGCAACAGCGAACGCAGATCGGTAGGCATCTCGGCAACGTCGTGCTCGGCTTCCTGCAAACTGTTGGTCACCTGTGACAGCAAGTGCATCATCTGTGGCTGCGTCAACTCTTTGACGGTGTTCAAAATCAACACGACATGGTCGCCCAACTGGCGCACATCCTCCGGCGTGAAGCCGGTGATAATCCGATCGACCACATACCCCACTTCCAGCAAGAAGGGGACGTACCCGCGTTTGTCCGCTTCTTCGGCATAGCGCATCAGCTCGTGGTACGCATCGTGGGCAATCGGCCCGAGCGCATCGGCAAGGTCGGCCATGCTTTCCAGCGTATCCAGCAGGCGGTTCAGGTTGCGCACATTCCAGGCCAGCCGTCGCACAAGCGTAACAAGTTCTTCCTGTGTCAACACCTGTTCCAGGTCGCGCAACTCATCCACCAGCACCTCATACGCATCGTGCATCACCGGCTGCATGGCGCGTCCCAAATCCCGGCGTTCGAGTGCGGCAGCTTGCTGGCGTTCTGCCATTTCCACAACCAGGTCCAGCCGTTCAGCCACCGCCTCGAATCGCTCGCTGAGCGTTGTCAACCGGGATTCCAGTCGGTCGAGGCGTTCTTCGAGCCCCACAGTTGGCTGTACAGTCATCGTTCGCCTCCTTTCACAACCGCTTGCCGGCCATGCTCATCTGCGCCGGAATGGGCAGCTCACGCCCCTTGAGCAGCACGTTCCAATACATCCAGTGGAAGAGCAATTTGCCCCAGTGGTTGACACGTGATTCTGTGAGCAACGGCATTGGCCCAATCCCCGGCAGTGGGAACATACCCGGCAACGGCTCGACATCATAGTTGAAGTCGATCAGCACCCCTTTGCCATACCCCGTTTCGATGAAGCAGTTGGAATGTCCATCGAACAATGGCAGCAATTCCAGCCCATCGAGATAGCGGCGGAAGTTCTCCATGAAGGCATCCACCTCGAAATGCGCGACCGACCCCGCTTTGGATGCTGGCAAATCGGTTGCATCCCCCAGCACGAAAATGTCATCGTAGTGCTTTGCCAGCAGGGTGTGCCGATCGGTCGGAACGAAATTCAACTCATCCCCCATTTCCGAGCGGGCAATCGCCTCTGCACCCATATGCACTGGAATAGAGACCAGTACGTCATATTCGATCTCTTGCTCATCATACGAGCGCAGAATGCGTGCATCCGGATCGACTTCCATCACGTTGAATTCCGGCACCACCTGAATCCCGCGTTCTGCGAGCATGTTGCCCAGCATCTCTGTTGCCTTCGGCTTGGTAAAGGCCCCCGGCAGTGGCGTCGCATACACAATCTCAATGCGATCACGCAAACCCCGGTGGGTGAAGTACCAGTCTGCCAGGAAGACAAATTCCAGCGGTGCAACCGGGCATTTGATAGGCATTTCAGCCACGTTCAACACCAGGCGCCCTTCTTTGAATTGACGTAGCGCCTTGGCAAGCGCAACCGCCCCTTCGAAATCGTAGAACGTGTGAATGCTCTTGTGCCATTCGTGTTCCATCAGGCCCGGTGTTTCTTCGGGATGAATGTGCGAGCCGGTCGCAATCACCAGCACGTCATACGCGACGTTGCGGCCATCCATCAGCACAACGCTCTTCTGGTCGGGGCGGATGTGGTCCACTTCGGCGAAAATCAACTCCGCGCCCGCTGGCAGGTAATAGCGCTTTGGACGTACCACGTCATCCTTGCTGTACACACCAAACGGCAGCAACAAGAACCCCGGCTGGTAATAGTGTTCGCGCGTTGCATCGACCACTGTGATGCGCCAATCGTCCATCTCGGGCATGCTTGCCAGCCGATTGGCCAGCATGGTGCCCGCGGTCCCTGCACCGAGAATGACTAGGCGTTTCATGGTTTGCTGCTCCTTCCTTTCGGTTCATCGCTTTCTGGATACTCCACCCCTGTACTGCATCAACATTGTACGACTTTTCATAAATGCCTTCCAGTGACCAGCAGCATAGAAAATCTGTGGCGAATGTCATGAAGGTGTCTCGATCGTCGGAAGAGGGCTTGGAGACGTATTACCACCCATTTGCAAGATATGCTATAATCGCGCCGCCTGTGCCCCGGTAGCTCAGTGGAGAGAGCAGCGGCCTTCTAAGCCGTTGGTCGGGGGTTCGAATCCCTCCCGGGGCGTTGCACCAATGCTGACCTGCTGGCTTCGACAACGCCTGTCAGACGTCAGCCTTCACACCGCGTAAACCCAAAACCGACACAGAGGAATCACCATGAGCCTGTCCATCGATGAACAAGTGCGCCTGCTCATGCAGGGGACGCAATTTGGCGACGAACAGACCCGTAAACGCATGGAATCTGAATTGCGCGAACGGCTTGCCGAAGGGCGCCCGCTGCGGGTCTACCTGGGGGTTGACCCCACTGCACCAGACCTGCATCTTGGCCATACCGTGCCTATGCGCAAGCTCGCACAGTTCCAGCAATTGGGGCATACTGCCATCTTCTTGATTGGTGATTTTACCGCGTTGATTGGAGACCCCAGCGACAAAGACAAAACGCGCCCTCAATTGACGCCCGAGCAGGTGCAGGCGAACGTCAGAACCTACACCACACAGGCGTTCAAAATCCTCGACCCCGAACGTACCATCATCCGCTACAACAGCGAGTGGCACAAGACACTCACCTTTGCCGATGTCATCAAGTTGGCGAGTCATTTCACCGTTGCACAGTTCCTTGAACGCGACAATTTTGCGAAACGCTACGCAAAAGGCGACCCCATCTACCTGCATGAATTCTTCTATGCGCTCATGCAGGGATACGACGCAGTCATGCTCGAAGCTGACGTGCAATTGGGGGGGACCGACCAGACCTTCAATATTCTGGCGGGGCGCAAATTGCAGGAAGTGTTTGGGCAGAAACCCCAAATCATGCTGACCACAGCCATTTTGCCGGGTACGGATGGGCAGATGAAAATGTCCAAGAGCCTTGGCAATGCCATTCCGGTGGATACGACGCCCGAAGACATGTATGGCAAGCTCATGAGCATTCCCGACCATGTCATGCGCACGTACTTCGAATTGCTGAGCACGCTTAGCCCGTCGGAGATCGACGCCATCTTTGCCGACCTGGAAGCCGGGCGTCGTCATCCGCGCGATGTGAAGATGTTGCTCGCCCGCAACGTAACGGCTATTTTCCATGGTGAAGACGGTGCCCGTCGTGGCGAAGAGCACTTCGTGACAGTGTTCCAGCAACGTGAATTGCCCGATGAAATGCCGCGCCATCCATTGCCCGAACCCAAAAACATCATTGACCTCATCGTCGAACTTGGTTTGGCGCCCAGCAAAAGCGAAGCCCGCCGACTCGTTCAACAAGGCGGCGTGCGCTTGGATGGTGAGCGCATTACCGAGATCGATTACACCGTACAACCGGATGGCTCTTCCCACGTCTTGCGTGTTGGCAAACGCAAGTTTGTCGAACTGGTGCCTGCATGAGCCGCCAACGCCTCAGCCGCGAGGACGTGCTGAATTTGCTCGAACGTATCGCCGAGGGTGATGAAGCCGCCTTGCAGGCGCTCCTCGCTTTCGTCGAAGGCGAAGGCGCTGCCACACGGGTGCTTCTGCTCGAAGCGCTGGCCGAAGAAGACGAAGAAACCATGCTCGAAGCCGTCTTGCTGACACTCTCCGGCGAGGGGTTGCCGCAACATGCCCCCCTCGCCGACGATTTCACCCCCTCGCCGCACATCGAATCTTTGCGCGACCCCGATTTTGCCACCCGCTTGCAGGCTGTGCGCCGCCTTATCGCCGATCCCGACCCGCGTGCCGTGCCAGCGCTGGTGGCATTGCTGGCCGAAGAGAGCATTGTCGCGGGCGAAGCCGCCGAAGCACTGATCCGCTTGGGGACACATGTCGTACCGGCCATGATAGATGCCTTGCAGAGCGCAAACGCTCAGGTGCGCCGCCTGGCTGCGCGTGTGCTCAGCCAAACCGCCGATGAACGCGCGATCCCTGCGCTCTTGGATGCCCTTGTCGATGGGCATTCGGGGGTGCGCTGGCTTGCTGCGGAAGCGTTGGTGCATATTGGCGTTGCCGTCGTGGAACCGTTGTTGGTCTCTTTAGCGACGACGCCACCACACGCCTGGCGTACCGAACGCGCCTATCATGTTCTGCACAAATTGCAAGGTGGCAACGAGGCGCAAACCGCTTGGTTGCGCCAGAGCGCCGCGATTCTCAAACGCACACGCCGTGCCGACCTGGCGTTGACTGCACGTCGCTTGTTGAACGAATGGCGGCAGCTGCAATGAGGATCCAACTTTCCAAAGTCATGCTCATCGATGGGCATTCGCTGGCATTTCGTGCATTCTATGCCATTCCACCTTCATTTTGCGACCCCACTGGCCGCCCAAGCAACCTCATCTATGGCTTCCTGATGATGCTCTTTCGTCTCGTCGCCGAAGAGCAGCCCGATGCCGTGGCGGTCGTTTTCGACAAAGCCCACTCATTCCGCGAATCTCTCTACCCGGCCTACAAAGCCGGACGTCAGGCACTCGATCCGGCAATTGCCGAACAGGTGGAACGCCTGATTCCTTTGATCGAAGTCGTGGACATTCCCATCTACATTGCCGAAGGTTACGAAGCCGATGACGTACTGGCAACGCTCACACGCCAGATTGTGGAAAAAAGCGATGCACATGTGCTCATCGTCAGCGGCGATCGTGATATGTTTGCGCTTTTGAGTGCACGTGTGAATGTGCTTTACCCGACGCGCTCCATTCGAAAAGCCGAACGCTATACCCCTGCACGCCTGTTTGAACGTTGGCGCATTCGCCCCGAGCAGGTGGCCGACTTCAAGGCGCTGGTCGGCGACCCCAGCGACAACATCCCCGGCGTGCGGGGCATTGGCGAAAAAACCGCCGCTCGGCTTTTGCAACACTACCCTACCCTCGACGCCATCTACGCTCATCTCGACGATCTGACGCCTGCTTTGCGCCGCAAACTCGAAGCCGGATGCGATGCTGCGTGGCTCAGCCTGCAACTGGCCCGTTTGGTGGATGACGTACCCGGCATCGTGTATGATTTCGACCGCCCTGGCTTGCTGTATGACCCTGCCATAGTGGATGAGCACTTTTCGGCATTGGGCTCGCGCAGTGTGCGGGAAGCCATACCACCGCCACGCCGCTGAACAAACCAAAAGCCCCGGAACGCTTTGGCTGCTTTGCGCGCGGTACGGCCAGGAAGGGGTCGGGGGTGAGCCAGGGGCCGGCGATTGGGTCGTCGTAGCGCGCTGGAAGGGGCTGTACTACGGTACATCTCCCAGATGCGTCGCACCTGCCTGTTCACGTGACGCCCAACATAGCTGCTGGCAAAGGGGGGAGACCGTGCTTTTCAATTGATCAGATGCACCACTCATTGACCAATCGGTTTGCCTGTTTCTTTCCCCTTTGGTCATTTTGGCGCACCGCACGGTGTTTCTTTCGTGCAGTAGGCGCAGTTTGGTGAATTTCAGAGGTGAACGTCAGGCCGCTGGCTTCTTTGCAGGTGGCTCTTTTGCAGTACAATGCAATCCAGGACCCCACACGGTCAGGCAGAAGAGGAGGATCGCAATGACCGATACACTTCATCACCCGCTAGCAACCGAGAGCCAACCAGTGCCCGAACCATCCAATCGGCTTGCGAGCCACAATCCCGCCACCGGAGCAGTGTTGGGCTACGTTTCACTCATGACACCGGAAGAATTGCACGCAACCATCGAAACCGCCGCGGATGCCGCACGCATTTGGGGGCAGACCTCGCATGCGAGCCGACGCTCCTACTTACAGCGATTGCGTCGTGTCTTGTTGCAAGAGAGCGATGCGCTGGCGCAATTGATTGCGTCTGAACAGGGGAAAACGCCCGGCGAAGCCTATGTGACCGAAATTTTCCCATCGCTTGCCTACCTCAAATGGTTGGAGCGTGATGGGCTGAACCAGTTACGCACACGTAAGGTTTCCCCCAGCCATCCCGTCTTTGGCAGGAAGCGCATGTATTACCGCTATGACCCACTTGGCGTCATTGGCATCATTGCTCCCTGGAATTACCCCTTTGGCATTCCTTTCATGCAGATGGCAGCGGCATTGGCAGCGGGCAACACGCTGATTGTCAAACCATCACCATTCACGCCCCTCGTGGGGCAGAAAATCGCCACTCTCTGCCGCGAAGCCGAACTCCCGGCGGGCGTCGTCAACGTGGTACACGTGCGCGATGAACATGCCCCGTTGATTGTGCAACATCCCTTGATCGACAAAATCATCTTCACCGGCAGCGTTGCGACGGGGCGCAACGTCATGGCAACCGCCGCGGCGGGACCCAAGGATGTGGTGCTCGAACTCGGGGGAAAAGATGTTGCCATTGTCGCCTACGATGCCGATCTCGACCGCGCGATTCCAGGCATCACGTGGATGGCGATGGAAAATGCCGGGCAAACCTGCGCCTCGGTTGAAATCGCGTTGGTGCACCGAGCAGTGTATGAGACGTTTGTGGATGGCGTCGTGGACATTGTCCGTGGCCTGCGCGTAGGCAACCCGCTCGATCCGGATACAGATGTTGGCCCGTTGAGTAACGAACGTCAGTTGCAGATCGTGGAAGAACAGGTGCAAGATGCGCTTGCCAAAGGGGCGCGGGCGCTGGTTGGGGGGCATCGGCTGGATGGGCCGGGCTCCTTCTTCGCGCCGACCGTACTGGTGGATGTCACGCCGGAGATGCGCATTGTGCAGGAAGAAACGTTCGGGCCGGTGCTGGTGGTGATGCCCGTATCGAGCATCGAGGAGGCGATCGCGTTCGTCGATGCTTTGCCCTTTGGCCTAACGGCGAGCGTGTGGACACAAAGCCCGGTGCTGGCGCATGAAGTCGCGGCGCGATTGAAAGTAGGCGGTGTCAATGTGAACGACCACGCCTGCCAATGGGGCGAACCGAAAGCGACATGGGGGGGCATCAAGTCGAGTGGCTTTGGGCGTGTGATTGGCCCCTACGGGTTGCTCGAGCTGGTCAATGTCAAGTTCGTGACCGAAGAGTATCGCGAAAAAGCCATCGAAGCCTGGTGGTATCCTTACGACAAAAACGTGCCACAGCTCATGTCGGATTTTGCACAGGCATTGTATGGGCCGCTCGTCAGACGTCCGGTTGCTATGCTTAAGCTCATGCTCAATCGGCGGGCGCGTGAGCGTGTCGATTTCGTGGCATATCTGCGTCATTGGCGTACCTGGTTCTAACGACGCGGAACGTGCGCTTCAGCCGCAGCGCCGAAGCAAGTGAGGCGAACGAAGGCGCTGTCGGCTGAAGCGATCGTTGGGTGACACCGTACAACGATACATTTTCAACGATAGGCATAGAGAAGACCTAAATAGTCATGCACAGGGTTCGTCGTAATCCTGGTCCGAAATCCTCTTTGGTGGAGGTAATCCACCAAATCTGCATGCGAAAATGCAGTAAAGCCATCGTGATATTCCAAACAGATATGGCCAATCCTCTCCAAGGTGCTAGAGCTCGCATTGAACAAAACTTCGAACTCACACCCTTCGCAATCTATCTTCAGGAAATCGCAGTACGCTAGACCATTCGATTCGAATACCTCATCCAAAGAAATTCCTCGTACCTCAGTTGTGGCTACACCAACAGGGGAATCGTTATGTGTGGTCGTATGTTGTACAGCTTCACCAGTGGCGGCAAGGAGCATCTTTCCAGATTCTGCGCCTACCGCCATTTGAAAAGCCGTCACATTACTCACTCTATTCAAGTTCAGATTCTCTTGTAGCAGGCGAAACGATTCCGGAAATGGTTCGAAAGCGAAAACTCGACAATTCGGATTCTCTTTTGCCACGAGAATAGAAAAATCACCAATTCCGGCGCCTATGTCTACTACCGTCCAACCGTCTTCGATCTTGATACTACTGGCTTCATAGAGACGATCGAGACACGTTTCCTTGACAATCCAAACGTCCATTAGACCACGCACCTTGAATTTGTAACCAGATCGCAAGGTGATGATACTTGACTGTTTGCGCACAGTCAGTGCAGGCAGCATATACCAGTTTTCAACCTGCATCAGCAAAGTTATGATGGAAGAGAAGTAATACTGGATACGACGCATCATAGTACGTCTCTCCTTTCTTATTGACATGGTGCTGCTGGGTCGAGGGCAAGTGCAGGTTCGACAAAATACTTCCACCAGTCACCTGCGACCTTATCAGGGCCACAACTGGCGTTGGATGGCAAGTGTCTAAACCAGTACTCTAGATAGCCGATCCAGTTGCAACTCCATGCAGAGCAGTCGATAGGTTTGGCTGTCTCAGCGGGGTCACCTAAATTAGGATAATTTACAAAGTCGTCGCAATTCGAAAGGACGGGGATGGAGTTGGTGTAATCGTAATCATTGTTTCCGTTAGGGGGATAATGAACATTCCCGCATCCACTGTAAAAATAGTCGGGCGACAAAGCTTTTACCAAGGCAAATCTCTCCCAATTGTGTGCAGTCCTGTTTTGTTGCCAATCACCATAAACCTGTGTCATGGTCGCTTCGGTACGATGACCGAAATTGTGAATAGCACTATCAATATGACGTTCTGGGCTTGGCCCCATTATGGGGATCAACCGATTGCAGTCGTAGGGTTCTGGTACTGGTGGGGAATTGTACCAATAGGCATCAGGGCCAACAAGTGTGGACTCGTAAAAACCAAAGTAGGGACCATTGTAGATCCACACTTCATCTATCTCACCTCGGTTGGCTTTACCGCAGATGTCAAAGTTAGGCGAGTTGACTATCACATTGTAATCTACTGTGTCTGGGGTGTGCGGTGGGTTCTGCCCGTTGATGACCGCTAGGTACTCTTCCTCAGTATAACGAAAACCGTCTATTTTCACAGGCCATCCATCGGTAACGATTGTCGTGTAGACAATTGTATAATTGAGTCTACCACCTGTAACTCGCCTGAAAAAATCTGTAGTCTCCCGAGTGAGATCGCTATAGTCATTCCAGCCCAAATAATTGCTCAAATATTGTCCGTTGCTCAAAATTGGATCATATACGATCACATAAACTTTACGATGAAAAGTTTCGACTGGCATGTATGAACGCATAATAAGCGGCATGGAAACCTGGTACGACAGCGTTGCAGTATACGCCCAAGTCTCATTGAATCTAATCAAGTCGCTATTCTTCCAGTACCCCCCTCCAAAGAACAAAATTCTGTTCTTTTGCTGGTCGAAGACCAAGGGCATTTCTTTTCTCGGGGAAGGCGTTTGAGTAGTTGTTATCTGCTGCCAAGTTGTTCCATCGTACTCCCAAGTGTCGGTAAACAACCCGTTCTCGTCTTCTCCCCCAAACAAAACTATGACCCCTCGAGTGCTATCATAAGTCATGTTGTGATTGTGCCTTGCCGGCGGCGACTGAGCAGGGATAACCTTGCGCCAAGTGGAACCGTCATATTCCCATGTATCACCCAGAACCATGTCATCACTATCCAAACCACCGAACAATACGACGACTCCACGTTGTTCATCATAGGCCATTGAGTGATGATACCGCCCGGATGGCCTCTGGGGTGTGGTCACTTGGTACCATGTCCCATTGTATTCCCATGTATCATCAAGACGAGAGCCCGTACTGCTGTAACCACCGAACAGAACCGCGACATTGCGACGAGAATCAAATACCATCGCATGTGAATCACGTCGCGGCGGGGACACGGCTGTGTTGACTTGCAACCATGTCGTACTGTCATATTCCCAAGTATCGCTGAGATAACCACCAGCACCCAAGCCACCAAAGAGAACTACTCGTCTGCGATTGGAATCATACACAAGAGCCTGGTCAATATTTGCTCTGCCTGGTGGCGATTGAGAAGGAACAATTTGCGTCCAGTCTACTCCGTCGAACTCCCACGTATCACTTAGACGCGAAAATCCCGTGTTGTCACCTCCGAAAAGGACCGCAACGCTGCGAGAACTATTATACGCAAGACCGTGTGTGTACCTGGCAGAAGGAGCATTGTCTGTGATGATCTGCCTCCAATTCGCCTGATCCACTGATCCATAGACTCGATCGATAGGCTTTGAGGACGCAATCGACATCGGTGATCTGATAGTAAGTACAGTGTTGTCAGGTAGAAAGGTCATCTTCACACGACCAAGATTTGGCTTCCCAAATCTCGCTAGTAGAGGGTAGATCCTGTTTGCCAATTCCTGATGATCTGTAGCGGTCATATTCCTTTCAGTGTTTATTTCTATATCAAAGTCAATACCCAATGGAACAAACGTACCACATGAATCAGTCTCACCGTAACTCCGAGCATAAACCGAAGCATCTATTCTTATGCGATCAAGCTCTTGACGAACCGATTTGGCAATCTCCGGTTGTGAATGCCCATTGACCCATCTCCATCCATCACCAGGACGGCAAGACGTGGTTTCAGTAGAAGGCGTAGCTTCTGGCAATGAAGCGGGGATCTTCATCTCACTTGGCCGTGACGCTACTTTTCGCCCCCCAACCAAAATCACCAACAATGTAAGTATTGGAACCAAGCGATGTTTGATAACAGTCATCGGGCTTATATGGACCTCCCATTCGTCTCCGAAATGCTGTCGACCACATAATAGCCAGCTAACGTGTCTATTGAGCACCTGCCAGGCCAATTGCGCCCGGCAGGTGCTTCGTCATCCTTGCAGCACGATGCGGCGGAACCGCTCCGCATAGCGATAGACCGAGCCGGCAGCATGCTCACGACTACGCGCTTCGATGCGTTCGCGCAACGTGGCGGGGTCACCGATTTGGCTTTCGTGTGCCAGCAGGGCTCGAATTTTCCGGTCGAGCACAGGTTCGATATCCACCCAAAAATTTGGTTCGTTGGTTGGCGTCATGAACACATCCAGCACTGTGTGTGGTGCCAACCCTTCGGCTTCGTGTTCGGGAAAATTGAGGCGATCGCGGGCAAGGGGGAAGATGGCATCGAGTGCGGTATCGCCTACGGCGCGATGGTCGGGGTGATTGATACGCCGGTTCCCAATGAAGCGGGCGGTGGGGTCATGCGTCACCACCACGTCGGGGCGGTACAGGCGAATCAGGCGTACCAGGTCGCGCCGCAGTTCGATGGTGTTGTAAACCTCGCCGTCAGGGTAGCCCAGGAAGATGCATTCTTTCACACCGAGAAGGCGTGCCGCTTCGCGTTGCTCATGTTCACGGATGCGTACAAGCCGCTCCCAGGTCATCTCCGGGTCGCCAGAGCCCTTGCTGCCATCGGTCACGATCACGTAGGTTATGTCGGCACCGGCCTCTGCCCAACGGGCAATGGTGCCACCAGCGCAAAATTCAGGGTCGTCAGGATGGGCCACGATCACCAAAACTCGCTCGGGCGAGGGAAACGTGCTCCACATGGCTGATTGCCTCCCTTATTTTCATTGACATAAACACTCTCCGACATCGTGCATGCACCGGAGAATGTTGCGCTTTCGTCGAGAGAGCATTTAGCGCGGCACATTGTGCCCATAGAGGGCGTTTTCCTTGGTGATGCGCTCGATACCCTTCATGTAGGGGCGCAACACTTCGGGAATCACGATGCTGCCATCTTCCTGTTGATAGTTTTCCATGATGGCAATCATCGTGCGGGGGAGTGCCAGCCCCGAACCGTTGAGCGTATGCACATATTCGGGGCGTGCCCCAGGCTCACGGCGAAAACGAATGTTGGCGCGACGTGCCTGGAAGTCCATGAAGTTCGAGCACGACGAAACTTCGAGCCACGATTGCATGCCCGGCGCCCACATTTCGATGTCGTATTTGACGGCCGCTGTAAACGAGAGATCGCCCGTCACGATTTGGACGCGGCGGTATGGCAGTCCAAGTAGCTCAGCGATTTCCTCGGCATTGCGGATGAGATCTTCGAGCTCGTCCATCGACGTTTCGGGCTTGACGAACTTCACCATTTCGACCTTGTCGAATTGGTAGAGACGCTGGATGCCGCGTACATCACGCCCGGCGCTCACTTTCTCGCGGCGGAAGCAGGGCGTGTAGGCGACATGGTAGATGGGGAGCATCTCGCCCTCGATGATTTCATCGCGATAGAGGTTCGTCACCGGCACTTCGGCGGTTGGGATCCACCAGTAATCTTCTTCGATGTCGCGGAACAAGTTGTCGCCAAACTTGGGGAGGTTGCCGGTTCCCACCAGACAATGGCCACGCACCATGAAGGGGGGATACACTTCCAGGTATCCATGCTTTTCGATATGCACATCGAGCATGAATTGAATGAGTGCCCGATTGAGCAGTGCCCCCAGCCCTTTCAACACGAAAAAGCGCGAACCGCTGATTTTGACACCCCGTTCGAAGTCGATGATGCCCAGTTCTTCCCCCAATTCCCAATGTGGTTTGGGTTCAAAATCGAACTCGCGCTGTTCGCCCCAATACTTCACCGGTTTGTTGTCTTCTTCGCTGGGCGAAACGGGCACCGATTCGTGGGGCAAGTTGGGCACGCGCAAGAGCAGGTCGTTCAATTTGGCTTCGACAGCTTCCAGTTGGGGTTCGAGTTCTTCGATGCGGGCATTGATGGCACGCACACCTTCGATGCGTTTTTGGCGTTCTTCGGGGTCTTTGGTGCGCCCAATGGCTTTCGATTCAGCATTGCGCTGAGCACGTAGGCTTTCGATTTCGGTCAACAGTTCGCGGCGCTGGCGGTCGAGTTCTAGAATTTCGTCGATGATGTCGGTTGGCTCGAACAGTTTGCGCAGTCCTTCCTTCACGTATTCAGGATTTTCGCGGATGAGTTTCAAATCGAGCATGGGTTCCTCCTCGCATGTTTACGTTCGATTGCTGGTAAACGAATAAAAAACGCCCACCCCTTGCAGGGCGAGCGTCTTCTCGCGGTGCCACCTGCCTTCGCTGAACCCTCACGGGCACAGCCTCGGCGAGTCCATCGCCTGGACTCATGCGCGATAACGGGCGCACCCGGCGCCGCTTCGCCGGCCCCGTAGGCCGTTTTCGCGGGCAACTCGGGAGGGGATTCCGACGCCACCGCCACCGTCTCGCACCACCCGACGGCTCTCTGAAGACGTATGTGCGCCGTACTCGTCTCCGTCCACGTTTTTGTGATCTCCATTTGTGCCGTGCATTATACGTAAGAGGGAAAATCTCTGTCAAATCTCCCCTCTCCCCCCTCCAAAACCCCTTTGACACCCATTCGTCCGTATGATACTATGCCCAACAGCCTGTTCCACATGTCGTTTCAAACCGCAAGTTGGCGCCATATGAGTGAATTTTTGGTTCGAGTTTGGGGCGTGCGGGGTGCATACGCGGCACCGCATTCCACTGAATTTGGGGGCATGACCCCCTGTGTTGAAGTTATCGCTGGTGAGCGTCGCCTCATTTTCGATGCTGGTTTAGGCATTATTCCCCTTGGACGGACGATTCTCCCGAATGAATTGGACGTAACCATTTTTTTGAGCCACCTGCACCGCGACCATATCGAAGGGTTTGCCTTTTTTGCGCCTTTGCGCTACCACAATACGACGGTGCGGGTCTATGGTCCGCGTGTGTTGGGGCGGGAACCGTTGCGGCCGTTTTTGGAGGCACAATTTCAACCGCCCACGTTCCCACTCTTCCTGGATGCCATGCCTGCGCGTCGTGAAGTGTACCATTTACAACATGGCAATGTCTATCGGTGGCGTCCAGATTCGGGGGTGCCAGATGTGTTCGAGCCCCCAGTGCGCCAGGCATTCGACCCAGAAGATGTGGTTGTGCGCGTGATTTACAGCACAGCACACCCTCAGGGGGTCTTTCTCTTTCGGGTGGAATGGCAGCACCATAGTGTGGTGTATGCCACTGATTTCGAAAGCTACGCGGGCGGCGCACGGGCATTGATACGTTTTGCCGAAGGGACGGATATTTTGATTCATGATGCCAACTACACCGACGATGAGTACATGAATCCGTATTTTTCGCGGCAGGGATGGGGGCACAGCACACCACGCATGGCTATTGAAACCGCGCAGGCGGTAGGCGCCAAGCGGGTCGTGCTGTTCCATCATGACCCCCAGCATGATGATGCCTTTTTGTTGGAGATGGAACGCCAGGCTCAAGATTGGTGGGATGGTGCCATCATGGCGCGTGAAGGTATGGTGCTGGAAGTGTGTTGAACCGAGGCATAGCCCGCATCACACAGCAAACAACAGACCAAAACGACGATGAAGGAGTGAACACCTATGGCTGAACAATACGACCTTTTGGTACTTGGCGCTGGCCCTGGTGGCTATGTCGCTGCTATTCGTGCTGCGCAAAATGGGCTCAAAGTTGGTTGCATTGAGCGCGAAAATTTGGGAGGGGTCTGCCTCAATTGGGGATGCATTCCCTCGAAGGCACTTATCAAAAATGCGGAATTGGTGTCGCTCATCAACAACCGTGCGAAGGAATTTGGCTTCTCGTTCGATAATTTCGTCGCAGATTATACCAAGGCTGTTCATCGCTCGCGCCGTGTGGTCAAGCGGCTGACAGGGGGCATTGGGTTCCTCTTCAAAAAGTATGGTGTGGAACATATCCAGGGCACAGGTCGCCTGGTGGATGCTCACACCATCGAAGTGGATGGCAAGCGCTATACAGCGAAACATATCATCATTGCAACGGGGGCACGGGCACGTACATTGCCTGGCATCGAGGTGGATGGCGAATATGTGCAGACGTACCGTGAAGCGATTGTGGACAAGCGTGTACCCAACTCAATGGTCATCATTGGCGCCGGGGCGATTGGAATGGAATTCGGGTATGTGATGAACGCCTATGGCGCTGATGTCACGATTGTCGAATTTTTGCCGCGCCTTCTGCCCCTCGAAGACGAGGACGTTTCCAAAGAAGTCGAAAAGGCGTACAAAAAGCAAGGCATCAAGTACATGACGAGCAGTAAGGTCACGTCGGTGGTGCGCGACGGCGACACGCTCAAGGTGACGGTCGAACCCGCTCAGGGGGGTGGCGAGCCGACCGTGTTGGAAGTGGAGCGGGTGCTGGTGGCGGTGGGAATTCAACCGAACACCGCGGGCATTGGGCTGGAAACGGTTGGCATTGCCACGGACGAACGTGGCTTCATCCAGATTGACGAGTACATGCGCACCAACATTCCGCACATTTTCGCGATTGGTGATGTCACAGGGAAACTCCCGCTGGCACATGTTGCCTCTCACCAGGGAATCGTGGTTGCGGATTACCTGGCCGGGAAGCATGTCCACACGCTTGATTACACTATGATGCCGCGGGCAACGTACTGCAACCCGCAGGTTGCCAGCATGGGGTTGACCGAACAGCAAGCTCACGAACAAGGCTATGATATCAAAGTTGGCAAATTCCCGTTCAGCGCGAATGGCAAGGCGCTGGGATTGGGCGAAGGCGAAGGATTTGTCAAAATCATTGCCGATGCACGCATTGGCGAAATCCTGGGGGCGCACATGGTTGGCCCCGAAGTGACCGAGTTGATTGCCGAGTTCACCATTGCGCGAGAGCTGGAAAGCACACCGCTGGAAATTGCCGATGCTGTCCATCCCCATCCCACGTTGAGCGAAGTCATTGCCGAGGCCGCACTGGCGACCGAAGGCAATCCGATTCACTTCTAAATCAACCATTGCAGGAGGATGACGATGATTCAACCCGGAGAGATGGCGCCAGATTTTGCATTGCCCGATCAGGACAAACACGTACACAAGTTGAGCGACTATCGCGGCAAGCCGGTGGTTTTGCTCTTCTACCCGCTCGATTTCAGCCCCGTGTGCAGCAATGAAATGGCCTGTTTCCGCGATGCGTTGAGTCTGTTCAATGATTTGGACGCGCAGGTCTTTGGCATTAGCGTGGATAGTGTGTGGGCACACAAGGCATTTGCAGCACAGCAGGGAATCGAATTCCCCTTGCTGGCCGACTTCCACCCCAAAGGCGACGTGTGCAAGAAGTATGGTGTCTACCTGGAAGACAAGGGCATTTGCGACCGCGTGGTGGTCGTGATTGACCCCGAAGGTCGCGTCAGTGATGTCATTCACGTGGGGATTCCCAACATTCCCGATGTGGATCAGGTGGCCGAAGCCGTCAAGAAGGCTGCGGCTGCCACCGCCTGAGACGGTTCACCCGATAGCAAAACGCCCCGCATTGGCGGGGCGTTTTTGCGTGCGGTGGGCAGGCTAGCATGAGCGATTGAAGCCACAGTTGATAAGATCGTACCAGACAGTGCTTAGCGTGGTGCCAAGAAGCGAGAGTACAACAATGACCACGATGGCGACCAGCACGAGGATGAGAAGGTATTCGACGAGCGCTTGCCCTCGCTCTTCGTGCCAGGCCTGCCGCAGCGCGAAAAGGGATGGAATGAAGGGAAACATAAATCCTCCTGCATACCCTTCTACCTTTTCAGCATGAAAAGATGCGAAATGCTGCTCGCAAGACCAGTGTACACCACAAAACGCTATTTGTGAATAGGAGCAAACGCGAATCACTTTGCGTCTTTTCTGCATTTTCCCAACAGCCTATCGTACGGCAAACGGCAACCAGGTGCGATGCCAGCGGGCTTCGGTCAGGATGCTGAACGAAAGTGTGACGTCGGTGGTTTGCACGTGCAACTGTGTGGGCTGTGTTTCGCCATCGGCGGCAGTGAAAGGCACCTGTACCGTGATGGGCACGTCTGCACTTTCGGACGGAGCCAGTGCGAGCGTAGGCGTGAGTACGTGTGTCACCCATACGTTGCTCCCAACTGAGATGGTGTAGGTGTGGGTGGTCGTATCCAAGTTGGTGATGGTGAGCGTGTGCTGTGCGCTTTCACCTGGAAAAACGGGCGTGTCTGCTGTGAAGGCAAAACCTGTCGGTGGATAGATGTCCACAAAAACAGCCGACGGGCCCCCCCATGTGCCATCACTGCTTTGGGCTTCGATGAAAATGGTATGTCGCCCCAGTGTCCACCCATCGGTGGAAATCGTAGCGAATACCTGCTCGATGGGGGCATCGAAGATGGTATCCACGGCGGTCATGGTGAATGTTCGAGTGCCTGTGATCCACGAAGGCGCGTCGATGCTATATCGCACTGCGGCCACAGAAGGCGGGGACGTTTGTGCCGCAGTACGGGTTGTGTCGGCTGTGGCTTCGATGCGCAAAATGTCCCCAGGTATCAGCGTGATGGTATTGGTGATGACGCCATTCAACAAGATCGAATGAACGTCGGGGCCTGCGGGTGTCTGGTATGGGCGGCGTGCGGCCTTGAAGCCGTAGAGGAGCGCCGGCAGGTTTTCGGGCAAGATGGTATTTTCGAAGTCGGTGCAGGCCTGGAAAAACGTTGTGCCGATTTCGAAGGTGTAAGCGGCGACGCCCAACTCGCCATAAGCCCAATCATCGGTGGTCCCATCGGCGATGTAGAGGCATTCAGCGGGTTGGCAGACCGTGTAGCCCGTGTAGTAGCCGAATTTGTCGCCGAGACGGCGCAACGCTGTGGCGTTCGGCGCAGGCGCACTCGTGTAGCCCCACGGGTAGAGCACCAGCTCGCTGTAGCTATGCACGGTAATGAACAGGCCTGTGGTGTCTGGCGGGGCAGCGTCCGTATCGGCGGTGCCCCGCTGGTCAGGGAGCACCGAGGCCACATAGTCCTGGATGGCTTGCGTTTCAGGTTCCGAGGCTGGCGCGGGACCACGGTAGGTGGACGCGCATGAATAGCCGCTCGAGCCATTGCCGCCCCACTTGAAACTGCTGTTTCGGTTGAGGTCGGTGCCGTAGTAGGGAAAAGCGGTGCAGCCGTTGGTGTTGTTCGTGTTTTTGCGCCACAGGTACCCTGCTTCGGCCTGCTTGCGCCCGTCGGGGTTGGCTTGCGGGATGATGTGGAGCTCGCCGTAATCGAGCAGCCAGGTGATGTCGGGGTCGGTGCCATAGCGTGCTACTAGCTCTTCCACAAAGCGCATCACCAGTTCAGCGGTGGCATACTCGCGGGCGTGAATAGCGCTCATCAGTACGAATTTGAATTTGCCGCCAGGTGGTGTGAATGCCTGATTGGTGATGACAGCGGCAAGAATATCGTAGCCGTCTGCCCCGCCTGTGGTCGTTTTCTCCCACGAATCGCCAATGTCTACCACGCGCACCAGCGAGGGGTGCGCTGCGGCCAGATCAAAGAGCGAAGTGTGTGTTTCTTCCACGGTGCGGTAGCAGGGATAGCCTGGAATGCCACTCGTTTGCCCTGCCAGAGGGCTGTTTTCTTGCTGTGCCTGGATTGTCATGTCGGGCAGAATGCGCACGGTGTAGCCTTCAGCCCGCAATTGTGTCAGCTCTTCGGGCGAAAGAAGCGCAGGAACCTGCTGACGTTCGTGGTCCACGGTTTCGAAGAGGTCGTAGCGGGCAGCCAAGCGGTTCAGATCGTCGCGATTACGGAAATGAATCAGGGCAACAACGGGTTGGGCGAGCGGTTGGGCGGTTTCATTGGCTGGTTGGGGACGCAGGGTGTGCAGGGCTCCCAACAAGAGCACCGCCACCAGGGCGGTGCTGAGCAGGAGCAGAGCGGAAACAAGCGGGGAAACACGGGACATTGCTCTCTCCTACGCGTCACGTTGGACACGGCTTCCTTCGGGCCCCTTGACGACGTGCAAGCGGACGGGGAACATGTCTTTCAGTTCTTCGATATGCGTGATGACGAAGATGCGTTCGAATTCATCCTTGATGGCATTGATGGCTTCGACCAGACGTTCACGCCCCGCAGCATCTTGCGAGCCAAAGCCTTCGTCGATGAAGAGGGTTTGCAGACGTGCACCAGCACGCTGGGCAAGTAAGCGGCTGAGGGCGATACGCAAGGCAAAATTGATGCGGAAGGCTTCGCCCCCGCTGTACATTTCGTAAGGGCGTTCACCGGCTTCATCACCAATGATGATGTCGAGCGTTTCCGCTTTGGCGTCTTTGGAGACCAAATCGCGCTGACTTTCGAGCCGCACCCACATGCGCCCATTGGTCATGATATCGAGCAGGCGGTTGGTTTCGTCTGCGATTTCGGGCAGGATGGCTTCGATGATGAGCGCTTGGACGCCCTTCTTGCCAAAGGCTTTTTGCAGCTCTTTGAAAGCATGTTGGCGTTCTTGCCACTCGGTGCGCTCTTGCTTCAACTCGTTCAGACGCTTGCGCGCTTTTTCGGCCGTTTCCAGTTTCTGTTGCGCAGCACCCAATTTGCGCTGCGCATCACTGTAGCGCTGGTGCAGGTTTTCGACATGTTTTCGCGCCACATTCTTTTGCTTTTCGACCTCTGGAAGGGTGCGCACCTCGTCGCGCAGCGTAGCGACGTGCGTGGCTTCGAGTTTGATCTGTTTGGTGAGGTCGGAGAGCCTGTCACGCAACGAATTGAGTAGTTCACGGTTGCTGACCAGACGTTCCTCGGCAGTTTCCAATTCGCGCAACTGTTTTTCGGCGTTGGCGAGGGTTTGGACCTGCTGGCGTACCGCTTGGTGGGCCTCTTCATCGTAGCCGAGCGTGGCAATCTGTTCATGCACCGCGGCGAGTTTGGCGCGGGCTTCGTGGGCGTAGTCTTCCTGTTCGAGACGAGTATTCAGCTCGGCAATTTCGGCTTCGACCATGTTCAGCGCTTCTCGCTCAGCGTGGGCAATGGCAGCAGCAGGGTCGTCGCTATCGAGCTGAGATTGAATTTCAGCCAGTTCGCGCTCTAAGGCGGCGAGTCGTTGTCGGGCTTCTTCCACACGGCGCAGGTTGGCTTCGGCGTTGGCGCGAGCGCGTTCCCAACGAGGACGTTCGCGTTCGATCTGTTGGCGCAACTGTTTGCCTTTTTGGGTGATGGCGTCACGTTCCTGGCGAAGGCCCTGAATGCGTTCTTCGTTGGCGGCAATGGTTCGTTCGGCCTGTTCGATTTCCAACCGCGTCTCGGCGATGACGCGTTCGCGATGTTCGGGGGCGAGCGGCTGGCGACACACGGGGCATTCTGCACCGGCCTGGCTTTCGAGCAAGCGCAGGCGCTCGTGCAGCGCCTCGATGTGCTTTTGCAGGTGCTTGTTCTCGGCTTCCAGTGTGCTGATGTCAGTTTGGTGTTGCTGGTAGAGGTCGCGCAGGCGTTCGCGTTCCTCATCCAGGGTTTTCAATTCCGCCAGTTTGGCTTCGGCTTCGGTACGTTGGGCTTCGTATGCTGGTTGTTGGGCCATCAGTTCGTTTTGGCGGTTGATTTCACGTTCCAGCGATTGGGCTTCGGCTTTGATTTTGCTGATGGCTTCGGCGATGCGTCGGTTGAGCTCGTGCATGCGGCGTTCGAGCGCACGCAACCGATTTTCGATTTTACGTCGTTCTTCTTCGATGCGTTTTTCGAGTGCGCGTTGTTCCCGTTCGAGACGGCGCAGATGGTCGAGATTTTCGTTCCAGTGGGCTTCTTCCTTGCGGGCGGCTTGCAGTTGCGCATACCGTGCCTTGATTTCGTCGCGTTGCGCAAGCAGGCGTTCGTCGGCTTCGAGGCGTTTCTCGACCTCTTGGACACGCTTTTTCAGCGTCTCTTGCGTTGATTTCAGGGTGCTGAACGCCCGTTCCTTCTGGGTCAACTCTTCTTTTTTGCGCATGAGTGCTTCCCACTGGGTGCGCAGGCGTTCGTGTTCTTGCTCGGCAGTGCGTTTTTCATCTTGCAGGCGCTTCAATTCACCTTCGATGCGTTCCACCTCGTTGCGCAGGGCGGGAATTTGCGCGATTTCGGCCTCGATTTGCTCAATATCACGCTCGCACCGCGTCACTTCTAGCTCAGCCTGGCGGGCTTTTTCTTTGGCACGATTTTCCAATTCGTCGTACACCTGCAAGCCGAGAATATCGGCCAGAATTTCTTTGCGTTCGGAGGGTTTGCGGGTGGTGAATTCATCGGCGCGGCCCTGCAAAATGAAAGCGGAATTGATGAAAGTTTCATACGAAACTTTGAGCAGCTTGTTGATTTCGCGCTGTGTTTCACGCAATTTCGAGCCACCGATGTTCACCCAGGTTGTGCCGTTGTGCAGCTGGAATTCCAGCCGACTGAGCCCACGCCCCTGGGTGCTGCGCATGCGAATGATGCGGTAACGTTGGCCGTCCAGTTCAAATGTGAACGCCACGCGCATATCGGTCTGTCCACGTGTGATGAGGTCGTTGTCTGATTTGGCGCGGGATTTGCCCCAGATAGCCCAGGTAATGGCGTCCAGCAGGCTGGATTTGCCATGCCCATTATCGCCGATGATGGCGGCCAAGTGGATTCCCTCGAAATCAATCGTAGTATTTCCGCGGTACGACATGAAGTTCCGAAGATCCAGCGCAATGGGAATCATGCGGCAAGCCCTCTGTGGTGTCGGTTGGTTTGGTGCGTGTGGGGTATGATAGCATGGTGACGCACTCAGTGCGAAAATATAAAACAAGGCACAGGCGAGCATGGGCCTGTGCGAAGGTGAAGATGCGTCATTGCTCATCTGATGATGGCAAGCGACGCAAAGCAGCCGCGACACGCCGTGCCTGGGGCGTGTTCGCCGCCATCCAGCGGCGCAGGATGGCACGCCGTTCTTCACGTGTCAGAAAGTACGCATCGCCGACTTCACGGCGAGCACGCTGGGTCGTGTGGAAAATACTTACCGCAGCAGCGACCGAGATGTTGAGGCTTTGCACGAAGCCGTACATTGGAATGATGAACGTGCCATCTACCAGTGCGACGGCTTCATCGCTTACGCCGTCATGCTCGTTGCCAAAAAGCAGTGCTACAGGCGTGTGCAAATCGATCTCCTGAATAGGGGTCGCGTGTTCGTCCAGACGGCTGGCCAGAACGCGATACCCACGTGCTTGCATGGCGTGGATCGCTTCTGCGATGGTGGGGTAGTGCTGCAATGAGAGCCACTTGTCGGCACCTTGCGTGACGCCCTGGCTGGGGTGCCAGCCACCGCGCCCTGCAACGATGCCGATGTTCTGCACCCCAAACGCCTCGCACGAGCGCAAGACGGCCGCCTGGTTGTGACCATCGTCCACGGCTTCCAGCAGGACAGCGATATGGCGTGTGCGTTGGCGCAACACGCGATCCATTTTGGAGGCCCGTTCAGGTGTGAGCAGATCCCACAGAAGGCGGTCGTTTTCGTCGAGAACGCCTTCTGCAACCAGGCGCTCGAAAAGCGCAGTGCGTTGTTCCTCGGGTGTCATACGGATTGCCTCGATTCTGCGCATTTGCCTCTCTTGGGTGAATACTCAACATCCTACGGAAAGCTGACGGGGCGTCAATTTTTCGAACCAAACAACTGTTTGTTTGAATTTGGCGAATTTGGAAAGTTGGCGTAGACTAAGAACGTATCCACTGGCAACCACTGCACGTCATCATCTGGGGAGGGGAAGCATGCATGAAAAACCCTGGTTGAAGTTTTATGATGAAGGGGTACCCGAAAGCCTGACGTACCCCGGCCACACCTTGGATGTGTTTCTCTCAGAAAGTGCCCGCGAATTTCCGCATAACACCGCCATCATTTTCTATGGTACCAACATCACCTACCGCGCACTGAATGAGGCCGTCGACCATTTTGCCGCGGCGTTGCAGCATTATGGCTTGCAAAAGGGCGACCGTGTTGCGGTGATGATGCCCAACTGCCCCCAGTATGTGATTGCCTATTATGGCACGCTGCGTGCTGGTGGCGTCGTTGTGCCGACCAATCCCATTTACACTGCTCACGAAGTCGAACACCAATTGCAGGATAGCGGGGCGCGCTTCGTCGCGACGTTGACAATGAGCCTCGACACGGTGCGTTCGGTGTTGGACAACACCAATGTGGAACATGTCATTGTCGACAATATCAAAGAGTATTTTCCCACCCATCTGCGTTTGCTCTTTACCTGGTTCAAAGAAAAGAAAGAGGGACATTACGCCGATATTTCGGATATGCCCAACGCCTCCTGGTTCAAGGATTTCTTGAAAGTTGGGGCAGCGTCCATACTGCGTCCTGGCGGAGCATCGAAGGATGACCTGGCGGTGTTGGGCTACACGGGCGGTACCACGGGCGTGCCCAAGGGGGCTATGCTGTTGCATCGCAACCTTGTGGCGAACACACTGCAGGTGGCTTCGTGGATGCCTGGGTTGGAAAAGGGGCAGGATAGCTGCTTGGGGGCATTGCCACTTTTCCATTCGTATGGCATGACCACGATCATGAACCTGAGCATTGCCAATGCGGGCACGATGATTCTCGTTCCCAACCCGCGCGATATTCCCTTCTTGTTGAAGATGATCGATAAATACAAGCCCACCCTCTTCCCAGGTGTGCCGACGCTCTACACCGCGATCAACAACCACCCCGATACACCAAAGCACAATTTGAAATCCATCAAGTATTGTATCAGTGGTGCAGCGGGGTTACCCCCCGAAGTGCAGTACAAGTTCGAAGAACTAACGGGTGCCAAACTGGTCGAAGGCTACGGCCTGACTGAGGCGAGCCCGGTAACACATGCCAACCCGCTCAATGGCACACGCAAAGTGGGCAGTATCGGTATTCCCTTCCCCGATACATTGGCGAAGATTGTACATCCTGAAACGGCGGAACCGTTGCCAGTGGGTGAAGACGGCGAACTCATCATTCATGGGCCACAGGTGATGGCCGGATACTACAACCGCCCAGATGAGACGCTGCAGACGCTTCGCAAGGATGCGGAAGGACGTGTCTGGTTATACACGGGGGATATTGCCCGCATGGACGAAGATGGTTACTTCTACATCGTCGATCGTAAGAAAGATTTGATCATTGCTGGGGGGTATAACATCTATCCACGCGAAGTAGAAAATGTGCTCTATGAACATCCCGCTGTATTGGAAGCGGCTGTTGTAGGGGTGCCCCATGAGTACCGCGGCGAAACCGTCAAGGCATTTATCGTCCTGAAACCGGGTATGCAAGCGACGCCAGAAGAAATCGAACAGTTCTGCCGCGAGCGCCTGGCACCGTACAAGGTGCCGAAGCTGATTGAATTCCGCGATGAGTTGCCGAAAACCACAGTGGGCAAAATTCTGCGACGTGTGCTTGCCGAAGAGGAGCGCAAGAAGTTCGAGGCACAACAGTCGTAAAAGAACCGCCCCTAACAACGCCTGTCTGAGATCCCAAGCCCCTACCGAGTGCTCGGTAGGGGCTTCGATGACCTAGGAACGACGTCATGCCTCTTGGGCATAAAAGTCGCACCATGGTCTTTTTGCGTTTTGTTTCACACTTTTTTGCGGAATGACTATAATTGGAACGATGCCCTTGTCCGCAACGGTGTGCATGTGAGGCGATGGGAAAAGTTGCAAAGGGGGCATGCTCTATGGTTGCTTTGGGTTGTAGAAAAAAATTGTAAGAGGAGGATTTTCATGGCTCGTAAACTTGAACTGCATTTGACGCCGGAACAGCGTCGCGAACTGGAAGACATTCGCGACAACCATCCATTGCGCTACATGCGCGAACGTGCCGAAGCCCTGCTCAAAATCGCCGAAGGGAAATCCGGGCGCGAAGTGGCGCTGAAGCATCTGCCGAAGGAACGCCAGCCCGATACGGTGTACCGCTGGGTGCACCGCTATCAGCAAGAAGGCGTGAAAGGCTTGTTCATCCGCCCTGGTCGTGGCCGCAAGCCCAAGAAGCGCAAGGATGCCTGACACTTCTCCCACGCTACGCTGAACACTATGAACGAATCCTTCCTTGCCCGCGTGCGCCACATTCTGGATGACGAACGTGTTTCAACCGGCGAATCGGTGCGTGTTCTCCATGCACGCGACCAGTCGTCGCATGCCGCCCATTTGCCGGATGTCGTTGTCTGGCCGCGCACCACCGAAGAAGTGCGTGCACTTGTGGCAACTGCTGCGCGTTTTCGCGTGCCTGTGGTGGGATGGGGTGCTGGGAGCAGCCTCGAAGGCAACCCCATCCCCATTCATGGCGGTATGGTGATCGACTTTTCGCAGATGAATCGCATTCTCGCCCTTCATGCCGCCGACTTCCAAGTCGTGGTGCAGCCTGGGGTGTTGTACAAAGACATGAACCGCACTCTGGCCCGCCACGGGCTCTTTTTTGCCCCTGACCCTGGTGCGAATGCCAGCATTGGTGGCATGATTGCGAACAATGCTGCGGGGACGCGCACGGTCAAGTATGGGGCGACGCGCGATAACGTGCTGGCATTGGAAGTTGTGTTGGCTGATGGCTCTGTGGTGCATACCGGTTCGCGCTCGGTGAAGCAATCGGCGGGGTATGATCTTACGCACCTGTTCATCGGCTCAGAAGGCACATTGGGACTGATTACTGCTGCCACACTCAAACTCGCACCGCTCCCTGAGCATTTCAGCGCTGCCATTGCTTCGTTTCCATCCACAGCCGCTGCGGCCGACGCCGTCTATGCCATCATGGGCTCGGGGGTTGTCCCTGCTGCGCTGGAATTGTTGGATGCCAGTGCCATGCGCTACTTCTTGCTGAATACGGCGCTTGACCTGCCGGTTGCCCCTACGCTGCTCATGGAATTCCACGGCGCAACCGAAGCTGCCATTGCCAGTGAACTCGACCTGGTGCGTGAACTTTGTACCGACCTGGGGGCAACCGCCTTTGTGGCTGGCGTGGGGCGTGATGAACGTCACCGCATCTGGCGAGGTCGCCACCATCTTTTCCATGCCATGGTGCAGACGCATCCCAACCAGCCATACCTCATCACCGATGTGGCCGTGCCCATTTCACGCTACCCTGAGCTGGCTGCATTCATTGCCGCGTTGCTCGACACCATGGCGCTCGATGGCGCACTCTTTGGGCATGCGGGCGATGGCAACGCACATACGGTTGTGTTTTCCCCTTCCGACGACGCCGAGACGTTCGATACTTTGCAGCGCTTCAACGACCAAGTGGTTGAAAAAGCCCTGGCGCTTGAAGGCACATGCACGGGAGAACACGGCGTTGGTCTCGGCAAGCAAAAATACCTGCTTCGCGAATACGATGAGGCCACATTGGCGCTCATGGCACACCTCAAACGCACGCTCGATCCCCATAACATTCTCAACCCTGGCAAAGTGCTTCCTCCCACCTTCTTGACCGACTTGGCCTAAACCCCAATTGCCGCCTCTTTGCCTTCATCCTAGAATACGCCCACCCGACGCCCGCTTGTGCCAACCAACTGTATCAGCCTGACCATGCCGCGTAGAAGCGTACTTGTTTTGGTTCTTGTGCTGTTCGTCGCGTTCTTTGTGCCCAACGTGAGCCGTCCTGCTGACCAGGTGCAGGGCTGTCTGTCCTGTGTGAACGAACCGCCGACGGCTCATCTGCGGGTGCTTGTGTTCAACATGTTGCACGGTTTTCCCGGTGGTGAAGCGCGCATGGCACGTGCTGATAGGCTTGTTGCCACTATGCAAGACCTTGGGGTAGATGTGGCGCTGTTGCAAGAAGTGTCGCACACGGGGCGCGATGGACACCTGGCTGCCTATGTGGCGGAGCGCGTGGAAATGAATTGGGTCTATGCGCGTGCGAACGGTCATTTGGCAGCGATTGGCTTCGAAGAGGGCGAAGCCATTTTGAGCCGCTTCCCGCTGGAAGATGTGCGGTTTACCGAATTGCTTCCTCAGGCGGGTATGTTCGAGCACCGCATCGCGCTGGAAGCAACCCTGCGCACACAGGCAGGGAAGATTCGCTTGGTGAGTGTGCATTTGACCGATGGCGACCCTCAGGTGAACAGAGCGCAAGCCCGTGCCTTGCAGGCTTTCGTGGCTGACCGCTCTACGCCTGCCTTGATTGGTGGCGACTTCAACGCGCTGCCCGAAAGCGCCACCATGCGCACGTTGCGAGAGACATGGCAATGGGTGCCACCACCACCGTCTGTCCCAACCTGCTGTGTGGATGTGTTTGCACCGCCAACGGCCACGTTTTCACACCGCATAGATGCGGCTTTTCTCGCCAACCCAAACAACACATGGTATGTCGCATCTGGCGTTCGCACGCTTGACACGCCGCAACCGACGGCGCATGGCTGGCTTTGGCCTTCCGACCATGCCGGCCTCTTGTTGGATTTGCAAACCAATCCAATGGAGTAGCACGTCATGCTTGTTCCAAACCTCTTTTTCGCGTGTAATGGACTGACGGTTTCGCGCATTGTACAGGGGATGAGACACCTGGCCGCGTGGTGCTCGACCGTCGAAGAACGTCGCGACGTTGTCGAATTTTGCCTGGAACATGGGATCCACACGTTCGACCATGCCGATATGTACGGCGGCTCGACCTGCGAAGCCTTGTTTGGTGAGGTGTTGGCAGAAGCGCCCTATTTCAACCCGATGTTCGACGGCACTTTCGCCGCAAGTGCGACGCTTGCGGCATGCCCCCATGGTCTGGTCGCCTCTGGCAGGAGGAGGGCGCTTTCACGGCGAAGATGAACGTTCGCGGCGTGTACGGCTGGCCTTGCATGGGATCGCGGCTGAGATGAACACCACCCCCGACACCATCGCACTGGCGTGGTTGTTGCATCATCCTGTGCAGCCGGTCCCTGTACTGGGCACAGGCAACCGTGAACACATTTTGAACGCCGTGCGTGCTTGCACACGCAACATGCCACGCGAAACCTGGTTTGGCCTGCTGGTGGCTTCACAGGGCATAGAAGTACCATAAACCTGGAGGCTGGTATGCCTGTTTGTCCAACGTGCGGCAATCGTGTTGAACCGTATACCACGGTGTGCCCGTTCTGCGAACGGCGTATCCGTCGACGTGGGAGGCGTGGATACCGCCCGCGTTCCCCCATGCATGTTGTCAATCTCGAAGCGGGGATGCCTTCGGCCGAGGAAGCGCTGGTGCGCTTGCGGAGTGCGCTCACCACGGCGCGGCAACGGGGCAAACGAATTGTCAAAATCATCCATGGCTATGGCTCGCATGGTGTTGGTGGCACGTTGCGCCATGTTGTGCGGCGCGAACTGAACGCTCAAACACGGCGTGGTGCAATACGTCTGGTGGTGCGGGGTGAAGATTTTCACGCAGCCAATGCGTCACTCGATATGATGCTCGCCATGTATCCTGCGTTGCGCGACGACCCCGATTTTGGCCGTCGCAACGAAGGGATCACAATTGTTCTGCTGTAATCATCCCAAAGGAGGTCCTTATGGCATACAAGGAAGGGTGGCAAGGGCGTGTGTACGAGGATTTCGAGGTTGGTGATGTGTACGTGCATCCCGTGGGGCGCACCATCACCAAAACCGACAACATTTGGTTTTCGGCACTGACGCTCAACCCCAACCCCATTCACCTGGACGATTTTTACGCTGCCCAAACTGAATTCGAGCGCCCATTGGTGAACTCGACATTCACGTTGGCGCTGGTAGTGGGGCTCTCGGTCTCCGACATTTCGCAGAATGCCATCAATTTGGGCTGGGATGAAGTACGCTTACCGCATCCTGTGTATGAGGGGGATACCATCTACGCCCAGAGTGAAGTGCTATCCAAGCGCGAATCGCGTTCACGCCCACACATGGGCATCGTCAAAGTGAAAACCATCGGCTACAACCAACATGGCGACGTGGTCATCGAATTTGTGCGTACCATCATGGTTTACAAACGAGGGCATGTGCCGCAAAAACCCCGCCCACGCCTTAAAGCGTAATGGTTGGGCATATTCACCATGCCTGACCCATGCATGAGGAGGATGAAGCAGGAAGTTGGTACCCTCTGATGCACGCACTCCATCAGGAGGGGCAAAATCATCATTGCGCGCATGCCTGCGACGGGGGGCTTTCATGACACGCATCATTGGCGAACATTTGGCGCTTTCGTATGGCGGGTTCGACATCTTCGAGGCGATCAATGTGCAGATACCACCCAAGGCGCGGATTGCGCTGGTGGGCCCCAATGGCTGTGGCAAGAGCAGCCTTGTGCGTATCCTGGCAGGTGAGCAGGCGCCAACGAGTGGGCGTGTCAATTGGGCACGTGGCCTTCGCATTGGCTATTTGCCCCAATTGCCCAACTTGCCCCCCGATGAGACCCCCATGGGATACGTGCGACGCGCATTCGCCCACCTGGACGAGCAGGCAGCCCATCTGCGCCATTTGGAAGAGGTGTTGGCCAAACGTCCTGACGATGCCGAGGTGCTGGCGGCGTATGCAGAGGCGCAGGCGCGTTTTGAAGCAGCGGGTGGCTACACGTATGAGGCACGTATGCGCCACATTCTGTTGGGGGTGGGCGTTCCTGAAACGCTCTTCGATGCACCGTTGCGGCATTTGAGTGGTGGCCAACAGACACGGGTGGCGTTGGCACAGGTACTGGCGACCACACCCGATGTGCTCTTTCTGGACGAGCCAACCAACCATCTCGATGTCGATGGTGTCGAATGGTTGGAGCAATTTTTAGCGGCGTATGACGGGGCGCTCGTGTTCGTGGCACACGATCGGGCGTTCATCGATGCAGTGGCGACGGTGGTATGGGATCTGTCACATGGGCGCTTACGCGAATACAAAGGCAATTACAGCGCCTATGTCGAGCAACGCGCTGAGGAATTGGCACGCGAGCAGGCTGCGTATGAGCGCCAGCAGGCTGAAATTGCCCGCACAGAGGCGTTCATTCGGCGATACATGGCGGGGCAAAAATCGCGCCAGGCACGCGGGCGGCGTAAGCAGTTGGCGCGTCTCCAACGGCGCGACCGTCCGCAGACGTATCGCCCCCCACGTTTGCGGTTGCCGCCTGCTGAACGCACAGGCGATAACGTGCTGGAACTCAACGAAGTGGTGGCGGGCTATGCGCCTGAAAAGCCACTGGTGCGCACAGGCGTGCAGCGAATCATGCGCGGCGAGCGGGTGGCGCTCGTTGGTCCCAACGGGAGTGGAAAGACCACGCTGCTTCGCACCATTCTCGGCGACATACCGCCGTTGAGCGGGCACGTGCGGTTGGGGGCGAAGGTGCGTATCGGCTATTTTGCGCAAACGCACGCCCACCTGCGCCCAGAGGCGACTGTCTTGCAGCATATTCTCGAACAGGGCGTGTTGTACGAGGAGGCGCGCGCGTTGCTGGCGGCCTACCTGTTCACAGGGGATGCCATCGAAAAGCGCGTAGCAGATTTGAGTGGGGGGGAACGTGCTCGCTTGGCGTTGGCACTTCTCGCTGTTCAGCAGACCACCCTGCTTTTGTTGGATGAGCCAACAAATCACCTCGATATTCCTTCGCAAGAAGCGTTTCAGGCAGCGTTGGAGGCATTCGCAGGCACGATTCTATTCGTCTCTCACGACCGCTACCTGATCGAACACCTTGCCGACCAAGTGTGGGCCATCGTCCATGGGCAACTGTGGCAGTTCGAGGATGGGTGGCCTGCCTACCGTGCCTGGTTGCGGGAGCAGGTGCGCGTGGCAGATGCGCCTGCCGATGGTGCTATGGCATATGAAGCGCGCAAAGCTGCCCGTCGTGCCGCCGAACGGAAACGCCGAGTGCGGCAACGCCTGGAAGCAGAACAAGCCGAACTGGAAGCGCGTATGGCCTCGCTGGAAACGGAACTGGCGACACTGAGTGCATCGTTGGCGACGGCCAGCGAGCAGGGCGATGTCGAGGCGACGGCACGGTTGGGCGAGGTGTATGCGCGTGTCGAGGCGGCCTTGCAGGCTGCCGAGGAAGCGTGGTTGCAGATTGCGGAAGCATTGGAGGAGGAAGACGCCGTGTAAACATGGCTTGGCATTGCTTTGCTTCATCCGACCTGTATGCTATCATCGCCTGCGATTGTTGCGCCGCCTGCGTGTGTCAGACGGCGCATTCTCATGGAGGGGGAACACACTGATGAAACGCGAAACGCTGATTGCGCTTGTTGCCGCCATTTTGCTGGTTGCCTATGCCATACTGCTGGCGCCGCTTTCCCTGACGCTCAAATCGCTGGCGGTTCTTGTGTTGACGGCTTACGTTCCGGGCGCATTGCTGGTTGAGTGGCTGATTGGCGGGGGCGAAAATCGCCCCGAGTGGTGGGAACGCATCCTGTACAGTATTGCGACTGGCTACGGCGTGGCCGTGCTTCTCACGTTGCTGCTTTCGTATCTCCCGGGTGGAGTGCAGGCGTGGCAGATGGCGGTTGCCTACACCGCACTGACTGCTCTCCTGCTCTGGGCGTTATGGCGGCGTGAACGGCCACCCTTCACCTCGCCCACTCCCACTGATGCCTGGCCGTCCCTCTGGCAGAAAGCCGATCGGCGTTGGGTCGTTGCTGGCATGGTCACGCTTTTTCTGGTTGGCGCCTTCTTCCGTCTCCCCAACCTGGGATATTCTGAGTTTCAGGGGGATGAAGCCCGTGCAGCTTTGCGTGCTGCCGGTGTCTTGCAAGGCTACGAAGAAGTGTTGCTCATTCACAAGAAAGGGCCTACCGAAATTCTTCTACCAACGAATGTATATGCCCTGAGTGGACGTTTGAACGAAGCCGCAGCGCGATTGCCTTTCGCCATTGCGAACATCGCGGGATTGTTTGCCCTCTTTCTATTCGGTTGGCGGCTCTTTGGTCCCATCACTGGCTGGACAGCAGCCATGCTCCTTGCGCTAGATGGCTACTTCATCGGCTTTTCGCGCATCGTTCAGTATCAGAGTATCGTCTTTCTCACGATGGTTCTGACCGTCTTCATCATGTACCGCACAACGCGGGTGGCGACAGAACGCGTGCGCTACTGGGTGCTGGCGGCCTTGATCTTGGCGACCGGTACACTTTCTCACTACGAAGCCGTCGTCGTGGCGCTACCATCGTTGCTCTTCGTGGGGGTCTTCCTTTGGCGACGTGAGCCGCTGATACACATTGTGCGCCAATTGTTGCCAGCGCTTCTCGTTGGAGCGATCACATTGGCGCTGTTCTATGTGCCATTCGTCCTGCACCCCAACTTTGCCGCAACCTACGTCTACTTGACCGAGCGGCGCATTGGTGGCGAATTCCCGTACAACAACCTGGCCGATTTCTTCTTGCGCACCACCGTGTACAGCACCACCTACTACGTCGTGCTCATGATTGGGCTCGCCGTTGTGGGGCTGGTGCTGGCGTACTGGCGTGGTATGGGGCGGAAAGCGCTCTTGCCATCGCTCCTGCTTGTAGCTGGTATGGTGGTGACCAGCCTCGACCCGACCTGGCTGACCATCGGCGGGCGCGATTACACGGTGCTTTTCTTCACCGGGGCGTTTTTGCTGGCGTGGCTGATGCCGCGCATGCGGTACGAGGAGCGCATCGTGTGGATTTGGTTTGGCGCCGCCATGATTCTGTCCATTTTCCTGACTGAAAAGCCTCGCTCGCATGTGTACATCTTCTTCATGCCGTGGGCCTTGTTGAATGGCTTGGTGCTGGAACGGGCTTTCCATGCGCTGCGTGCTCGCTGGGGTGTCCAGCGTGCTGCTGGCCTGGGAATCGCGCTGACGGCTCTCGCTGTTGCCGTTTTTGGCACGTATGCGTACTTCTACTTCGTGTATAACCAGGTGGAAATCTTGCGCACATGGCACGAAAACCGCCCACCTGGCTTTTGGGTGGTGTACGATGAACCCGATGACAAAGCGCTCTTCGGGTTTCCACTTCGGAATGGCTGGAAGGTTGTCGGGACACTCTATGCGCAAGGTGTCTTGAACGATATTTACGAAACCAACGAAAAAGAAGCCTGGGTGCCTGACTGGTACACTCGTGGACAGGAGCGCTGTCTGCGTGACCACACGGTTTTCTTCTTCATTGATAATCTCGAGCCAGAAGGCGACGAAGAGCGCCGCTTGTTGCACGAAAAACTCCAAACCGAGTATCAGCTGTTTGGAACGGTCGTCATCAATGGGCAGCCACGCATGGAAATTTACCGCAAAAGCGAAACACCCATCGAACCGCAAACGTTCTATGTGGAAGACGTCGAAGCCTTTTTCGACAATACGCTTTCCGCACCCAATTTCCCGCTGGATGATCCCACCATTTTGCCTGTGATCGACCATCCGCTCAACGTACGGTTGGGGGAAAGTATCTGGCTGAAAGGTTTTAGCATCGATCGCACAACGGCGAAACCAGGTGACATGCTCAACTTGACGTTGTACTGGAAAACCACGGAAAACTTGTTCGAGCGGTACACTGTCTTCAACCAGGTGATTGATTTTGAAGGTGGCAAGATGATTGGGCAACGCGATGGCGAACCAGGGTGCGACAAGTTCCCCACCAGTAAATGGAAACCCAACGAACTGGTGATTGACCGCTATCGCATTCCCATTTTTGCCGATGCACCACCTGGTACGTACCCGCTCATCACGGGCATGTACCAGCGCGAACAAGGCTACCGGTTGGAAATGTTCAGCGAAGATGGGCAGCCACTTGGCAACTACTTCCAACTGACGACGATTACGGTTGAAGCGCCATGAGCCGACACCGACGCACTACCTGGATCACGTTGGCGCTTTGTGTGCTCATTTTGGCGCCACGTTTGCCGCGGTTGGGGCAATTCGTGACACCTGACGAACGTAAATGGCTGGCGCGTTCGGCGAATTTTTACTATGCCATCACGCATGCCGATTTTGCCCAAACGTTCCAACGTGAACACCCTGGCGTCACGGTGATGTGGGCAGGAACACTGGGCTTCCTCACGCGCTATCCCGACTATGTGCGAGAAGCACCGGGCTACTTCGGTTGGAAGTATGAGGAAATCGAACCCTTCTTGCGCGAACATGGCTACCAGCCACTGGAATTGCTGGTGGCTGGTCGTCTTTTCGTGGTGCTTTTCATCACCGTAGCGCTTTTGTTCGCCTTTTTCTTCTTGCGCCGACCACTGGGGGATGCGCCAGCCGCACTTGCCGTTGCGTTGGTGGCGCTTTCACCGTTCCACGTTGGCTTGTCGCGCGTATTGCACCTCGATGCGCTCCTTTCGGCATTCATGCTGGCTTCGCTGGGGGCGTCGCTGGCGTATGTGTTGGATGGCCACCGCCGCCGTGACCTTGTCCTGGCAGGTGTCTTCGCGGGACTGGCGTGGCTGACCAAATCACCAGGGCTTTTCCTCATACCTGTGGTGGGGTTGATCATGTTGTGGGATGCTTGGCGTGCAGGGACTTCCCCCCGCGTGGTGTGGCGGCTGGCTCTTGGCCGCGGCTTGACGTGGGGGCTTGTGGGGGTGGCTGTCGTGGGGGTGTTGTGGCCTGCGATGTGGGTGACGCCTATTGAAAGCGTGGCGCGCGTGCTCGGCACAGCGACCACCTATGCTGAGAAAGGCCATCTCAACCCTACCTACTTCATGAGGCGTATCTACGAAAGCGACCCCGGCTGGCTCTTCTACCCCGTCAACTACCTCTGGCGCGAGACCCCGGTTGTCCTGCTTGGACTTTTCCTCGCGGTTGTCATGGCGGCACGCCGTCGAGGGATTTTGGCACGCTTCGAAGGCCGGGTGGTGGCGTTCTGGTTGGTGCTGGCGGCGGGCTTGTTTGCTCTGCTGATGACACTGGGGGCGAAGAAATTCGACCGCTATTTGTTGCCGGCTTTTCCTTTCATGGCAACTCTGGCTGCGCTTGGGTGGTGGTCAGTGCTTGAACCGGTCTTTGCGCGCCGACCACGTGGCGCACCGTTGCTGCTGGGGGCGCTGCTGATGGCACAGGCTGTGGGTACCATTGCGACATACCCTTACTACCTGAGTTATTATAACCCGCTTTTGGGTGGGGCACGTCGTGCGCCTGAAGTGATGCTGATTGGGTGGGGAGAAGGACTGGATGCCGCCGCGCGGTATCTCAACGCCAAACCCAACGCCGAGCAGATGCGCGTGACGGCGTGGTACATGGATGGCCCCTTTTCCTATTACTTCGTTGGCGAGCCGATGCCTATCCGCTTCAATGCCAATGTGACCAACATTCTCCAATGGCTCAGCACCGACTACGTGGTGACCTACGCCAACCAGTGGCAGCGGGGATTGCCTTCTCAGGAAATGCTCGATTATTTTGCCAAACAGCAACCTGAGCATGTTGTCGTGATAGATGGCCTGGAGTATGCCCGCATTTATGACGTGCGCAACGCTCCGCCACCGGATTATCTCGCGGTGGGGCGCCCTCGTTTTACCGATTGGGGGGGCAAAATCCGCTTGATTGCCTACAAATTGCCCACACATGTCGAGCCGGGCGAGACGTTTGTGGCGACGTTCTATTTGCAAAATATCGCCCCCATCGAACGCGATTTGAATGTGCTGGTGCGTATTGTGGGCGCTGATGGGCGTGAACTCGTGCGTGATGAGGGGTGGCCCTGGGGGGCACCAACGTCGCAATGGGCGTTGCGGGATGTCTGGCCGGATGGGCATGAATTGACGATTCCTGCGGATGCGCCACCGGGATTGTATCGGGTGGAATTGATGTTCTACGACCCACAGACGTTCGAGCATTTGCCGGCGGTGGATGTCAAAACAGGGGCACCCATTGGGGATACGCTTGTCGTGGACGTGTTGCAAGTTGGGACCCCCTCGCCGCCTGCGCATGTGCTGACGCCTGCGCCACAGATTGGCACACTGGCGGTTCTGCAGGGGTGGGATCTCACTGACGCGGCTGGAATGCCTATTCAGACGTTGCCCGCTGGCACAACGGTACAGGTGCGCCTGCATTGGAAGGCGCTTTCCACAACCGAAACGTCGTTCAAGGGGTTCGTGCATCTCCTCGGACCAGATGGGACGTTGCTCACACAGGATGATCAGATACCGTTGGATGGGTTCTTGCCGACCACACTCTGGCAGCCTGGACAGGTCATTGTGGATACCTACACGCTCACACTGCCCGACACGATGCCAGCAGGAGCGTATACGCTGCTGGCAGGCTTATACGATGAAGCAACGTTGCAACGCTTGCCGGTGCAGCAAAATGGGACCACGGTGGGCGATGCCGTCCAACTTGGAATCATCGAGCGTGCACCATGATCTCGAAGCGCTGGTCAACATGGTTGTTTGTGGGGCTGGTTGCCGGAAGCCTGCTTTTTTTTGTGGCCTGGGCATGGCGTTTTCACGCTGCTTATGATTGGTCGTGGGATGAAACGGTCATCATTCTCACCGGACGTGAAGTCGCGCGGGGTGTTTCCCTCTATGACCCAATGTGGTGGAATTACCCCCCGCTCCTGTTCTGGGAATTGGGGGCGCTATTCCGCCTGTTTGGCGAGCGTGTGGATGTGGCGCGTGCACTGGCTGTGGCATGGAGTACGCTCACACTGCTGGCAACGGCCTTACTGGCGAAACGGGCCCGAGATTGGAAGGCCTCGGCATTTGCCGCATTCCTACTGCTGGGAACGCCCATTTTCATCCGCGATAGCCGAGCTGTGCTGGCTGATATGCCAACCGCTGCATGTGGGATGTGGGCGCTCTGGGTGCTGGCAGACAGACCTCAGCGGCGTGTTGCCGCGCTCGTGGCCGGGCTTTTGTTTGGCGCCGCGCTCATGACGAAGCCGACGGCATTGCCCTTTGGTGTAGGATTGCTGGTGTTGGCGTGGGGGCCCCGTGAAGGGCGCTGGCAGCGCTTGATGGCGCTGGCGCTGGGCACGGAGCTAGTGGTTGTTCTGGTGCTTGCCAATGTCCCACTGCGTGCTTTTGTCGAACAGGTCTTGGGGTTCAATGCCGGCGCCGGTGGCGAGGCCAACCCGCTGGCAAACGTGCTCAAAATCTGGACGATTCTCACAGGCGAGCGCCTGTGGCGCATGCTGATGGTGCCGCTGGCATTACTGGGGTTGGTTCTTGCCTGGCACCGTTCGCCTCGACAGCGTCCGCTCGTGTTGGCGCTTGGGGCAACCTTTGCCGCGTTCGTATTGCTTTTTGCGCCGTACCCCGACCTCTTCTCGCACTTGGTGTTGATCGTGGTGCCGCTGGCAATGGTGCTCTTTGCCCTTGGATTGGGATATGCTATTGACATCATTCCTGTTCCACGTGCGTGGCACCTCCCATCGATGGGGCTGGTTCTGGTGGGCGTGCTCCTGCTTGATAGGACCCCCTTCTTTTGGCAGGCGTACCAGACTGGCGATTTCGATGACAAGCGTCGTGATGCTGTGGAATACGCTGCGCGTTGGCGCACTGAGTTACCACCGGGGACGACAATTGTGAGTGATGACCCCATGCTCATCTTTTTGAGTGGACATTCGCCCCCGCCTTCGCTGGTCAATCTATCCAAACGGCGTTGGTTGCGCAACGGCGAACTGGATACAGCCCCCTTACTGGCCTTATTGGCACGCGAGCGCCCCAATCTCATTGTCTTTTGGACCGACCGCCTGCGTGATTTGCCGGGGGTTTTGGAATGGGTGCAGTCGGCGGGCTATGAGTTGCGTGCTACGCATGCGCATGGTAAGCGACGCATTTATGCACGTGCTGATGGCTATGTAACAGTGGATCTGCCGCTGAGCGACATACTCACACTGCGTGGGTACCGTGTCGAAGGGGGCGAAACGCTGTGGGTTCGTTTGCTAGTCGAGATGGCTGGTCCGTGGCAAGATGGCACCGGGCTGATTGTGGCTGTCGATATGGATGGTGTTCGACGTGCAGAGACGCACATTGGCATCACACCGCCAGGAGACCTGTTGCCGGGGGATGCGTTTCCGGTCTTCGTGGCGTTGGAAAATGCACATGTATTCGACCTGACCGATGTGTGGTTGTACGTTCAGCTGGTCTCGCCCGATGGGCGGGGCTTGCCACCACACACCATACCGTTGAAGTCGGACGAGGTACCATGACACTCGGCCGCGAAAGGAAGAGCGGAAGAAGACACCATGCGTGAAACCATGTATCATGTGGTGATTGTCGGTGGTGGAATGACCGGCCTGGCTGCTGCCTGGCGTTTGCAGCAAGCCCGCAAAGACGGGCTGCCTGTGCGTTTTCTCTTGATTGAGTCTGCCCGGCGTCTGGGGGGGAAAATCTCCACGCAGCGTCGGGATGGCTTCCTCATTGAGCATGGCCCCGACTCGTTCCTTACGACCAAGCCACACCTCTTGCAGTTGGTGCGGGCTTTGGGGCTGGATGATGAACTGGTGGCACCGCGCACAAGCCGCTACTACCTGGTACGCAATGGGCAGCTGGTGCTTGCACCAGAGGGGATTTTTCTGGGGGTGCCAACGCGCTTTATGCCCTTCCTTCGCTCGCCCGTGGTCTCATGGGCGGGCAAAGTGCGCATGGGGCTTGAACTCTTCATCCCCCCACGGCGAGAGGAAGACGATGAAAGTGTGGGTGATTTTGTGCGCCGCCGTCTGGGACGTGAAGCGCTGGATCGTCTGGCGGGGCCGCTCATGGCTGGCATCCATTCTGCCGATCCCAACCGATTGAGCATACAGGCTACGTTTCCACAGTTGCGGGCAATGGAGCGCACGCATGGCAGCTTGATCCGTGCGATGTGGCGTGCACGTCGCGGGCGACGTCCGTCGGCGGGGGGGCGTTCGCCCTTTTTGACGCTGCGCTCCGGCTTGGGACGGCTGGTCGAAGAAGTGGAGAAAGTGCTAGACACTGGAACGGTGCTTTCTGGTGTTTCTGTTGATGGTATTTCGTGTAGTCAAAATCGTTACACACTGACACTGAGCAATGGACAAACAATCACCTCGAAAACCATCTTGCTTACCACTCCACCCCCCATCACAGCCAGCCTGCTCACCCGGACTGCCCCTGGCGCAGCTCTTCGGCTGCGCCGCATCCGAATGGCCTCGAGCGCCAGCGTGGCATTGGGCTTCCATGGCAAGGACGTCCCCCAAGCGATACACAATGCCAGCGGCGCACTTGTCCCACGCCTCGAACAACGAACCGTCACAGGCTATACCTTCGCATCCAGCAAGTTCGAGGGACGTGCTCCAGAAGGATATGTACTCATCCGAGCCTTTGTAGGCGGCGACGGCCTGGAAGAAGTCCTGCATTGCGAAGATAACACACTCCTTGAACATGTGCTCGACGATACACGCCGTCTGCTTGGCATCGAAGCCGCCCCCGTCTTGATGGACATTCAGCGTTGGAAGAAGGCCCGCCCACAATACGACGTCGGCCACCTTGATCGCGTGGCCACCATCGAGCACGCGTTGCCACCAGGCATCTGGATTGTTGGGAGTGCTATGCGCGGCGCGGGTTTACCAGACTGCACTCGCCAGGGAATCGAGGGTGCTGAAAACGCGCTTGCGCACGTCGGATTCACGACACCTTCTCACCAGACAACAACCTGAGAGGAAGAGACACTATGCTCACCGGAAAACGTGTTGTAGTTACTCGCTCACGCAAACAAGCCAGCGCGCTGAGCGAACGACTGCGCGCTTTGGGGGCCATTCCCCTCGAATTTCCAACCATCGCCATCATCCCACCAGCAGACGGGTACGCAGCCCTGGATACCGAACTGGCGCGATTGGAAACATACGACTGGGTTGTGTTTACCAGTGTCAATGCCGTCGAACACGTCTGGCACCGCTTGGAGACGCTCGGCATCCCAACAACAGCCATTGCAACCCGCAAGGTAGCCGCTATCGGACCAGCCACGGCCGCCGCCCTCGAAGCACGTGGCGTCCCAGTCAGCGTCATCCCCCAACAGTACGTCGCCGAATCGCTCCTCGACGCCATCCCCAACCCTGCCGGGCGCCGATTCCTGCTCCCCCGCGCCGACATTGCACGTGCTGCTCTGCGAGAAGGTCTGCGCGATGCCGGTGCCGACGTGGTCGAAGTACCAGCATACCGCACAATACCCGCCACGCCATCGCCCGACATCCTTGCCGAATTGGCACGTGGCGTCGATATCATCACCTTCACCAGCAGCAGCACCGCCCGCAACTTCGTCGCTGCACTTGGACGCAAACGGGCGCGCGCACTTGCTGAGAGCGCTCTTGTGGCTGCCATAGGACCTATCACCGCCGAGACAGCACGCGAAGAAGGGTTGCGCGTCGATGTCGTGGCCGAAGAACACACCATCGACGGCTTGATACATGCACTTGTTGCAGCTTTCACGACACCATAAGCCTATTCCAACCGCACAGGAGCGGCCACCGCGCCTGCTTCCCGCGGTGGCCGCCATGAACACATATCGAATGCTCTCACTGTTGCTCGTGCGGAAGAGAGACTTGTCAGCACGCAAATGTTCGATTTCCTACCAAAGCTCCAAAACATTCTCGCAGGTCGTTTAGTGCCAATGAAAAACACCAATATTACGAGCGTATTCTCCAGCCCCACAGGAGTGCGAGCCCAATGTCTCATCAAAATCGTACTCTCGATTCGATGACATCCTTTCGCCTGTCATTGCTGGGCACGTTCCATCTCACAGCCGAGAACACCGATTCACCCCTCAAAATACCCGGAGAAAATGCACTCCGTCTCCTCGCTGCGCTTGCTCTCAATGCCCCCTACAACGTCACCAGAGCCCATCTGGCCGGCATCCTCTACCCAACGCTCCCTGAGGGGCGTGCTCGTCGTACACTCAACCAGACCATATGGCAAATCCGCAAGGTGTTCGGGCACGAGATCATCGAAAGCTCGTACACCCACGTGCGTTTGAGTGATCAGGTGTGGGTCGATGTCGCTCAGTTTCGAGCGTGGTCACAATCCAATGCACCCGAGGATTGGCGCGCTGCCATCGAACTCTACAAGGGGGATTTTTGGCCTGGTGGCTATGATGATTGGGTTCTCGTCGCCCGTGAGCAAGTACGCGAACAATACCTCGCCCTCCTCGAACGCCTTAGCCGGCATTATGAATCGGAAAGAGAATACGAAGAAGCCTTGCACTACATGCACATCATGGCACAGGCCGAACCTCTGCGGGAGCAAATTCACTTCCGCATTATGCAACTGTATCTGACGCTGGATAGACCACTCGATGCCATCCGCCACTACGAGCAAGTTGCTGATCTCTTGCAGAAAGAACTCCATGTTGAGCCAACCGCATCCCTTCAAGCCTTGCGGACAATCGCAGAGGAGCGCCTTGCACATCAAACACCCCACGACAGTGCACTCGCAATGTTGCTTCATGGCGAGCGACAAATGCCCCTTGTCGGGCGTCATTCACAACGTGCTCGCCTTCTCGAAATCATCGAACGTACACGCCAAGGGCAAGGAAGTATTGTCTTCGTCGAGGGAGATGCGGGGATCGGAAAATCGCGCCTGATGCAGGAAATCGAAGAAGGTGCACGCTGGCGTGGGCTTATAGTTGGTATCGCGCAAAGGGCGCCTTACTACACGCCCTATGCCCCTCTTCGCGAGGCCATTGCCACACTCCTCACACCCGCAATTCTCACACTGCTACAAGAGACGCTCCCTGCACATACCCGCGCCGTTGCGGCACATTTATGGCCAGAGTTCGGAACACCTGCAGAAACATTACACACGCACGACCTCCCAACAGTCATCACCGATATTGTTCGTACACTCGCACAACACGCGCCACTTGTCCTTGTTTTGGAAGACATCCATACAGCCGATACAGCACTGTTCGATGTACTGACGTTACTTGGTCAGCATATCGAAACCACCCCATGTACGGTGATTCTTACCTATCGTCCACTTGACATGCAAGCCGAAGAAACACTGTTTGCAGCGCTTCTCTCCCTTGACAAAGTAGCACCGATCCAACACATCGTACTGCCACCATTCGACGAGAGTGAAAAGCGCACGTTCTTGAGTACACTTCTACAAATACCACTCCAAGACCCTCTCATTCATCAGTTCGCAACCCATCTCAGCAACAAACCACTCCACATCATCGAAACGGTACGCTATCTCTACCGCCGCAATCTCTTGCGACAAACCTCGAAGGGAAAGTGGGAACTGCACGTCCCTTCGACAGCACTCCTTTCACACTTTTCGCCACTCATTGCAGACCAACTCGAACATTTACCTGCGCAACACCGCCGAGTACTGGAGGCGCTTGCTGTTTTTGGCGAACGCATTCCTATTCACGTTGCCGTCTCCCTGCTCGCCAATACAACGCTCGCTGTCATACACGATTTGGTGCGATATGGCTTCGTCACATTCGAAGGCGAAACGATTGTCTTCTCCCATGCATTGGTTCGGGAAAGCATCTACCAACATCTTGCTCCCCTCACACGCCGAACTTGGCACCGCAAGATTGCTTCCCTCCTTCGCAGACAACCTTCCGTCCCTTGGGCGCACGTTGCCCACCACCTGGCAGCTGCCAACCTCGCCGAAGAAGCACAGCACGCCTACGTTCAAGCGGCTGAACAAGCGCTCGACATGCACGCCTATGAACACGCACTCGCCCTTTGCCGTGCCGGGCTCGCTTTGGAGACGAGGAACGAGATAGCCACACATACGCTCTGGCTGTTGAAGGCCCAAGCCGAAAAGGGGCTTGGACGCCTCCAGCAAGCACGTAGCACGCTCGCCTCCATTCTTTGGAAGAGACGACGCCACCGAGATATCTCCTTGCGAGCACAGGTGTTGTACGAGGCAGGACAAATCGCATGGCGTCAAGGAAACATGTCCCAAGCAGTGCGCTTTTACGAACGTGCATTGAACGACTGGCATCGTCTGGAGGAGGAAGATGGCATCGTCGAAACCTACATCGCACTGGCCGAAGTCTTGAAGCATAGGGGAAACCTGGAACAAGCCATTGCGCATCTCAATCAAGCGCTCTCGTACATCGAAGCATCATCTTCGGCTATCGATTCATCTCCCCTCTATCGACGAGCATTGGCATACAAGAGTGCAATCCTATTTGCTCAAGGAGACTTCACAACAGCACGTACGACGGCACGACGCGCTCTCGACCTTGCACAAGAGGCCAACGATCTTCGGATACAAGGATTCACACTCAACACGTTAGCACGCATTGCCATTCATTACCGCCACCATGCCAATGCACGCGAATATCTCGAACGCGCCCTCGACGTTGCCCAAACCTTGCATACGCCCTACAACGAAGTGGTGACCAAGAGCAATCTCGCCGTCGTGGCATCCAATGCCGGTATGTTCGAAGAATCAATCCAGCTCGCACATCGTGCGCTCGAACAGGCCAAGCACCTGGGATTGACACGTATGCAAGCAAGCCTCATGTTGACAATGGCTTGGAACTACACCATGCTCGGCCGCTTTCGGCGTGCCAAGAACGCCCTCACACGCGCCAAAACGCTCATCGAACGAACTGACCTGGCTGAAAAACGTCCATTCTGGCTTCTCTGCCAAAGTCTCTGGTATCGCGAACAAGGAAACTTGGAAGAAGCCATTGCCTATGGACGAGAAGCCCTTGCCCACGAAGATGCCCTCGGTTTTTCGGCACAACGTGTCACCATCCAGTACGAACTCGGTACGACACTCCTATTGGCGCACAAGTACGAAGACGCTCTCCTCGTATTGCAGGAAGGCTCCACACAGGCATCGAGTCCTATCGAACGTGCCTTCCTGGAAATTGCCGCCACAGTCGCACAGGTAAAACAAGGAGCACCACTCCCCGCTCATTGGTCCGCTCTGCTGGATGATGCCCAACGCGTCAGCCACGATGAATACCTCCCACGCACATGGTACTTCGTATGGCTCGCAACCGAGCATGTTACACCTGGCCAAGGGGCCAAAGCGCTCCATCGTGCGTACAATGCCTTGCAAATGCAAGCGCTTGACATTTCGAAGCACCGACATACATTCCTCACCAACGTCTTCTCACATCGCCTAATCACACAGGCCTGGCTGGCTACCGCACCACGGCCAATCGAGCGACTTCGCCTTCTTCTCCCGCGCGATGAAGGCAAAGGAGATGTCATGGTCACACTCACGATCGATGCAGGTGAAGAAGACGCCATCGTTGAAGCCCAACACGGGTATATCGCGCTTCGCCGCCATCGCATTCGGCGGCTGCTGCATGAAGCGCAAACACAACACGCCCGTCTGCCCCATAAAATCCTTGCTGACATCCTGCATGTCAGCCTCCCCACGATACGCCGCGACGTGCAGGCGCTTCGCGCCCAAGAACATAGCGATACAGCCGATGGCACCTCCTAAGAACGCAACATACCCCGAAACGCCCCGCTCATGATGCGGGGCGTTTCTCGTTTCCGCATCGTTCTCCGCTTGTGTCTCCTTCGAAGGCACGATCGCACTGCACATACCCGCATTCTGTTTCCCGCAGGCTTGCTCCTATGTCCATTTTCTCGATTGCATTGAAAATGAGCACTCTTTATCACGTGTTTATTTTCTAGACAAGATAGTTTTGAGATAGATGGATGATATTCTAAGGCTACGATGTCATAGGAAGTCGGACAAGCACATTCCATCTCGTTCACACCCATCGACTGTGACGAGCGAATGGGGGCGCCCAATGCCAACGACACAAACCTTCGTTTTACGTTTCTGGCCAGAACAAGACGACGAATCGATTCAATGGCGCGGCGTCATTATCTATGTCCCTACGAACGAACAGAGAGCCGTCTCTTCACTCGAAGATGCCTTCATGCTGATTCAGCAGTACCTGACGGCGGAAATGCAACCAAACAAGGAGGAGAATCCATGACCCGACTACATCGCCTCTTTCCTATCCTTTTCATTGTTCTTTTGCTCGTTGCCTGTGGCGGTGGCGATTCGGCCTCGGAGGAGGGCGAGTCAGTTGCTACCGCCGGCGACATCGAAGTGTTGGATGTGACGTTCGCTCATGGCTTGACAGAAGAAATGGCACCCATTGATCCTGGAAACGAATTCGGCCCTGAAGACCCCGTCTCTCTCTCGATCAAGCTGAAGGGGGTTCCCAAAGAGGGTGTCATCAAAGCAGCGTTCTACGATGGTGATACCGAAATTGCTTCGACGAGTGTGGACTTGGCGCAAGCATGGGAAGAACAAGGCCTTATCTTCGCCGTTGGTGGCAACTCCTTCGTCGGGTTCACACTCACACCCTCGGAACCATTCCCGCCGGGGCAATATCAGGCGAAGGTTTGGGTCAACGATGTCCCAGTAGGCGTCTATACCTACACCGTCGTTGGCGATGCCTCGGCTCCCGAGGGAGATGAAGAACAAGCTGCCACGACCTCTGAATCAACGGAAGCCGCGCCATCCGAAACGAGCGCAACGACACCTGGGATGAATGGTGGCGAAGTTGCGATCAACGCCCTCTACTATGCCTACGACCCGAACGAACAAAAAGCCATCGGCGGTACATCACCCGTACGCATCCGTGTACAACCAGCCGCTGCGGCCGATGAAATGCGCGTGGGCTTCTTCGAAGAAGAAGTCGCTGGTACGGGCGACATGTGGCGTGCTGCTGGCTGGATGGCGGTCATCGTCGCTAGCCAGATTGCCGGCATCGACCCCCGCGACTACGAATTCTCCTTCTCGGTCGGAGGGCGCATCGATGGCCCCAGTGCTGGAACCTACATGACCGTTGGCGTACTGGCAGCGCTCAATGGCAAAACGATGCGTGAAGATGCTGCCATGACCGGCACGATCAATCCGGATGGTACCGTCGGCCCAGTGGGTGGCATTCCCCACAAGATCGAAGGTGCCGCCGAACAGGGGATCAAACTCGTGCTCGTTCCCGCAGGACAACGCTACGACTACGACCAAAACAAGGGTGAGTTGGTCGATTTGGTCGAAGTCGGTGAGAAGTTGGGTGTCGAGGTACGCGAAGTCAGCACGGTTTTCGAGGCATACGAATTACTCGTGGGTGAACCACTCCCACGGCCAGATGCCTCGACGGCCACGCCACAACTGCCACCACGCGCCTTCGATCGCACACGCGCCAAAGCACAAGAGTGGCTCTCGCGTTACCAACAAGCCCGTGCCCAATTCGATAGCCTCTCGCCAGAGATTACCGGCTACTTCGAAGATGGCATGCTCGAAGCGGACGATACGGCCACACGTGCCGATAGCGCTCTGCAACAAGGTCTGGCGGCCGTTGCCTATCAGCGCGCTGTCGATGCAGCCATGACGGCCCAACTCTGGTTGCTTGCAGCCGAAGTCGTCGAACGGTACGCCCTTGGAGATATTTTCTCGTCCATCGATTACTTGCGCTCGACACAAGCCTCGCTTGGCGAACTCGACGCTGTCATTTCACTGCTCGAAACGCAGCAGCCGCGCACCGGCAGCGACTATGTGGCGCTATTCGACGCCTATCTCTCCATCGGACAGGCGCAAGGGCTCGTCCTGATTGCCAACAGCACGCTCGACTCCCTGGCCGAGAACGTCGGCGTGATGAGCGACGAAGAACTCGTAGGCGAATTGGCGCAGCTCTCGGCCTACTACGTCCTCGCGCAAAATCTGGTCCAGCTCGCGCGTGATAGCGTCGAGATTGGGTTCGGCTATGGCGGGACGCCCGTCGAGGACCCCGAACGTGTCGCCGCGATGGAAGCGCTCTTCCGCCGTGCGGCCGAAGCCAACTTGCGCTACTTCGAAGCGACCGTCGTCGATGAGTACGCCGATGCCTATGGCGTCCATCCCAACCAAATGCGCGACTTGTTCATGCAAATCGATTCGTCCTACCTGCTCTCCGTGGCCGCCTTGCAGGGTGGGGAAGCCCTGGCCGGCCAATTGACGAATGCCGAGCAGCAAACTGCCCTCCGCCTTGGGAACAGCGTGGGCAACTATGCCCAATCGGCTGCACTGGTTGCCAAATACTACTCGCTCGATGTGGAGCTCGACGAGAATGGCAATGTCGCCAGCATTGGGCGTGAACGGGCGCTGGCCGATATGCTCGACCTCGCCGACCAACGTGCTCGTGAAGCCATCAACATGAATGGCGACGATGTGCCTGTCATGGCCGTGTTGGCATACGAAACCGCCCGTTTGAAGCGCCAAGGTTCGCCGAGCGAGCAGATCGAAGCATTGCAGAATTATTGGGCAGCCACGACACTCGCGCACGTCCAAGCCTATCTGAATGGCGTCATCGGTCGGTAGACGACGGACGCATTCACCGGACAACCGTACCCGCTGGTGGGCAATCGGATCATGAGGGCGATTGCCCACCATGTTTCCATCAATCTATCGGCATCATACACAACTTCGACCACTTGAATAGGGTGTGAGGGGTCTCGAAGATGATTTTCGAAAGGAGGCGTAACATGTCTTCTCGCTTCACATACCTGGGCGGCGCCCTCCTCTCTGTCGCAGCCGCCGCCGTTCTCTTCTTTGCCTTGTTGTTCTCTATGCGCTCAACGGATGCTTCACTGGCATCACCTATTTCAGTGGACGTGACAACAGAACGCACGGAGACGTTGGATGGTGAAGATTTCCTTGCCTACCTCAATCCGGATGGAACATTGAACCTCGAGAAGATCGGGCGTGCTTCCTTCCAACTGAATGGATGGCTCATGGCGCTCTTGCCGGATGGCACGCCACGCTTCATTCCACCCACGGCGCCCGAGGCACAGCCCCAAGCAGCGCAAATCGGTACCGACGCCGATTGGAGCAAGATGTTCGATATGTGGGGGGTGCAAGCGTCGGTCGGAACTGCTGTTGTCAATACGATTGTCATTTCTTGGACAACGAGCAATGTCGATGTGTATATTGGTGGGCGTTTCGATAAGGTAGGGAGTATTGCAACGTCGAATGTCGCAAAATGGAGTGCTACGACCGGAGCATGGGAAGCTCTTGGAAACGGACTCAACGGTGAAGTCTACGACATCGCTTTGGGCGTTGCTCCAGACGTGACTTCGATTGGTCCCTCTACACCATCACCAGGTGGAATTTACGTTGTTGGTGCCTTCAATGCAGATGGAAGTGGCTCTCAAACATTACGACGCATCGCATTTTGGGATTTCGCTACGAAGACATGGAAAACCGTTGGTGATGGTATTGGAAGCACATCTGCAGCGAGCGGTGAAGCAGTCTATTGCGTCACGACGCTGCGTCGAGGTACATCACAGGATGTCTACGTCGGGGGGAATTTTACACAAGTGAACAACAGCAACAACACAACCCTCACTGCCAACTATGTTGCTCTCTATGAGGGGGAAACTGGCACTTGGAAAACGGTAGGAACAGGGACGAATGAAGGATTGAACAACATCGTCTATGATTGCATCGATGATGAAATCAACAAGATCGTTTTCTTTGCTGGTGACTTTACAGCAACCAATGGTGGGGGAACAACATTCAATCGTGTTGCAGCATGGAACCCAGTAGCTGGCACTTGGGATAGCCTCAATGCTCCCTTCGATAATACTGTTCGGACATTGGCCTATGTCGATGCTTCAGCAGTGGGCCCAGGGCGACTTTTGTATGCCGGTGGAAACTTTACCAGCCCAGCTAATTACTTAGCGGTTTATAGTTTCAATGCGGGTGCATGGCAGGGTATGGTCTCACATCAGCCCAATGACTTCGTCTACGCACTTGATGTTTGGACAGATACGGGTCAGTACGACCTACTCGTGGGAGGATCCTTTTCACAACTCGTTGCCAACACACCAGGGGGCACGAATGAAAACGTGCGTAGTTTTGCCATCTATGATGCTACATCTGCCAGTTTTCTTACCGATACCGTTGGCGTAGCAAGCACGACGACAGCGATCATTCGTGCTCTCGCAGGTGGTCCGGGCCGGCAATATTTCCTTACTGGCGGTGATTTCGAGACGGCGATTGCGACATATGCAAAATGGCCGACGCCAAAGACCTTCACACCAAATCGCATTTTCTACTATGACAATGGAACCGAGAAAGGTATCTTGACATTAGGACGTGGTGTCGTAGGGCAGGTATTTGCTATTGCGGTGTCTGGCAACGATGTATACGTGGGCGGAAACTTTTCGGAAGTAGCAGGCTTTACCGCTAATAACATTGCCCGTTGGAACAACAGTACCAAACGTTGGTATTTAGTCGGCCAAGGTGTCAACTCGACAGTCTACGCCTTGCATGTGCCAAGTAGTGGAGGAGGCGTATTCGTCGGTGGGGGATTCACACAAGCGACACAAAAAGATGGGACGACACTCAATACGAATTACATTGCGAAATGGAATACGACACTGAATCAGTGGGAGTCCGTCGGGAACGGTGTCAACGGACCTGTCTATGCCTTCGCCGAGGGGGGCTCCGGTGCGTCACTCTTTGTTGGCGGGGCATTTACTGAGATAAATACAACGCCAGCTACATCAGTTGGGCGCGTTGCATGGTACTCTTTACTCACTAACAGTTGGTATACCAGCAATAGTACATTCAATGCTGGGATTGGTTCGACCGCAGGTGATGTCGTTCGTGCACTTGCCTATGATTCGAACAATAATCGGCTCTATATTGGTGGCAAGTTTAGTACCGTTGGCTCGAGTACCACAGCCAACAACGTTGCTTATTGGGATGGTACAAATTGGAATGCATTGAATGATACAACACCTGCACAGCCGGGGGTCTCCGGAGAAGGCGATATCGTCTATGCCATAGATGTATCTCCCGATGGGAGTAAGGTCTACGTCGGTGGATACTTTGCGCAAGCTGGAAATTACACTGTCAAATCACTTGCTTATTGGGATAGCGGAGCACAACGTTGGTATCCTATTAGCGGATCAAGTGGTGGTGGTGCGGGGGTCTTGACTGATACGACAGGTTTACGTAACACAGGCATCGTGCGGGCATTGCGTGTGAGTGGGAGCGGGGAGTATATCCATGTGGGTGGTACCTTCGATGGTGTTGCCATCGACACAAACGGAATAAACGATACTACTGCCTATGGCATCGCAGTCTGGAATACGAATACCAACCAATGGGATACGTACGGCACAAAAGGTGCCTCACCTTCGACATTGTCGAATGGCGTCTACGCCATTGCCTTCGGAAGCTCCTACATTGGCGGCGATTTCACCACCGTAGGGAGCTCGACCAAATCCATGAGCTTTGCTCGCTTCGACCAAATCAAGCCTACGGCCGTGACACTCGAACGCTTCGAAGCGACATCGCAAGCCGGCGCTGGGCGACTGCCCATGCTGGTTGGTCTGCTCCTGTTCGCTGGCATCCTTGTGGGGTTTCACGCTCGTCGTCGGACATGAGAAAACAGGCCATCCTGTTCCCCCTTTCCTCGAGGTCGGGGAGCTCCCCGCGCTCCCCGACCTCCTATCGACAACAAGAGGAGCGAAAATCATGTGGCGTACTCGGCAGATCGAATGGCGCATTACTCTTTTCACGACCATTGGGCTTCTTCTGCTCATTGTCTGGCTAGCCTGGTATCCATCCCTCGATGCCATCGCTTCTCCTACCGCCACGACACGCTATGTCGATGCAAGCGGTACATGTGGCGGGGCAACACCTTGCTACAGCACGATCCAGGCCGCTGTGGATGCGGCCAACGATGGTGACACCATCAAGGTGGCTGCGGGAACGTATACGGGCGTCCAGACACGTCTCTCGGCCTCGACAGGCTACACCTATACGCAAATCGTCTTCATCGACAGCAAAAGCCTGACCCTCGAAGGGGGCTACACCACCAGCGATTGGAATATCTCCGACCCAGCGACACGCCCGACGATCCTCGATGCACAAGGATATGGGCGCGGCATCACGATTCTCGGAAGCGGGAACGAACATGTGACGCTGAGCGGATTTCAAATCGTCAACGGGGATTATACCAACTTGGGGAACCCGCCTGGTATTGCCAATGCTGCTTGCCCAACCACGGGGGGCGATTGCGCTGGGGGATTGTTCGCTTCCCTCGTCAAGGTGACACTGCGTGACATGCTCATCCGCAACAACACTGCAAGTCGTCTGCGCCCGTACAGCGAGGGCGGCGGGCTGCTGCTCTGGGAAGTGCTCGATGGCACGACACTCGATGCGGTGCAGGTCTTCAGCAATACCAATATCGTCGAAGGGTATGGCGGTGGTATTTCGATCAACGATGCACTTGGTACCATCACCATCACCAACAGCCAAATCGAGTACAACCATAGCACCTTCGACGGCGGTGGGATCAAATACACGGGCGATGGGTTGTTGACCATCCGCAATACCCGCTTTACTGGCAACAGCGCTGTTGGACGAAGTGATTCCAACGGTGGGGCCATCGCGGCCAACGTCTCGGCGGATGTCATCCTCGACAGGGTAGAGTTTCGTAACAACGTTGCCTCGGATGATGGAGCTGCGCTTTATGTGAGGAAGGTCGGCCCAAGCGATGCCACCGTGCGCCTTGTCAATGTATTGGCAGCAGAAAACCGTCTCACCGCCGACAAGCAGCCATATGGCTCGGTCTTCAACTTCCTTGGTGGGACCATCGGGACATACGACATCCATCTGAGCCATGTGACCATTGCCGACAATCGAACCCCTGGGGGGATCCGCTTTGCACAATGGGCGACTAGCGATGCAATCGCCTACACCGCTCGCATCACGAATACGCTTGTCACGAGTGCTACCTATGGTTTCGTGGGCGCGCACTACACACGAACACTAACCATTCGTCATACGAACACGCTCTTCTACAACGTAGCAACCCAAACCGTCGCCGAGAATGGCACGCCCACCTTCATCGGCACCGGGACAGTAACCGGCAATCCAAATCTAGACAGCAACCAACGCTTGCAATCGGGCTCGGCGGCGATCGATGCGGGAGTGAATAGTGGGGTTACACTCGACATCGATGGGGGCGTGCGCCCCAGCGGCGCCGGATACGACATCGGCGCGGATGAATATGCTGCCAGCTCACCGGGAACACTGCGCTTCAGTCAAGCCACCTACGCTGTCGATGAGGGGAATACATTGCAAGTCACCGTCGAACGTGTCAATGGAACGAGTGGTACCGTGAGTGTCCAATACAGCACGAGCGATGGTACTGCCACCGCGGGGAGTGACTACACCGCCGCCTCGGGGACGCTCACCTTCGCCGACGGCGAAACCAGCAAGACGTTCACGCTTGCGACGACCCAAGATACCGTAGACGAGCCCGACGAAACGCTGGTGCTTCGTCTCCAAAACCCTGGTGGTGGGGCCACACTCGGTTCGCCCAACCAAGCCGTGGTAACGATCGTGGATGACGATACGAGTGCTGCTGGTATCATTCGTTTCTCCTCTGCGACGTACACAGTGACCGAATCCGCAACCACAGCCACGATTACTGTCGTGCGCACGAATGGTAGCAGTGGGACGGTGAGCGTTCAGTACAGTACGAGCGATGGTACGGCAACCGCTGGCAACGACTATGTGGCCGCCTCAGGGACACTGACGTTCAACGATGGTGAAACCAGCAAGACATTCACCGTGCAAATCCTGCCAGATGCCATCGATGAGTTGGACGAAACCATCAACCTGACACTCTACAATGTCACCGGCGGTGCTTCCCTGGGGACGCCGAACCAAGCAACATTGGTCATCGTTGACGCCTCATACATTTACTTGCCGGTCATTCTGCGCTAACCCCAAGCCCCGTCGGGTGAGCCAGTCTGCGCTCGCCCGGCGGGGAATGCTCCAACCTTCAATCTTCGATCTCCAAAGCTCGGTGATAGAGATTGCCATCAACCCCAGCATCAAGAGGCCAGACCACCGGCCCCATGCCAAAGTCCTGTACAAGAATGCCACGATTTTGTCATATCGTTGCGTTATGCGCTCGCATGTGATTGAATAACAACGGTACAGCAATTCGGGCAGACAAGGTGGACATATGCAAGTCGAAATACCCTTTGGTATTCCCCCATCTTCCACTGATGGTCCCATTGCATTGCAATTGCATCGTGCCTCGTGGTGGAACGGTACCGAGGGACAGTCAGGAGTTTGGGTTTGTAGAGATGAGGAGATTGGTAATGCTAGAAGGCTTGCGAACCTTGGGACGAACTGTACTGGATTGGCGAAGCAAAGACACCCATGCCCCTGAAGAAGCGTTGTTACAGACTTTGGTTAAGGTAGACGAAGCCACCCGTTACGAGGGTCTGGTGCATTTTCATCTTCGGCCCCACGGCCAGGGTGCCTGGCGCTTGGTTGAACCCACGCTGCAAGATGTGGACGCCGAAGCCCTTTACCGGGCTTTGTGGGTGGGCCATGCCCCCCGCAATGTGGTGCAGGCGCGAGCCACCGTCGCCAGCCTGGAGTATCTGATCTCGCAGGTGTTGCCTGCGCTGGCCGGAATGCTGGACCCGGGGCTGCCCGATTTGCACCTCCGGGCCGCCCTGGAAGCCGTGGTGCGCGCGACTTTCCTCGAACTGCCTGTGACCAAGAAGAGCGAGCAGCGCTATCGGTGGGTGTGGAACCTGCCTGCGCTGGGCTGGTTTCGCTGGAACTGGGTGCCGCGAGGGCGGCAGCGGGAATTGGAGGCCTTGGGCTACCCCGGTGCACACGCGGAGACCCCCGAAGCCGTGTTGGCGTACGCACAGCAGTATGGCGTCAAAAAGACGGTGCAACTCCTGGCCGACACTTTGGCCGCGGGCCTGGCCGAGATTCTGGGACACAGAGGCGCCCGGTACTTGTTTACGCTGCATGTAGACGGCCGTTGGCTGGCCCGGGAACCGGCTTACCATCGCTACCTGTATGCCTATTACCTGGGCGGGCTGTTCACCAATGCCAGGCTGGGCCGTTGCCATGTCTGCGGGCAGGAGGCCCCTGTCACCGAGGATACCACCCGCCTTTGGCTCAAGTTCTACATCACCGACAAGCCCGGTTTCGCCAGTGGCTTCCGCAAGACCAACTTCCGTCGCAACTACACCTTGTGCCAGGAGTGCTATCGGGAACTCTTGGCCGGGGAGGCCTTTCTGCGTACCCGGCTGCGCAGTTGGTTGGGCACCACGGTCTATGTGCTGCCCGTGTTCTACCTGCCCCAGGTGCAGCCCTCGGCTGCGAACCTGACGCAATGGGCCGGGTATGTGGTGCGCCGCTGGGAGGCCAGCCGCACCCTGGACGGCTGGCGGACCTTCCACGAGCAGTTGGCGGATTATCAGGAGTATGAGAACCAGAAGGCGTGGTTCCTGCTTGATTTCCTGTTTGTGGATGGCGATGGGCGGTCCATCAAACTCCAGCACTACATTCAGGATGTGCCACCCCCGCGGCTGGATGCCCTAGACGACGCCCGCCATCGCACCCGCACCTTCGCCCAACGGTATTTCTACGACGGAGCCATGTGGGACCTGAGTTTCCAAACACTGTACTATCTCTTCCCTATTCAAATCAAGCGTTTGCTATCTAGAAAAATAAAAATCGTGCGATTGCAGCCCTTCTACCAGTTCTTGGGCTCTTTACTTCATGAACGTCCTGTGGACTTTCACGGTCTAATTTCTCTCTTCCTGGAAACCGCGAGCGTGCATTATTTTCAAAAATATGGCGCGTATGTGCACAAAGCCCTGCCCAAGAACGACGCGAAAAGCGTGTTGCGCGCGTTGTGTACCTTCCTGGTGCAGAGCCAGTTGCTGCGCTATGACCTGATGCTGCTCGGTCTATTCTCACCCTCGGGAGGCAGACTCATGAGTGATTTGGACTTTGCCGACGAAATCCGCGGTTTGGTGCCCAATGTTGTCTGGGAGTACATGGATGCGCTTAGTCTGAACGTGGCCCAACGGGCTTTGTTCCTGCTGGGCTACCTGATGGGTGAAGTTGCCCAGAGCCAACATCAGGCCGGTTCGGTCACCGTGCTCAACAAAATCCATTTCCAGGGCATGGACGACGGGAAGATACGCCGCTTGAGCAACGAAATCCTGGACCAGATGCGCATTTACCGCGTCCTGCGCCCCGATACGCGGGACATGTTCGCGGCCATGCGCAGCCTGATGGACCAGGCCGGACGGCTGCTTTCCCCGGCCGAGAACACCTATTGGGTGCTTTCAGGCTACGCGTTCCGCCACCTGCGCCGGTTTGGTGGGGCTTCCGAGCAGGGTGAGGAATCCTCCACGGAGTAAGGCCATGCCCCAAACCGTGCGGCGTCGCCGATCCATTCGCCTGAAGGGGTGGGATTACTGCACCTCGGCCGTGTGTTTCGTCACCATCTGCACCCACGACCGCGCGCCTCTGGTTGGCCGGGTGGTGGATGGGGACATAGTGCTGAACGCGTTTGGGGAAATCGCGCGGGCGGAATGGTTCCGTTCCGCGGAAATTCGTGCGGAAATTGAATTGTTTCCCGACGAATTCGTGGTCATGCCCAACCACATTCACGGGATTGTGTGGATTGTGGAAACGGATGATGGAACCGGACACCGCGACGACGCGGTAGGGGTGCACGGCCGGTCGCCCAATGTAGGGATGCATGGCCGGTCGCCCAATGTAGGGATGCATGGCCGGTCGTCCAATGTAGGGGGTGCATGGCCGGTCGCCCAATGTAGGGGGTGCATGGCCGGTCGCCCAATGTAGGGGTGCACGGCCGGTCGCCCAATGTAGGGGTGCACGGCCGGTCGTCCAATGTAGGGGGTGCACGGCCGGTCGCCCAATGTAGGGGGTGCACGGCCGGTCGCCCAATGTAGGGGTGCACGGCCGGTCGCCCAATGTAGGGGTGCACGGCCGTGCACCCCTACAACCCCGGGGGCCAGCGCCCCGTTCGTTGGGTTCGTCTCACAATCCAAACCTAAAGGAGGTGTCCCATGACCGTTGAGCGCAACAGCGAAATCCTGTTTCTGTACGATGCCCGTATGTGCAACCCCAACGGCGACCCGGACGAAGAAAATCGCCCCCGCATGGACTACGATTCAGGCCGCAACCTGGTCAGCGATGTGCGCCTCAAGCGCTACCTGCGGGACTACTGGCTCACCTGGCCCGCGGAGGCCTGGACGGGGGAACCCTGGGAATACCCTGTGTCCCAAGATGTCTGGGTACGCACGAAAGACGGGCAAACCGTCACAGCCAACCAGCGAATCCGACAATTAGCCGAGATATATGCCCAGGAAAAAGGCTTCAAAAAACCTAGCGCAAAGGAGCTCGAAAAAGATCGCGAATTTCGGCAATGGCTCTTAAAGCGCCTTGTTGATGTACGCATGTTTGGCGCAGTTATGCCCCTTTCCCGCGAAGGCGATCAGAAAGGAGGAAACATTACCTTTACCGGCCCCGTTCAATTTGGATGGGGATATTCTCTCAATGTTGTAGAGATTCTCCCTTCTGCCACAATTACCTCCACCTTTGCGGCGGAGCGCGGTTCGCGTGCTGAAAGGCAGACGGAACAGGAACAATACGGCACCATGGGCAAGGATTGGCGGGTCAAGTACTCCTTCCTGGCCTTCTACGGTCTGGTGAGCGCCTGGCGGGCCAGGGAAACGGGCTTGACGGATAAGGACGTGCGCCTGCTGGGCCATTCTCTCATCAACGGGCTTCCCCTCATGGCGACCAGCCGTAGCAAAATTGGCCAGACGCCTCGTCTGCTGCTGCGGGTGGAATATGTGGACGGCAGCACCTTCCTGGGCGATTTCCGCACCCGTCTGCGTTTGAAGAAGGCGGAGGGCCTGGAGAGCATCGCGGATGTGGACCTGGACTTCGGGTGTCTGCTGGACCTGCTGGCCCGGCACGCGTCGAGCATCCAGCGCATCGTGGCCTGGGCCCACGAGGAGTTCGCGTCGGGCGTCGCGTTCGTGCAGGCGCTGACCACCCAGGATGCCTTGCAGAAGAAGGTGGTAGACCTCCAGGCGATGATGCGCCGCTTGCAACAAGCCTCCAACTGAAGGAGGCCGGCAATGAAGCCTGTGGTGGCCTTCGACCTGGTGGGCCTCATGGCCCACTTCCGCAAGTTCTACACCAATTCGTCCTCCCTGTCGTACCATGTGCCCCCGCGCACCGTGCTCATGGGCGTGGTGGCCGCCCTGTTGGGCTGGCGCCGTAATACATATTACGAGCGGTTGGGGCTGGAGCAGGCTGCCATCGGCGTTTCCTTGCGGGTGCCCGTGCGGACCATCATCCAAACGGTGAACTTCTTGGCTACGGATGACGGTGATTGGCATGGTGTAAAACCCCGCACGCAAATTCCCACCGAGTTGGTGCTGCCCAAAGCCCCCGACCACCGGGCCGTGCTCCGGTATCGCGTCTTCTTCATGCACCGGGACCCCGGCATCACCCGCGCGGTGGCCGAGCGGGCTCGTACGGGCCGCTATGCCTACCCCCTGTTCCTGGGCGTGGCCTTCTGCCCGGCCTGGGTGGAAAACGCTCGGCTCTACGAACCCGACCAGGTGGATTGGGCCCACGCGGCCGAGGTCGCGCCGGTGGACACGGTGGTGTTGCGGGAGCGCCTGCACGGCGACCGGCTGCCCATCGCGCCAGGATTGCGCATCCTGCCCGACCGGATGCCCCTGGACTTCGCCCCCGACCGCACGCTGAAAGCCGTGGCCGCGGTGTTGTGGGAGGACAAGGGCCAACCTCTTTCTCTGGCCGTGCAGGGCCGGCGCTTCCGCCTGCCCGAAGACGAGGGCGCGGTGTGGCACACCTTTCTGGAGGCCGCGGATGCCCCGTTTTGAGGCCCGGCCCGGCCAGCCTTTGCAGCAGCACCTGGCCGAAGTGGCCGAGGGCGCGCGGCAGGCCCTGGCGCATCCCGCGCTGCGGCAGAGAGACCTGCTGGCATCCGTGGCCGCCATCGTGGGCGCCACCCACGACGCGGGCAAGTACACTTCGTTCTTCCAGACCTACCTGCGCACCCAGCAGCGTCAGGAGGGCCTGGAGTACCACGCCTTCCCTTCGGCGGTGCTGGCCGCGTGGCTCACCCGGCGCGCGGTCGGCCCTTTTCAGGCGGACCGGCCGGCATCGTACCTCCCCCTGCTGGCTTTCCTCGCCGTGCACCGGCATCACGGCCACCTCAAAGCCCCCGAAGCCCTGGTGCCGGGCCGCCGCGACCTCAAGGCCTGGGGGGCCGGGCAGGACGACACATTGCCCCAAACCCTGCAGCGTTTCCGGGTCCAGTGGCGCGACCTGCACGCCCGACGGGAGCCCATCGCGGCGGAATTGCGCGCCCTGGGCCTGGAAGTGCCCCCCTTCCTCGAAGATGAGGCCGCCGCCACGGCCACGCTCAAGGACCTGCGCCGTCAAGTGCACTTTCTGAGCCAGGCCGAGGGGCCGCTCGCGGCACCCGACCGGGCCCGCCTGGCCCTGTGGGGCCAGTTGCTGTTTTCCGCGCTCATCGACGCGGACAAGCGCAGCGCGGCCGGGCTGCCGCCGCTGCCCCCGCGGCCCGGCCTGCCCGGCGACCTGGTGGCCCGTTATGTGGCCCACCGTTTCCCTCAACCCCGCCACGACCTGGACCGGGAGCGGGCCGTCTTCTTCCGCACCGTGACCGAGCGGGCCAAGGTCATCCCCGTGCCGCCGCCGGGGCCCCTTTCGCTGACCGCGCCCACAGGTATGGGCAAAACCCTGGCCGTGCTCTCCGCGGCTTTCGTGCTGCGGGAACGCCTGACCACCCATTACGGTACGTCGCCCCGCATCGTGTACGCGCTGCCTTTCATCAACCTCATCGAGCAGAACTACCGGGTGGCGCGGGATGTGCTGGCCTGGGGCGTGCCCGACTTCGCGGCCAACGAGCACCGCTATCTGCTGCGCCATCACCACCTGGCCGACATTGCCTACAGGGTGGAGGACGAAAACCGCCCCGTGGCCGAGGCCCTGCTCCTCACCGAAGGGTGGGAGAGCGAAATCGTGGTCACCACCTTCGTGCAGGTCTTCCACACCCTGCTGGGCCACCAGAACGGCATGTTGCGCAAGATGCACAACCTCATCGGCGCGGTGCTGGTGCTGGACGAATTGCAGAACCTGCCCATGGAGTACTGGCCGGTGAGTCGGCAGGTCTTCGATGTGTTGCGGCAGGAAATGGGCCTGACCGTGCTCCAGATGACGGCCACCCGGCCTTTGGTCTTCGTGGACGACGCGGGCCGACCGGTGGCCGAGGAACTGCACCCCGACCCGCCACGGCTCTTCGGCCTGATGCGCCGCACCGAGATGGAGGTGGACCTCACCCCGCGGCCGGTGGAGGCCCTGGCCGGCGAAGTGGCGGACCTGGCCGAGGCCCACGGCGCGGTGCTGGTGGTGGTCAACACCGTGCGCACCAGTTTGGAACTTTACCGCGCGCTGTGGGCGCGCGGCGTGGGCC
>WFOS01000074.1 GCA_015487975.1 Ardenticatena sp.
ACAAGAGGCATTGAAAGCGCGGGCGGCAGAAGGGGCCTTTCGGACGATATACGATGCCGTCGAGTGGGGCGAGAGACGTTTGGGGTGGCATACACCTATTGGGGGATGCGGTCTTGGTTCGAACGACGGGAGATCGAACGAAACGTTCCCCGTCCCAGCGTGCTGAAAGTCGCCCCAAAGCAGCAAGAGGGGAAAAAGGGCTCGCTGCCGCCCTCTGAGCAGATGGCAACATTTGATTTGTCGTCCTATGCCGGTCAGTCGTTGCTTCTTTCCTTGGAGGCTGATAATGATAGCTCAAATCCCACCAGTTTTTTTGTGGATGAGGTGAGCTTGTGGATTTGTCGGCCATAAGCAGGTGTAGGAGTGCGGCCTAACATTGCTTGCAGCCGACCCTGCTCCGCTCAGTCGCTTCGCGGGGCGACTGAAGCCTATCGTTAGATGGTCCTGGCCTTCACAAAAATGCTATCCGAATCTAAAAAAATGAGGAGGTGAGAGCATGTTCAAACGTATGATTTTTCTCGTGGCGATTAGTTTGCTTGTGCTCGTTGGGACAACTGGCGTTATGCCGGCACAAGTCCAATCAAGTACCACGACACCATCCGCTGATCCTTGGTTACAAAAACCTATATTGCCCTACCTCTTGCTTACACAGGACTCCCGTCTGGAAGCCGAGAGACAAGACCTTTATAAGGCGCTCCATCTATCTGCAAAGGAGATAAAAGCTTTGCAGGAAATTGCCGGACGGGAACAGCAGACCGTCAAAGAACTCTACCAAGCTTCGCAGAAGACGCTTTTCAAGACCTCTTCGTCCGCGGATGAGGAACAAGCGGTGCTCACGCACAATCAAGGCGTATCTGAGGCTATGGCCAAGACCGACCGGGCTGTCCGTCAGTTGCTGGGCTCCCGCTACCCAGTCTTCCGCACATGGATACGAGAGTGGTGGACGAGAGAACGAGAAACCATTTCTCGCCTCAAGCAACCCAGACCGGGGGAATCTCCGGGAATACAATCCAGTGCCTATTCGTGCTACATATTTGCAACCCAATACCATGGCTACACAAACTATGAGGTGGCTTTACCTGACAAGTACGTTAAGTTTGCAAACCTGGGCTGGTACATTCCACCGCCATACGATAGCCGTTACAACAACCCGCCCTACACGGTTAACATTCATCGCAACGGCCATTGGGTTTGGAACGTCCTGGTACGAGAGGTCGGCCCCTGGAATATTGACGATAACTATTGGGATTCGGCCAGTGGCTCTAATCCCCGGCGTATGTTCAGTGATATTCCTCTTTGCTGGTCTGAAGCCGAATATGCCTATTACTACGGATACAATGGTGGCAAGGATCAATTTGGGCGTACGGTTACCGTACCCACATCGGTAGACTTGACGCCAGCTGTTGCGGCCGATCTTGGCCTGGGATACCTCGAAAATAGCTGGCTGACTGTGTATTACTTTGACTTGCCGTAGAGAAAAAACTGGGGGATGGCTCTTCGCCACGAAAGGGCCATCCCCCGCGTCATTCTTTGAGTAAGAGGAGGGCAAGATGCTTTGTTCTCGTTTAAAAACCCCGATATTGCTGCTTGGCATAGTCGTATTTCTTCTCCTATCCTCCTGTCAAAGCAATGCGCCTTCAGCACCGACAAAAGCCCCTCCAGCGACGCCAACGATTATTGTGACCGTCGGTAAATCCCGCCCTGCCGAGACGCCCACTCCGATGCCCTCCCCGACGCCGCGATCCGAACCTGTATCCACAGAAGGCTCTCAAAGAGAAGCACCAATTACCTTCACCGGCACGGTACAAGATGTTATGCGCAGCGCCCGCATTATCATGCTACAGGAGTCTGTAAAAGGTTTTCTCTATGTGGCTTTGACACAAGATACCAGGCTGATTTCGAGAGAAGAGCGGAACATCGCGCTGCAAGACATAAAAGCCGGGATGAGGATTCGAGTCACAGGACGCCCCGGTAGCCAAGGAACGTTGTTGGCCGAGGAAGTACAGATTCTTCCGTAACCTTGGCTCTCCTGAAAAAGGCCCCTCCTCACTCATTGGGGGGAGAGTGAGGTAGAAAACGGCCGTTTTTGGCGCCCTCTTCCCTGCTTTTGCTCACTTGTTGGACAAATTCCCTGCCAGATCCGCTGGGTCGGGCTTTTCTTCAGGGGAGCCAACCTTTTTATGCTGGGTTTCTCAAAGTTTTTTCGTTCTTCCCTCCATGCGTTGATGCCCCCTAACTCCGCGTTCAACGGATGCGGCTTTGCCACGTGCGAACGTGGGCGGAATTTCGGCCAAAGGTTATGCGCCTACAATGGCGTGCGACGGCGACGTCGCGCCTCTGACGCCAACGTTAGGCATAGCACATGCGCTTGGGGTATAATCAAACCAGGGCATCCTTGGAGATGGGGCCATCAGGGTCATTTTAGGAGGAAGATTATGATACCACGACTACTGGAAGTGAAACCTCTGCGAGGCTATCGGTTATGGCTAACGTATGAGGATGGAGTGAAAGGGACGGTTGACCTTTCTGGCTTGGTAGGGGAAGGCATGTTTGTGTTATGGGAGGACGAGGAACGTTTTCGGCAAGTACGGATAGGGGATGGGGGAGAGTTGGTGTGGAGCGACGAAGTAGACTTGTGCGCTGACGCTCTCTATCTCCAAGTCACTGGGAAACAGCCGAGAGATGTCTTTGCCAAACTGCGGTTGTTGAGCGAAAGCCATGCCTGAGATTTGCCGCTTTTTTGGAATAAGCATCCGAATGTACTACAACGATCATGCCCCACCACATTTCCATGTGCTGTATGGAGACCAAAAGGCCATTGTGGATATTCGAACATTGATGGTCATAGATGGGCGGCTGTCCCCAAGAGCGCTGGGAATGGTGATGGAATGAGCATCTCAGTACCAAGAAGCGTTGATGGAATTGTGGGAACGGGCGAGGAACTCTCTCCTTTCGCGTAAATCGATGAGCCAAAAAGAGCATTTTGGCTCATCTTATAAAAAGTGTGCGGAGTATGGCAAAATCTTTCCCACACACTCATTCTCGACAAGCAAGGGGAAGCGGAGGCGGAGATGGAGTTCCCCATCACGGATCTTTTGGATGTGGAAGAGAGCCTGGAGTGGATCGAGCGTCACTTTCACCCCGAAGGGGTACATTGTCCTCGGTGTCAGGCGCCCGTAGCGGAAGCGCGGATATTTCGCCGTACCAAACGCAGTGGGCTGACGGTCTACCGCTGTAAACGCTGCGGGCGTACCTACAATGTGTATACCGGGACGGTGTTTGAACAGCACCATCTCACCCCACCTCAGGTGGTGCTGTTGTTGCGGGGGATCGCAAAAGGGGCAAGTTCGCGTATTCTGGCGGCGGAGTTAGGGATCGATTACGGATCGATTACCAGACGGTGCTGACCTTACGTCATGAAATTCAAGCCCAGGCCGAGCGACTGCAACCCGAGAGCCCGTTGCCGGACCGAGAAGTCGAAGCGGACGAGATGTTCCAGAATGCGGGGGAAAAAAGGCGAAGCGCATCTCGACCCGGCCGACCCACCCCGCCGACGGGGGAATCGGCGCCGCGGGCATGGAACCTATGAAAACGACCGGCCGCCGATTTTAGGTGTGGTGGGCCGTCGAAGCGGTCAAGTGCACTTGCGGGTAGTTCATCACACGGACCACGCCACGCTGAAGGCGCATGTATATCGTTTCACTCGCCCGGGAACTCGGGTCTATAGTGACGAATGGCGAGGGGATGAGGGGCTGGAATGGCCTCATGAAACCGTGCATCATGGGCTGCGGCAATGGGCGCGGGACGGGGACGGTGACGGTCACCGGGAAGTGCATATTAACACCACTGAAGGCATGTGGGCCGATGTGCGCACTTTCCTGCGCCCTTTCAAAGGTGTGCATAAAAGGTATCTCTCCGGTTATGTGGCCATGGCCGAGTTTCGCCGCAACCTCAAGCGCATCTCACCAGCCTTTATCTCTGCCATCGTCCACACGCAAAGTGCACACTTTCCGTAGATGAGTCAACCAGGGTATTGTCGATGAAGGCCAGTCTGGCAGACCATAGATGCTATCGATTGTGGACGCTCTGGTCAGTGCAGGCTGCCAGGCCGACCAAGCCACCGTTCGCTTTCGAAAACCAAGGACGCGCTGGCGCGACAGTCACGCCAGCGCCTAGATTCCCTGGACAGCGCGGAGACGACTGCTTCACTCGACGGGCAATGCCGGCCCGTTTCCGTACCGGCACCGCCCATTGTTTCACTTCTCACCCCTCATCCGTGGAGGCGCCAAAGCCCCCCTTTACGCGTATCTCAATGCGAATCACCATCTTCGTGCGTCTCACCCCTCTCCACCTCGTCGAACGTGCGCAGGTAGTTCACCACATGCCAGCGGTCTTCCTCGCTCAACACATTCTCCCACGCCGGCATAGCCGTTCCTTCAACCCCATAGGTGATAATCCAGAAGAGGCCACCATCGGGCAATATTTGCACGTGCCCGGCATGCAGGTTGGCTGGCTTCGGGTCAAGTCCGGCAGCCGCCGGCCCATCGCCATACCCTTCATCTCCATGGCACGAAGCGCAACTTTGCTGGTAGATTTCACGGCCACGCGCAATCGATTCTTCCGTCGCGGCAATGGGATTTTCCAGTTCGAGCGCTTCCTCGGGCAACCCTTGCGCTTCGGCGTGCATCTCGTCCACCACATACTCTTCGCTTTCGTCGTGCGCCGGGGCGGCAGCAGCTTCATGTTCACCTTCACCGGACACAGGTGGTTCGCTGGTGCTCGTCGCACCACCACACGCCGCAAGAACCAGTGCTACAAGCACAAAAAGCACTATCACGTATCGTTTGGCAGGCATCCTTTTCCTCCTGGTTCCACTTTTTGTTTGGTATTTGGGCCTGTCTAGCATACATGACTGCTCAGAGCGTATGAAAGTGACAGAGAACATTCCCCTTCACGTCAGATGTCACCCCTCCCCCTACTGGGGGGGATGCCGAAGAGAAAAACATTCGCCAATTTGCCCAAGATGCATAGAATATTGGACATCGATCAGACGCCCCAGAGGAAGCAATATGGGTTCACTCGAAACATGGAGTGCTCTTGCCGCTAGTTTTTTGTTGTTGCAATGCATCATCGGCATGTTCATCCTGGCTGCCGTCGGCTTTGGCCTGTGGAAAGGGATGACCTGGGTCGTCAACCACGCTGAAAGCACCCTTCACAAAGCCCACACCTGGCTTCATGAAGGGCGCCGCCACCTGCGTCGCATCGAACAACGTATCACTGCCCCCTTCGTGCGAGCAAACGCCCTACTGGCAGGGTTAGAAGAAAGTTTGCGAGTGTTGCGCCAAGAAGGAGGAGAAGATCAATGACCGACTTGTTGATGCCACTCTTTACCGCGTTTGCCTGGTTCGCGCTGACCTTCGTCATCGTAGCTGGGATTGGCATTCTCTCCATGCCAGTCGTCCTCGGTAAAGCCCAGATGGCGTTACGTCAGCGCCCCCCACGTGGCCCCGAATGGGCGCACCGCGTCTGGTACGAACGTCAGCGCGTCTATGGCCTGATTTTCGCCACCGCCACTCTGGCAGGCCTGCTCGTTGCCCTGTCGCACCTTCTCTGAACACGCACCAACAACGTAAATGCCGCGCGGTGGCCTGCCGCGCGGCGCTTTTGCCGGTCATGTCATTCACCACGCCTCATCCATCTCGATGTCCAGTGCCATTGTCAACTCACGCAGGAAGAGCTCCGCATCGGTCACCAGCCCCACCGCCTGCCATGAGCCGCGATCGGCCAGCTTGGTGACGACTGCCGGATTGATATCCACCGCCACGGTCTTGACGGTTGCGGGCAACATATTGCCCGTCGCGATGCTGTGCAACATCGTCGAAATCATCAGCACCAGTTCGACGCCAAGCAAGGCCGCCCGCATGGCTTTCTGCGCTTCGATGACATCGGTAATCACATCCGGTAGGGGGCCATCGTCGCGAATGGACCCGGCAAGCACCAGGGTAATGTCCTTGCGGATGGCTTCGTACATCACCCCCTGCGTGAGGATACCCTGTTCTACGGCTGCCCGCAATGACCCGGCATTGCGAATGGCGTTGATGGCACGCATGTGGTGGCGATGGCCCCCTTCCACCGGTACGCCACTGCGCAAATTGACACCCAAGCTCGTGCCAAACAGCGCTGCCTCGACATCGTGCACAGCGATGGCATTGCCGCCAAAAAGCACATCCACATACCCGTTGCGAATCAGCGCTGCAAGGTAAGGCCCTGCGCCACTGTGAATGATCGCGGGACCAGCCACCACCAGAATCTTGCCGCCACGTTCCTTCACAGCCCGCATTTCGCGCACGATCTCATGAATCATCAACTTCTTGGGCTTCTCGGAGCTCACATCGCTCTGCATGAACGAAAACACATCCGCCTGGCGGGCACGTTCCAGTGGGCGCACACGAATGCCTGCATGCCCCACCACCACATGCTCACCCTTCTTGACTTCCAGCATCGGCTTGGTCATCGCTGTCTCGTTCTCCCAATCCACCACAATGGCCACGTCCATCTCGATGGGATAAACCGGCACCCAGTGGCCATTGATACGCACTTCGGTGGGCAAATTGGTGGTGCTGTAAAAATCAGGCGGCAACGCTCCATCTTTGGGTGCCGGTTCCGTGCGCACATCCTGGGCTGTCACCAGCGAGGCACCCAAATTCTGCAGCTGCGCCAGAATTTCATGCAAGGTCTCTTCGTCTTCGGCTTTCACCCGCAGACGCGCATAACTGGTGTCTTGCTTGTGGCGGCCAACTTCGATTTCCAAGACATCGAAATCGCCGCCCATGTCCATAATCGTGTCGAATGCTTTGGGCAAAATCAGCGAGTCGATGATATGCCCACGCAACTCGACATCTTCCGTATATAGCGGCGTCATACCACCTCCACCTGTCATTTCGTTGTTTTCGACACAGCCATTTCAGGCCCGCACCGTTTCGGGCACCAGAATAATCCCTTCGCGTCGCAAGGCAATTTGGATGACGTCGCCCGGCGCCAGACGCAGGGGAGTGTAGGCATAATGCGGAAAATGAATTTCCAGCACATGGCCATTGGGCACTTCCACAAACACCATCCGCACATGTGCCCCTTCACGCACCTCGCAGATACGCGCTTCCATCTGATTGAACCGCACCGTTTCTGCCACTGGGCGGTCGGGGTAGAGGATTTTCACATCTTCGGGGCGCACATACGCCGTCACGTGCGAGTGGACCGGCACCGGCTGCGGTGCCGCCCACAGATGCAGCCCTTCCCAATCCAGTAGAATACCCTTTGGCTCGGCACGCACAACCGCCGCCCGGAATAGATTGCGCACGCCAATGCTTTCGGCCACCGCCAGGCTCGAGGGGCGCCGCACCACATCCTCGATAGGCCCCACCTGCATCACGCGCCCTTCCCGAATGACCGCCAGACGGTCGCCCACAGCGAACGCATCTTCCAGCCGATGCGTCACGTAGAGCACCACCAATCCCAATTCTCGCTGCAGCGCCTTCAAATCGGCCTGCAAGCGTTCACGCACCGCCACATCCAGCGCAGAAAACGGTTCATCCAGCAGCAGCAGCCGCGGCGCAGCCGCCAAGGCACGCGCAATCGCCACCCGTTGTTGTTGCCCACCAGACATCTGACGCGGGTAACGGTCGGCCAGGTGGGCAATGTGCATACGTTCCAGCCATTCACGGGCGCGGCGGTCAGCATCAGGCTGGTGGCGCAGGGCAAAGCGGACGTTTTCGAGCGCAGTCATGTGTGGAAACAGGGCATAGTGCTGAAAGACATAGCCCACGCGCCGCTTGCGCACCGGCATATTCACAGTTGGCATGCCGGGCTGTCGGCGAAAAAAGAGTGTATCGCCGAAACGAATTTCACCTTCGTCGGGGGGAAGCAAACCGGCAATGGCGTTCAGCACGCTGGTCTTTCCCGCGCCAGAAGGGCCAAACAGGACCATGATTTCACGCCCGACATCCAGGCGAATGTCGAGCGCGAAGGTGGATAACTGTTTGCACAACGCTACATGCAGCAAAGGCATTTCAGGTGGCATGGTGATTCATCTCCATGCGGCGCACCACCCACAACGCGAGAAAGGCGAGCGCCGTCATCAACAAGACCATCTGGTTTGCCAGATCGTACTGCCGATTCTGCACCGCGTCGTAAATCGCCAGCGGGAGCGTTTGCGTGCGATTGGGAATGTTGCCCGCCACCATCAAGGTGGCCCCAAATTCGCCCAGCGCGCGTGCCCCCCCTAGCACGCCACCAGCCACGATGCCGCGTCGTGCCAAAGGCAGCGTAATGTGCCAGAAGATTTCGAACTCGTCGACGCCGAGCGTCCGTGCGGCATTTTCCAGCGAGGGGTCTACTTCGGCAATCGCCGCCTGCACTGATTGCACCATCAGCGGCAAAGCCACCACCGTCGAAGCAACCACAGCTGCCTGCCAGGTGAAGAGAATGTCCACCTGCAACCACGTGACCAGTGGGCTATCGCGCCCCAACGCTCGCAGCAGGTAATACCCCACCACGCTCGGCGGCAAGACCAGCGGCAGGCTGATGAGTGTCTCGACCATCATACGCCCACGGAAACGTCGGCGTGCCAACAACCATCCCAAAGGAACACCCAGAACAATCAGTGCCACCACAGCAACCGCTGTTATGCGTATCGAAAGCCACAACGCGCTCCACATCGCTTTTCTCCTTGTTCAGGGCGGCAACGCCCCAGAGTATAGCCCAAGCCACCGAAGAGGCAATGCCCTCTCCTCAGCGCAGGTTGCGTATCGCCCAGCGCAGGCGTTGCACGATAGTGGCCAAAACAAGGCTGGTCATCAACCAGTACAGGGGCACCAAAGCGTCGGGAAGAAGCAAAAAGAGTGTGAAGAACCCAAACGTTTCCAGCCCGCCGATCAACCCGGGCGGCATGACGAGCGAGGTTGTGCCTACCTGCCGCGCGGCACGCTTTTCGAGCACACCTGCAAGATACATCCACGATGCGGTGTTGAGGTAGAAAGAGGTCAACAGCCATGCCAATGCTCTCCACGCCTGTGGTGAAGGGTATGCCACTGTCAAAGCCAACGGGAGCAGCGCATAGATGCTGAAATCAGCCAGAATGTCCACATATCCACCCAGGTCGCTCATGCGGGCATGCGCGCGTGCCACTGCACCATCCAAGGCATCGAGTGCCCGATTGGCCAGCCAGGCCAAACAAGCCCAGCCGATTGCACCATGCCACGCCAGCACCACCGCCATCATGCCTGCTCCCCATCCGATGAGTGTGATGGTCGGTGGGGAACAGGGAATGCGGCGTGCCAGTGGCATCAAGCGCGCATCTTTCCAGCGACGCAACGGTTCATCGAACATACAGACCCCTTGCCGAGACGCAAAACGGCGGAGCACCAGATGTCTCCGCCGTTGAGTAGATGACTTCTCATCTGTTTACATGTCTTGCGAACGGATGTGCGCTTTGCCATCGGCATCCACGAACGTGCAGGGGCGCTCCTCAGGAGCGTCCATCTCGGCTGTCTGAAACACATAGGTGCGCCCCGGTTGGTTGCTGAAGCCGACATGGCCACCATGTGCATCCATCGCGTAAAGAGTGAGCACGTTGGCAAATTCGTCATCGAGCGCGTACAAATCAATCGTCGCCTCGCGGGCCGCGTTCCAGAGCGGCAAGCCCATCTTCATGTAGAGCACGACCGAGCGTGCGGTCGCAGCCCGCATTGCCATTTCGCCGCGCCCCGTACACGCCGCTGCACCGTAGCGGTTGTCGGCATACCCACCTGCGCCAGGGATGGGAGTATCCCCCACACGTCCGGGATACTTCCATGCCCAGCCGCTGGTGCTGGTTGCCACAGCAATGTTGCCCTGCGCATCGCGTGCCAGCACCACCACCGTCCCCATCACGCCCGAACCAGCATCTTTGGCAGCCTGCTCGGGGTCACGTGCGAGGTCGCGAGCAAAGCGGCGCATGTGGTTGTAGTAGCGGGCGACATCTTCGGGCACATCGCTGGCCGTCAACCGTTCTTGCCAGATACGGCGTGCCTCGTCGGTCAGCAGTTCGGCTTCCTCGAACCCCATTTCACGTGCAAAACGCGCTGCGCCTTCACCAGCAAGAAGCACATGTGGGAGTTCTTCCATGACCTTGCGTGCCACCAACACCGGGTTGCGGAAGCCTTTGAGTGCTGCCACTGCGCCAGCTTTCAGCGTACGCCCATCCATCACCATCGCATCCAGTTCCACATCACCCAGCAAGTTGGGCAAACCGCCGTAGCCAACCGTATGGTCTTCGGGGTTGTCTTCCACAATGCGCACCACGGCACTTGCCGCATCCAGCGCCGACGCGCCTTCGCGCAGCAAGCGCATTCCTTCGTCGAACCCCACAGCCGCATTGCGTGACGCAACCAGCATTGGTGTCGTCATATTGCCCTCTCTCCCTTCTTTGGGTTGATAGTGGTCCGATGCAGCGGCGCATCGTACACAACAGGACGACGGTCCTGAAAAATCGGAATTTTGCGTCGCACCGACGCGACACTGGCAATATCCACATCCGCGGTAAGCAATACAGGTGCTTCGCCTGCTTCTACAACCGGCTGCCCCCACGCATCCAAAATGACGGAATGGCCGCCGAAAAGGGTGCCATCCGTTTCGCCGCAGCGGTTGCACGCCACCACCACTGCCTGATTTTCGATCGCACGTGCTCGCAAAAGGGTACGCCAGTGTGTCAGGCGGGCTTTGGGCCATTGGGCGCAAATGAAAAAGACCTGCGCCCCTTCCAGAGCATACCGGCGAAAGAGTTCTGGAAAACGCAGGTCGTAGCAAATCGCCAACCCAGTTGCTCCCCACGGGGCATCAACCAGCACGCCCTCTTCGCCCGGCGTCAGCCAGCGGTCTTCATCCATTAGGCGGAAGAGATGAATCTTGCTGTACGCCGCCACGACGGCGCCATCAGGCGCAAAAAGAGCAGCCATATTGGCCGGGTGGCCTTGCCGACGCCCCAGCAACGAACCGTAGATGAAGAGGCCATGTTGACGCGCCAACCGTGCGGTTTCTGCAAAGAGGCCGGCGTTCAGTTCGGCGGCATAGGTATCGGCGTTTGCGAGATCGTAGCCATGCCCCCACAACTCGGGCAAAACCAGCACCTCGCTTCCCCGAGCAGCCGCTTCGGCGGCATACGCCGCCACTGTTTCCAGGTTGGCGGTGGGGTTGGCCTGCTGCACGCTGAATTGGGCAATCGAAACACGCACCACGCTCATGCAGTCCCCCTTCAATCTGGCAGATAATCCCAAATATGGTGTTGCACTGCATACGCGGCGGCTTCAGCACGATTCCCCAACCCAAGTTTATGTAAAATACTGCTGACATAGTTGCGCACCGTGCCACTGCTGAGATAGAGTTCACGCGCAATTTCCTTGTTGGTTTTGCCTTCGGCGAGCAACGCCAGCACGCGCAACTCCTGGTCGGAAAGGTCGCGAAACGCCGACGCTTCGGCTTCACGTTCTGCATCACGTACCCGCTCGAAGACGCGACGCGTGAGTTTGGGGTCCAGCAAGGCTTCCCCCTTGCCAACAGCATCCAGCGCCCGTACCAGGTCGTCGCTTCCAATCTGTTTGAGCACATAGCCACTGGCGCCCGCTCGAATAGCATCGAACAGCAACTCATCCTCAGCATACGAAGTCAGGATGATGACCTCAGTTTCAGGGTATGCGGCTTTGATTTCGCGCGTGGCTTCGATGCCGTTTTTGCCGGGTAAACGCACATCCATCACCACGACATCTGGGCGATATTGTGCCACGCGAGCCAAAGCCTCATCCGCTGTGGCGGCCTCGGCCACCACCTCGAATTGTGGGTATCGGTCGAGCAATGCCTTCAATCCTAACCGGACCACCTCATGATCGTCGACAAGCAAAATGCGCAGTTTCTTCATCGTTCATTCCCTCGATTCTCCCCCCTCAGAAGACGTACAACGGGCGAGATATGATAGCAGATCACGGCGTCGCTTTCGACGTTTCATGAAACATATTCGGAATGACAATTTCGACAACTGTTCCACCTTCCGGTCGATTGCGAATTGCCACATGCCCCCCCAACATGCCAGCCCGTGCCAGCAAATTGGGCACGCCACGCCCACCCCGACGATAGGCACCACCTTCGGGCAAGCCACGCCCGTTATCGGCAATGATGAAGCGCACGGCATCTGCATCGTTGCGCACAACCACGCTGGCTTCGGAAGCATGCGCATGTTTGACTACGTTGCTCAGTGCTTCACGCACCATTTGCTGGATATGTTTGTTGGTTTCGGCTGAAAACGCGGGGATATCACCCTCGATGCGAAAATCAATTGGTAATCCGCTCGACGCGCGAAACTCTTCCACCACCTCGCCCAGCAACTCTTCAAGCGCCCCTTCGGATGCAGCGAGGTCGAAAATGTAGCGCCGAATGTCAGCAATGGTCTCATCGAGGGTTTTCATCACATGCTGAATCAACCGCTCGGCTGTTTCAGGGTCTTGACGCACAAGGTGGTATGCATTTTCCAGCACGAGCCCGGCACCGTAAATAGATTGAATTGTGCCATCATGTAATTCACGCCCAATGCGTTGGCGGTCTGCTGCCAATGCGCGCTCGCGCCCCATCACCACTACCAAGCGTTGCAATTCATGGCGGAAGATTGTCAATGCGCGCGTCATGGCATACGCCAATATCATACCCACTGCCGCTTGAAAAACATCAATGGGAATGCCAGTCGCATAGTAGAACCAGGTGCGCCCATCGGCGGAGAGAGGAACGAACATGCCACTGACAATCGCGTAGAAACCAAAACTAAACCCAGCAATACGCAACCAATCTACAATGAAGGCGGGCAGCCCCATGCGCTGAATCTGCTCTGCTTCGCGGCGCAACCCCCATGCAGCGAGCAAGGATGCCGGAAACACGATAAGCGGGCGCCCCAGACGCTGTACCCACAGCAGCACTTCGCTCGCTTGCATGCCACGAAGTTGCATCGCAACCGCAATGATGCTCCCCAGCACAGCCAGAAGCCAGGGCAAATGCTCCCCTGCTTTGTGCGACCAATTCAAGCGCAGGGCAAAATGCAGCAAAAACGCATATGCCACGATGTACAGCAAGGCATGCCCCAGCCGCATGGCTTCGATGGCTTCACGTGAGAAATAGACGTGCTGTAATGGGATGAACACATCAGCCCAGATGGCAAGGGAGGTCGTTAGCCCAAAAGCCGCCAGCAAGGGTACAGAACGCGCCAACTCCAACTGGCTTTCACGTCGCCACTGCAGCAAGACGGCGAACCCAAGAATGAAATGCGCCTGGGCGTTGATGGTCTGAACCAGCAAGCCATTGATGGCAAAAAACTCACGAAGGGCGTCAAGCACGTGCCGACTCCTGCAAGGCTTTACGAATATCTTGCTGGTGCATGCGCTCATGCATCGCAATCACGCGGAACAACTTCCCGCGCTCGATTTCGCCAAACACAGGATGCAGTACGGTTTCGACCATGCCGACTTCGCCCACTTCGGCCAACGTGTTCAACGTCTGCTCACGCACTTCGGCTAGACGTGCCAGCAGGTCTTCCAGTGAGAGCGAGCGCAATGCGCCGGTTTGCTCACGATTCCACTCATCCAGATCGAAGGTTGCCGCAAATGCGGCAAGTTCCTCGGGCGAAGCCGTCATCGTGCGCAGGTGGTCTGCTTCGCTATGCGCCAGATGTGCCAGCACGTCGAAAACGCTCCATTCTTCATTCACAGGTGTGGCACGCAATGTGGCTTCGTCGTAGCCCTCGATCAGCGCCAGCGTTTCCGCGCGTGTTTCTTCCAGTTTGCGTCGTGTCTTTTCCAAAAACATGCTTCCCCCATTCAGCCAGTTGTTGTTTCCTGTGGAAGCGGCTCATGCCACCAGGATGGATAGTGCACTTCGGTCTGAATCTGTGCGAGCACGGCATCCACCAGCGCCTGCACATCCAAAGCCGACTCAGCCCGGCGGACTTCGTGCAGTTTGGCGCGTGTTTCGACGCGTTTGGGTTCCAGCAACGTACAGGCATCGTCTTGCGGCAAAATGCTAATGTCGAATGTCCCAATGCGCTGTGCTTCATCGATGATTTCCTGCTTGTCCATGCCAATCAACGGCCGCAGAACGGGCATCGTTGCGGCATCTTCAATCGCAGCCAAGTTTTCCAGCGTCTGGCTCGCCACCTGCCCCAAGGATTCCCCTGTGATGAGGGCTTTGGCTTTCTCATCGCGTGCAATGGCTTCGGCAATGCGCAGCATAAAGCGCCGATACAGAATCGTGCGCAATTTTTCCGGTGTGTAGGCGATGATGGCTTGCTGCGCTTCGATGAAGGGCACGATGGTCAGTTTGAGAGGGCCATGCCAGTCGGCTAGCAGATCCGCCAGGCGGCGCGATTTTTCTTCGCTGGCGCGGTCCATGAAAGGTTGCGAATGAAAATGCACCAGATGGATGTGCAAGCCACGCTTCATCATACGCCATGTGGCCACGGGAGAATCGAGCCCGGCACTGAACAAGGAAACTGCCCGGCCGGCCGTTCCCACAGGCAAACCACCAGGGCCACGAACTTTCCCGATATAGACCAGACCCCGCTGTTGAGCCACTTCCACGAACACTTCAACATCAGGGGAAGAAAGATCAACACGCCAGCCTGTTACTTCGGCAACCGCCGCCCCGACTTCGCGCCCAATATCTTGCGATGTGAAGGGGTAATGCTTCTCGGCACGTTTGGCACGGACAGCAAACGTTTCGGCTGGAGGGTGAACACGTGCCTGCGCGACTGCTGCTACTGCCAGGGCATCCAATGTAGGCTCGACTTCTGCGGCAACACTGATCGTTGCCAGGCCAAAAACCTTCTGCAAGCGGGTCAGTGCCTCGGGCACATGCTCGGGACGCATACTGCGCACAAGCATGCGGCCTCGTAAACGCTTCACATTGGGGGCGCCCAACGAACGTAACACGGCTTCGACATTCCGTTTGAGCCGCCGCTCGAAAAAATCCCGATTGCCCCCCTTCAAACCAATTTCATGGTAATGCAACACCAAAACTGGGCGTTCAGGAATCACAAACGTTCGTTCCATAAGATTCTCCAACAGCGTATGGATCACTCGCACAGGCTATTGTGTCGCAAAACAAACATGCGGTCAATCATCTGAACCGAGCCAGACAACAAAAAAACCCGCTCAAACGAGCGGGTTTGGTTACACCCTGACAACTGAATAGGGTATGGCGAATCGCTGCACAGTACGATGAAGCCCTCGCGCGTTAGTACCGGTAGGCTCCACGTGTTACCACGCTTCCACCACCGGCCTATCGAACTGGTCGTCTCCCAGCGCGCTTACCCTCTCGCGGAGGTGGGTGGCCTCATCTTGGGGCGAGTTTCCCGCTTAGATGCTTTCAGCG
>WFOS01000075.1 GCA_015487975.1 Ardenticatena sp.
GGGCACAGCGTTGGGGTCGAGGGGAATGATGAGCTTTTGCCCAATTTGCAGGAAGTCGGTTTCCAGCGCGTTGGCTTGTTTGATGGCATCCACCGTGGTTGCGTACTGGCGAGCGATGGCCCCAAGTGTTTCCCCCTGTTGCACAATGTGCAGCGTGGTGGGGGGCGGTGTGGGCGTAGGAAGAGGCGTTGGGGTGCTGGTGGATGTCGGTGGCGGTGGCAACGTTGGGCGTGGTGTGGGGGAAGCAATCGCTGCTAATGGTTTCAGTGCTGGCGTGGGCAGCAGGCGAGGTGTGGGTGTTTCCCAAGGCGAAAAGAAGAGAGAGGTAAGGCGCGGCTGCCCCCATGCCAGTATGAGCCAGACGCCTGCCAATAAAAACAGTGTATCCAACAAGAGAGAGACGGCAGCCCCGTGGGGGCGGCGTAGATGGCGAATCTGTTGTGCCAGATGTTTCCACCAGTTCGGCCGTTTCACGGGATGAGCAGTTCTTGTCCGACTTGCAGACTGTTGGGGTTGATATTGGGATTGATCTGGATGATGTCATCGACACTTACGCCAAAGCGCTCGGCAACCAGGTACAGCGTATCGCCTGGCTGAACGATATAGGTGCGGGTAATGCGTTCGCCCTCTCGTGGAATGACGAGCGCTTGCCCCACACGCAGAATATCGCTGGTCAGGCGATTCGCCAGCCGCAACTCATCGACACTGACGCCAAAGCGCTGCGCAATGCGCGAAAGGGTATCCCCTTGCTGCACCACGTACACGATGGGCGTAGGCGATGCAGTCACAGTGGGCGTCGCCGTTGGTATGGGTGATGGCGTTGGTGTTGGGGCAGGTGTTTCGGTTGGTGTAGGTGTGGATGTGGGGGTGGGTGACGATGTGGGTGATGGTGATGGTGTTGCCGCTTGTGTTGCTGTTGGCACGGGGGTGGCTTGTGCCTCTTCTGTTGCAGCGGAGGTGCGGGTGGGCGCGGGAAGTGGCGTGCGCGGTTGTGGGGTTGACGTTGGAGTCGCAACAGGGGCTTGTGCCAGTTGCTCTGGCGAGACGGGAGTAGGGGTGGGCGCAAGTGCCAGCAGAACCAGCAGTACAATGAATGATGCGACCAGTGCTGTGGTATCCAGCAGCGGGACCCACGCAGGGCGATGCACCATGCGGCGGCTGTTGACAACCAGCCAGACGAATCCGAGCCAGATGGCAAAGGCAAAGAGCAGGAGTGGAGCCATAGCGTGCCTTTACGGGATGATGAGTTCTTGCCCGACTTGCAGATTATCGGGGTTGATGTTCGGATTGCGTTGGATGATCGCATCCATGCTCACGCCGAAACGCTGAGCGATGAGATAGAGCGTGTCGCCAGGCTGTACCACGTACGTTCGCGTTGCAGGCGTTGCCGTCGGCGGAACAGGTGTGGGCGTGGCTTCTGGTGTGGCGGTTTCAGCCACGGGCGATTGTTCGGGAGTGGGTGTGGGCGTGAGCGGGATAGTGAGCGCCTGGTTGACCTGGAGTGTATCACTGCTCAAATTGTTGGCAGCCCGTAATGCCTCGACTGTGACCCCAAAACGCGCAGCAATGTCAGCCAGTGTATCGCCCTGTTGGACGGTGTATACCACCGGAGTAGGTGTAGGGGGCGGGGAGGGTGTTTCGGTTGGCAGAAGAGGCGTTGCTGTTGGCTGACGAGTGGCTGTTGGCATCAGCGTTGGTGTTGGTGTCAGAATGATGACGGCTTTCCGCGGCGCAAGTGTGGGCGTTGGGGTTGCCTCAACCCGTTCGCTTTGCTGGCTCAATACCACCGTTGTCACCAGAAAAGCAGTAATCGCAACAGCGATGAGATCAACGTACAGGCTCGCTTTGCGTTTCCATCGGCTGCCTTGCCGATAACGTTGCCAGGCAAGCCCCAGCACACCTAGCATCAGCACGCCGACAAGCAGCCATAGCCATTCACGCATCATCGAGAATCATATCCCCCCACTTGTTGCAAACAGCAAAGCGCATTATAGCGAGTGGTTTTCAAAGAGCAAAAGAAGGTTTTTTCTAAAGTGTGGCGTTGTTTCGCAAGGACGTTCATTTGTGCTATTATCGGCACGCTCAAATAAACAAATCGAAGGTTGACGGCAGAGCATTCTATGCGCCACCTGATCATTTCCGATATTCACGCGAACCTCGTCGCACTGGAAACAGTGCTCGAACAAGCCCGTCAATATGGGTACGATGATATTTGGTGTCTAGGTGATATTGTTGGCTATGGACCCGACCCCAACGAATGTGTTGCCATCATTCGTGAACATGCCGTCTACAGCCTTGCGGGCAACCATGACTGGGCGGCGCTAGGGCGCATTGACATTAGCGACTTCAATCCTGATGCCCGCCATGCTGTGGAGTGGACGCGCGAGCAACTGACGCCTGAATCGATCGAATACCTCAAATCACTGCCACCGCGCGTCGATGATGTCGCCGAAGTGTTTACGCTTGCCCATGGAAGCCCGCGCCACCCCGTCTGGGAATACATCATCTATCCTGCAACCGCAGCAGAAAACTTCGAGCATTTCAACACTCCGTTCTGCCTTGTGGGACATACCCACCAGCCAGTCATCTTCCGCAAAGACCCCGACGATGAGTATGTGCAGGCATTGTTGCCAGCCTTGCAACAACCTCTGCCGATAGCCCACGCTGCCAAACAAGGCGTGCGCCTGATTATCAACCCTGGCTCAGTTGGGCAGCCGCGTGATGGCGATGCGCGTTCCAGTTTTGTGATTTACGATGACGAAAACGGCGCTTTGACCTACTACCGGTTGCCATACAATATCGGCGAAACACAAGCGCGTATGCAAGCCGCTGGACTCCCTGAGCGTTTGATTATGCGCCTCGAATTTGGGTGGTGAAGCAACCCCATGCGGACTGAAATCGCCCTGCGTATCCGTTGGGAACTTCTGCATGTGTGTATTGCCACATTCGAAGCAACCTGGGTCTATGCCTGGGTTGAAGCGTTTCATGCCCCCGAACATGCACACATCGGTTTTGGTGCCCTCTGGTTCTACGCCCTCGTGCTCTATACCCTCTCGCGCTTTGTAGTGGTGCAAGAGACCTGGTCCGATCGTCGGCGCTGGTTGGTGTTGGGAGGCACCGCAATCGGTTTGGCGTTGCTGCTGATCCAGGTAACGATTGCTTCTTCGTATGGCATCTTAGGGAATGGCATCTTAGGGATACGCGATATGTACAGCATCTTCATATCGCCGATTTCTCTGTTGTTGGGCGTTGTCAATCCGTTGACCACAGCGGGACTGGCGTTTTGGCTCATCTGGTTTCGGCTTGTTCATACGACCGAATTTCTTGCGACCTCATATCGTTTTCGGTTGGGCGTGCTTTTCCTGTTCGGCGCACTCATTGTTGACACGGCCAGCCCATCTGTTGGCATGTGGGTGCCCGTGTTTTACTTTTTCAGCGGACTTTTGGCTATTGCATTGGCGCGTGCCGAAGATGTCAGTTCCCTCACGCAGGGTGAAACCTTACCCTTTACTCGCCAATGGCTCTTGACCCTGCTGGTTGGGGTGACGGGCATGTTTGCAGGTGCCTCTTTGCTCATGTTTTTCGTTTCCGATGAGGGGATTGCATGGTTGTATGAAAACTTCCCCCAAGTGGCCCATGCCACTCGCTGGGTGTTGGCACAATTCGTGAACTTGATGTACTATCTGGCCGCTTTTGTGATGTGGCTTGTGTCCCCACTTATCGAGTGGCTGCGCAACATGTTCCAAAACATGGAGAACCCACAATTTTGGCAGCCACAGCCCCCGCCAACACCTGTGCCAGACGAAACCCAATCTATTGTCCTTGACAACAAATGGCTGCGCCAACTGCTGGCACTCCTCGATATTCTCAAAATCGTCGTACCATCGATGATCATGGCTTTCCTCTTCTGGCTGGGGTTTGAAATGACACAGCGTGAGGAATCAGCCGAAGCCGCTATTCAAGCGCAATTTTCCGATGCTCCCACTGATGAGATCGGACAAGACGATCGTTCATGGCTGGGAACGTGGCGCGACAGGGTACAGCGGTTCTTGCAGCGGCGCACACATTCCTATGGCACCGATACCGTGCGCGACCTGTACGCGAATTTGCTCATTCTGGGTGAAGAAATGGGATATCCCCGACATCCAGAGCAAACGCCACTTGAATATTGGGCACAACTGCGTATCATTTGGCCGTCATTGGATAAGGCTATCTGGAATCTGACCAATACATACATTCAAACGCGCTATGGACACGAACCAGTGGACGAAGAAACCCTTGACGACTTGCGCAACACCTGGAAAACTATTCGCGAAACTGCCTTGACCATCGCGCACAACTCTAAAAACATAAAGACATTTCCCCCAAAAGCACCAATGCGACAAAAGAACCATTGACCAAAATGTTGACTTATGGTACGTTTGGTGATAGCAATGTAGTATTCGTTGAGACTGCAATGAGTTGTCAACCACGTTGACTTGAGGAGGAAACAACATCATGGTTCGATCACGAAATGAACAGATGCTCGAAGAGTTGCGTTCCTTGCGCCGCAATTCGCCTGATGTCGAGGCATCCGCCATTGTGAGTGCTGATGGTTTGACGATTGCTTCGGACCTTCCCACCGGTGTCGAAGAAGACCGAGTCTCCGCCATGTCGGCCGCTATGCTCTCGCTGGGTGAACGTATTGCCTCTGAATTGGGACGTGGGGCGTTGGACCAGGTCTATATTCGCGGTGATAAGGGGTACGTGATTCTTACATCGGTTGGCGAAGAAGCGGTATTGACCGTATTGGCCCGACAGGAAGCCAAGCTGGGGTTGGTGTTCCTCGATATGCGCCGTGCTGCCGAAAGCCTTGCCAAGATTATTTGAAAGAGTTTACTGGAAACCAACAACCTCTGCTGCGGCAGAGGTTGTTTTGTTTGTTGGACGAAAAAAGCCCCCGCTTTGTGGGGGGCTTTTGTATGGCCACTGCTCTCTTAGTATGCGTTACGATCGGTGAAAATGCGTACCAGCGTCATCAGCATAATCTTGAAGTCTAGTGTGAGCGACCAGTTTTCGATATACCACAAATCGTATTTGGTGCGCTCGGCAATGCTGGTGTCCCCACGCAAGCCATTTACCTGTGCCCATCCAGTCAACCCCGCTTTTTCACGGTGACGGTCCATATAACGCGGGATATAACGACGGAACTGCTCCACATACACAGGGCGTTCAGGGCGTGGCCCCACCAGGCTCATTTCGCCCAACAGCACATTGATCAGCTGCGGCAACTCGTCGATGCTCAGGCGGCGCAAGATACTGCCTAATCGTGTGCGTCGCGGGTCGTTTTCGGTTGTCCAACCAGGGCCAAACTTTTCGGCATCCTGACGCATGGAGCGGAATTTGAGCATCTGGAAGGGTTTGGCGTCTAGCCCCATGCGTTCCTGGGTGTAGAAGACAGGACCTGGCGAATCCAGTTTGATGAGAATGGCAATCAGCAGCATGAAGGGGGAAAGGAACACCAGTGCCGTGGCACTGAATACGATGTCAATCAAGCGTTTCACGGCGAGCTTCCACCCGCGCAGAGCAATGTCACGCACAGTGAGCAGCGGTAGCCCATTCAGATCGCTGATTTCCATATCGCCAGCCATCAGCTGGAAGAGGTCGGGGAAGACTTTGATGGTCACCTTTTCGCGTTCACATAACCCAATGATGCGCAGAATTTCACGGTGACTCACTTCGGGCAGGGCGATAATGACTTCATCCACCCCGTACCGGTCGATCAGACGAGGAATATCTTTGTCGGTTCCCAACAAGGGTGCAGGAAGTGTGTCCAGCACGGGATAGCCATTGAGTGTGACGAACCCGACGGCGCGATAGCCTTGCCCTGGCGCACGTTGAATGGCTTTCAACACTATATTCGCTGTATCACCAGCCCCCACGACAAGCACATTTTCATACGTAAAATCGCGTGCTTGCAGTGCCTTCTGAAAGCGCCCGTTCAGTACACGCCCCACCATCACCAGGAGGATACTCAACGCCCATGCGTACACTACCATCAAACGGGGATAGTCGAGGGCGTTTTTATAGACGAACGATGTGGCAGCAATCGCCAGCACCATTCCAATCGAGGTGGCTGAAATGACACGCCCCAATTCATCCACGAACGAGAGCACACGTTTGCGACGATAGAGGCGTGCCATGGAATAGGCAATGACAATTGCCGCTACATGAATCGCCAACATGCCTGTATAAGCTTCGAAGGGCGGAATGGAGACGGGCGGGGGAAATTCAATGGTCAGGCGCAAGCGATACGCCAGATAGAACGCCAACGCACTCATGACCGCGTCGGTGGCGATTTGCAGTATGGGGAACAGAAACGCTCGCCGTCGACGCCATTGGCGATCAGCCGCTTGGTGGGCAATATGTGGCTCTTCGGCGGTCACAACCTGTAATGCAGGGCGTAGCCCCTGGGATGCCTCGGTGACCGCGGGCGAAACAGTAGCTGGCTCGGGTTGTTTTTTGATTTGTGGATAACTCGCTTTCATACTGCCGATGCCACTCCTTTTCGCTCTCGCGGACGGAATGCATTGCGCACCAATTCGATTCCACAGAACACCCAAATACCGATTTCGATGAGCCAGTTCAGGGGGGCAAATGTCTGCTGCCAGTAATGCTTGCGGTGAAAACGGTGCATGGCATCGTAAAAGGCCAAAATCGAGCGCACACTGCGTTGCCGGCTCGATGCCCCTTTGTAGTGCAGAATTGTGACGTCCGCATTGTACCAGATGCGCCAGCCGGCTTGTTTGATGCGATATGCCCAATCCAGGTCTTCGCCATACATGAAAAATTGCTCGTCTAGCAAGCCAGCGTCGCGCACCGCTTCGCGACGCACCATCATAAATGCCCCGACAACGGAATCAACTTCGATGGTCTCATCAGGCGAGATGTAGGTCAGGTTATAGCGCCCGAAGCGTTTGCTCTGCGGGAAGAGAAAACTAAGCCCGGTCATCCGCCAGAAACTGACTTCTGGCGTTGGAAATGAGCGCCGACACGCTCGGTCCAATGACCCATCAGGGCGCAGAATTTTGGGACCTGCTGCCCCTGCGTCTGGGTGCGCATCCATAAAAGCAACCATGTCGGCCAGGGCATTGGGTGGTAACACAGTGTCGGGATTGAGTAAGAGCACATAGCGCGGTGCATCTGGGTGGGGCGGTGTGCCAGGGGCATCATGGAAGCCAAATCGCCGTAAGCCAATGTTATTGGCGTAGGAATATCCACCATTGCGCGGTGTGACAATCACTTCTACCTCTGGAAACTGCTCGCGGACAGCATCCGCGCTGCCATCTGTGGAACAGTTGTCAACAACACATATGTGATACGAAACGCCTTCATTTGCAAGAACGGAACGAAGGCAATCGAATAGCAAATCTTTCGTGTTGTAATTGACGATGATAATCCCAATATCCAACATATGCCTGCCTCGTTTCAAGCGGCGTGTATTCTAACACTCGCTTTCCCCAGCGGCAAACTATTCGACGGGGTGTCCAAATGCACTACGATGGTGCCTATTGCAAACACAAAAACTGGAAGGAGCGAGTGAGGATGTGCACCTATGAGGAGCTGAGCCACACAGCCGACCTTGCCATCCGTGTGCAAGCAGACACGCGCGAAGGGGTGTATGCCTGTGCCGCGTTGGGCATGTTCGACCTGATTGCAGGTGGCGAACGGCACCGTGTGCCTTGCCAGCGTGAAGAGGTCCGCGCTGTGCAGTCGATTGACCCCGAAAGTTTGCTGGTGGATTGGTTGACGGATTTGCTCGTGCAGTATGAAATCAGCGGTGAGTATGTGGCGCGTGTAGAAATTCTCGAACTCGGTGAACATGCCTTGACGGCGCGCCTATGCTGGGGCCCCCCCGATTTCGAGCCTGTGGAAGATATCAAGGCCGTGACGTATCATGCGTTGCGGATCGAACAGCGCGACGATGGGATGTGGGTGGCGACGGTCGTGTTCGATGTTTGAAGGTTGCTGGCAGATCGGCGCAATGGACAATAGTCTGCTTGTTGCATTTTTCACAAATAGGCGTAGACTTGGTGTGCAACCAATGGCGTTTGCCCCTGACAAAGACGTCCACCAAGTAGAACGGACACAGGAGGCAAGCCAATGTCCTCGCCAGATGTTGTCTCTTCCAAACCACCGCTTTCCCGCGAAACATTGCGCAAGATTGCCGATGTTTGCCTGCTGGCTGGTCAGTTGTTGTTGCAATATGGCGCCGATGCGCAGCGTGTCGAAGAAACGGTTCACCGTCTTGGGACGGCACTGGGGGCAGAGTGGCTGGATATTCTCGTGTCGCCCAACGGCTTGTTGGTGAGCACGATTAGCCATGGCGAATTTCGCACCAAAATGCGGCGTGTGGTGCGCCATGGGGTCAACATGCAGGTTTTGATGCGCGTCGATGAAATCAGCCGTCGTGCTGAACGAGGGGAGTGCGATTTGTACGAGGTGCGCGGAGCACTTGAAACGTTGGCGGCGCATCCGCCACATGCTCCACGATGGGGTGTGATTGGATTGGTGGCGCTGGCGTGTGCGGCGTTCAACCAGTTGATGGGGGGCGATTGGGCAGCGTTCGGTATCACCTTTGTAGCGGCAGCGGTGGCAATGTGGGTACGGGTGAACATGACGCAACGTGCGTTCAACTCGTTGTTGGTGACGTTGGCAACGGCGTTTACGGCTGGTGTGGTGGTGTTATTGGTGGTGCGTTTGCAATTGACAACAACGCCACAAACGGCGCTCACGGCTTCGGTATTGTTGCTGGTGCCGGGTGTGCCGCTCATCGATGCCGCTGAGGATTTGATGACAGGGCATCTGGTGATTGGTTGGGCGCGTGGCGTACAAGGTGGATTGATTTCTATGGCCATTGCCCTTGGGTTGTGGCTGGCAATGAGCGTGTTGGGGGTGCCGCGATGAGCGTCCACACATGGCTGGATTTGGGCTGGCTTTTGTTGCGCGATGCGTGGTGGTCGGCAATTGCTGCGCTGGGGTTTGCTGTGTTGTTCAGTGTGCCGCCCCGCTTGTTGTGGGGATGCATGCTGGGCGGGGCTGTGGGGCACGTGGTGCGCACACTCTGCATGCAGGTGGGGTTGAGCATCGAAGTCGGTACGCTGTTAGGGGCGATGGCGATTGGCTTGTTGGGTGAATGGCTGGCGCGACGCACGCGCGCACCTGTGCAGGTCTTCACCGTTTCCGCGGCTATTCCGATGGTGCCGGGGGCGTTTGCGTTTGGCACGATGCTCAATTTGATTGATTTTTCGAATACGGCGGACGCGAGTACGGGGCAGATGCTGCTTTGGCAGGCGGCATACAACGCGGTCAAGACGGCGTTGGTGCTGGCGGCGATTGCATTTGGGATGACATGGCCGGCGCTGGTATTGCGGCGTCGACGTCCAGTGGTGTGAACGCAGCTGGCAGTGTCTGTTATTCCAGGTGAGCGAGTTCGCCGTTTTCAAGCATCAGCAAGAACGTTGGCAGGATGTCGGGGTCGAAATGGGAGCCGCTTTGTTCGCGCAAGTGGTTGATAACTTTGTCTCGTGGCCAGGCGCGCCGGTAGGGGCGGTCATGTGAAAGCGCATCCCATACGTCCACAATGGCAAAAATGCGTGCTGCCAGTGGAATCTCGTGCCCGCGCAAGCCACGTGGATAACCGCTCCCATCCCATTTTTCGTGGTGGCAGTAGGGGATATCGATTGCCGGGTGCAGATACTCGATGGGAGCAAGCAGGTTGTACGCATAGACAGGGTGCAAACGCATGATCTCCCATTCTTCGGGCGTGAGTGGGCCTGGTTTGTTCAAAATGGCGTCGGGGATCCCTATTTTGCCGATATCATGCAGAAGGGCCCCGCGCCGCATGTGCACGAGGTCGTGGTCTGGAATACCAAGGCGACGCGCCAATGCCAGCGTGGCTTCGGTGACACGGCGACTGTGTCCTTCGGTTTCATGGTCGCGCAATTCGAGCGCACGTGCCCACCCTTCGATGGTTTCGTCGTAGGCAATGCGCAGGTGGAGATGCGCCCGACGGCTTTCTTCTACGAGCGAGAGAACGTCGATGGCGACAGCCGCTTGATTGGTGATGAGGTGGAGCATTTCCAACCATTCATTGTCGATGGGGACGATCTGGCGGTGATAGACTTCCAATACGCCTTTGAACACGCCCCGTGCGAGGAGTGGCGCGCCGTGGTAGAGCACAAACCCTTCTTTTGCCATGAGGGTGCGATGCACGGAGGTCGCACGTTCGTCGTGGAGGGGGGTATTCGACCAGACGATTTTGCGGGTGCGTGCCACATGCCCTGCCAGCCCTTGCCCAAGCCGCACATGGGCTTGTTCGACATCTCGGAAGAGGAAGCCGTAGTTGGCCAGATGCGAGAGGGTCAGACGTTCTTCGTCCCACACAAGCAAAGCGGCGGCATCGGCTTGGAGTAAGGTGGTGGTTTTGGAAAGTAGGATGTTGGCGGTCAGCCCCATTTCGAGACTGCCAGTCATGGCGACCGCGATGTCGCGTAGGGCGGTCATGCGCTGAAGCTGGCGTACTGTTTCATTGTGAAGCTGTACGCGCTTGTAAGCGCTTGCAGTGAAGTCGGCCAACAGGGTGAGCAAAGCCAGATCGTCTTCCTCGAAGGGGGTATCCGTCCCAATGACGATGAGGCCGAAGGTGTCGAGGTGGCTGCGCAAAGGCACGCAGGCAATGGCTTGGTGCTCTTTTAGGTAGTGGTGGTAGGGTACATCTTTTTTGCGTGCCAGGAACTCCGAAAGGTTGTTTGCTGTAACGGCTTGCCGTGTTTGCAATGTACGTTGCAACAGTTCATGCTGCGCACTGATGCGGCGGGTTCGCAGCGGTCTCCATCTGCCCTTCGCATGCGAGATGATAAAATCTCCTGATGAGTGATACTCCAACATAGCTGCAGACGTCGCATTCAGCTGGTCGCAGATGACGGTGATGGCTTGTTGACACACATCCTCGATGCGCGTGGTTTCACGCAATGCTTCGGCAAGGGTGGCCAACGCCTGCCAGCGTTTCTCCTGGCGGACACGTTCGCTGACATCACGTATCAACACTTGAATGGCGGAACGCCCTTGCCAGGTGAGCGGTGAGGAGACGATTTCAGTGTGGAGAATACGCCCGTCCGCTCGCACCAGGCGGTAGTGTTGTGGGGGAACTGGTTCGCCGGTGGTCAGCATGTGACGGATGCGGGCAATCGAAATGTGATGTTCTTCCGGGTGGATGAAATCGAGTGGGTTGCGCCCCAGCAATTCGCGTGGGGACGAGACACCCGCAAATTCAGCCGCGCGTTGGTTGGCAAACACAATTTCCCCATTGGCATGAATGACGATGGCGTCTGGCGATTGTTCCACGAGAGCGCGATAGCGTTCTTCGCTTTCGCGCAGTGTTTGTTCGGCGCGTTTGCGATCAATGGCGTAGCGTATTGCGCGTTCCAGGTCGATGTGGGTGAGCTCGTCTTTCAAAAGATACTCTTCGGCACCGAGTTGAAGCACTTTTGATGTCAGATGGCGCGAGCGGACGGCTGTCAGCACGATCACCGGGATAGTTGGCGCTGTGGAAACGAATGTTTCGACGGTGTTGGCGCCGCTGGAATCAGGAAGATTCAGATCGAGGAAGACGATGTCGAAAGGGTGCCGAGAAACACACGCGCAAGCGTCGGCCAGCGTTTCGATATGCACGATGTCCCACGAAAACTCCCGGATGGCGTGAAGATGCGTCATGAATGCCTCGGCATCCTCAGGCCTATCTTCGACAAGCAGCGCGCGAAGCGTTGTTCTTGAAGATTTTCGTGCGTAGTAGGATGAGTCGTGTGCGCCTCTCATGAAATGTCATCTCCCGTCTGGGTGTGGGACATGCTGCGTTTTCGATGACGATACGGGCGGCAAGGTGACAAAGAACGTTGTTCCCCGCTCTGGGTGGGTGTGTGCCCAGATACGTCCCCCATGCTGTTCCACAATATAGCGACAGCTGACAAACCCCAACTGCGTACCAGGTGCACGCTCTGTTTCTTCTGACGGGAACAGTGAGAAAAGGTGTGCCAGGCTTTCTGGCGCAAGACGACGCCCAGTATGATGGATGGCGATTTTCCAGGCGTTCTCTTCGCGTTCAGCCGAGATGCGAATGATAGGTGTCGCCGTGGTGTTCTGCTGGATCCCATATTCGAGCAACGCTTGAAAGAGCAATGAGAGTTGGGCGGGGTTGCCGCGCACATGTGGAAGCTCGTCGACAATGATGGTTGTACGGTGGGCTTGAATCAACGACGCGACCGCATCGAGCACGGTTTGGATGAGGGCATTCAAATCAACAGGTGTCAGAGGTGTTTCTTGTGTGACGATGAGAGCCGAGTGTACCATTTTTTGGACGAGTGTCTGTAAACGTTGGGTTGTTGCCAGCGTTTGTTCCACGGTTGAGCGGTGTGCTGCCGAAAGTGAGGCATCTTCTTGCAGGGTATTGAGATGGTTTTCGATATGACGTAAAGGTGTGAGAAACTCGGCAGCCATGGCAAAAAGATGATCCTCGAGACGTCGGTCGCTGAGTGCGTTGTTTTGGAGTGCGCGTTCCCATTCTTGCTGCATCATCACATAGTCGTGGATGTCGTGGGCATTGATGACCAGTCCTTGCACAATGGGATTGTCAAGTAGATTGGTGGCGACGCAGGCGAGTGTGCGTACCGTGCCGTCACGTCGGCGATAGCGTACGACGGTGGAAACCGCACGCTGAGGACTTTGGAGCGCCTCGTTCAAGCGCTCGCGTACATGGGCACGATCTTCGGGAACCAGCAATGTTTCGACTGATTGTCCCAGGACTTCTTCGGGGGCGTAGCCCGAAAATTGAAAGCCAGCATCGCTCATGAAACGCACGCGCAATTGCGAATCGAGTACGAGTATCGAATCACGCGAATGTTGTACAAGCGCCCGGAAATATGCTTCGCTTTGCTGCAATGTGGCTTCGGCTTCTTTTTGCGCCTGAATGTCGGTAATCAGCACAATCCAGCGTTCCTCGTAACCGGGAAGTGGGGGGAGTTCTGCGACGGATACGAAGACCCATCGGGCTGTGCCATCAGCGCGGCGCAGGCGAAATTCAGCAGCGTTGGGGGTGTTTTGCCACACCTGGTACGCGCGCGGGATATCCTCTTCGAAACAGAGCGTTTGCCATGACCGCCCAATGAGTTCCTCGCGGGGGATGCCCAGCAGGTTCGCCAGTGCGGTGTTGGCATAGCAAATGCGCCCATTTGGATCCACGGAGCAAATGCCTTCCGATGCCGATTCGAGCAGCGTGCGATAGCGATGCTCGGCTGCTCGCAAGCGTTCTTCGGCTTCGAGGATGGCGGTGATATCGGTCACGATGCACAGACACTCGACCATCGTGCCCTGAGCATCGAAGATGGACTGGATGTCGAGGCGGACGTGCAGTGGTGTGCCGTCGGCACGTCGCCATGTGATCGGGGATGACGTCGTAGGCTCGGTGGTGGTTTTGATGCTGTGCCACCACGTCTCGAAAGCAGCGGTGTCTTGCCAGAAGTCTGCGAGTGAGCGTCCGCTGAGCCAGGTTTTCGGGTCTATACCCAGAAGCGCAAACAGCGTCGCATTGGCAGAAAGGATGCGCCCGTTGCTGTCAAGGCGAAGGATACCCAGTGGCAAATGCTCCACGATGTGGCGATAGGCTTCGATTTCGTACATCTGAGCGACCAACTGGTTGTGAGTGCGTTGGATGGCGTCGGCGAGCTGGGTGATTTCGCGTGCAGCAGGAACATCGAAACTCGATGTCGGGGTGGTTTCCAGGTTTTGCACGTAGTCGCTCAGAGCGATGAGTGGCGCAAGTGCAAAACGGTACAAGATGAACAACGTACCCAAGGCGATGATGAGTGCCAGATATTCGAACATCGCCAAGAAAATGGCCGTGGGCCCCATCGCGAACCCAAGCGCCTCCAACATGTTGGCAGCAATGTGAAGCAAGAGCATGAATGCACTCACTCCAATGCCAATGATGACTCGACGGAATGATGGAGGAAATGTGAAACCAGATTGCTTGCGCAATGGGCGCATGGTCCATCTCCTTGAACACCAATCGTCATAAGAAAGAGGGGGCTGCACACCTGAGTATCGAATGATAACACACGTTGCATGTGATTCCTAAAAAAGTAAAAGGGGGCGCTCAGAGGAGTGAAAATCCGGGAGAGAAGTGTAGTGTCATCGCAGGTGACGCAGCCAGGCACGTATCTTCCACACCAAAAAATGCCAGCCACTGGGTGGTTGAACCGCCAGCAGGCGGAGCGGAGTATCGCCTGTGTTGGTAACACCCTGAATGTGGTGACGGGGGACGATGATACGATCGCCGGGGCGAATGTCGGCTTCTTCGTGCTCGATGGTGAAACGCCCTTGCCCTTCTAGCACAAAGAACACTTCCGCACCGTGCGCATGCAGCATGATGCGCCCACCTGGCGCGATTTCGACGAAGAGCATTTTCACACCGTCGGTGGCTCCTTCGGTTCCCAGATCTTTGAAGCGTGTCGCGATGTGATGTGGCGATGTGCCCCAGGGAAGACGTGGATCGAATACATTGATGATTTCCATCGGCATGCACCTTCCTACTGCTGTTCTAGATCGGCTTCCAGATGGGCGGTGTCATTGTGTTGCAGCAGCATGCCGGGCGTCATGCCGGCTGTGCTGAGGCGGGTTTTGAAGGCGACACGCGAAATTCCCGTATTGCCAATGTGCAAACGCCAGGCATGCTGCAAGGGCATATGCAGCACATGCGCCAGATAAGTACGCAATACACCGCCATGCGACACAACCAGAAAGCGTGTACCAGGATGGCGGGCGGCATATTCGTGCACGGCGGCGACGATGCGTGCCTGCATCTGGACATAGGATTCACCGCCACCGCGCGGATGGTGTGGGTCGTTATAGCGTTGCATGTAGGCAAACTCATCGGGGAACGCATGCCGCACGTCGTCGATTGTTTTACCCGCCCATACGCCAAGGTCGCCTTCGCGCAGGCGCGGATCGAATTGGGGCGTGAGTCCCAATCGACGCCCGATGATGATGGCCGTTTCGGCTGCTCGTTGCAGGTCGCTACTGTAAAGCGCTGCAAATGGCGTTTCGCGAGCCAAAGATGCCAGACGAGCAGCCAGCGCTTCGGCTTGTGCACGCCCGCGTGCTGAAAGGGGCGTGTCGGTTTGGCCTTGCAAGCGACCGCTGGCGTTGTCGGTTGTTTCCCCATGCCGAATAAGCCAGACTTCGGTACCATTGGCTAGTGTGGGCATAGGCTACTCAACCCCCTGCGCGTGTGCGATTTCTTCCACGATCTCATCCGGTTCGGCGCGTGTGACGATGTAAATGCCACATAGAATGAACGCGCCACCAAGTATTTTGGGCAAAGTGACGGCTTCGCCAAGAATGAAGTATGCCAAAAGGGTGCTGCCAATCGGTTCGCCCAGCAGGCTAACGGCAATCACGCCTGCGCTGAACCATTCAAGCGCCCAATTGTATGCGCTGTGCCCAATCAGCTGCGGAATGAGGGCCATAGCCAGAAACCACCCATAGGTGGCGGGGTGGTAGCCGGTGATCGGATAGCCGAGCGCCAGTACCAATCCCCACAGTACCACGGCTGCCGCGCCGTAACAGAGCGTCACATATGCCATCAGCGAGAGGTGCTGACGCAGGCGCCGCCCCATGAGGATGTAGAGCGCGGCGCTGATGCTGCCCAAAATGGCAAGCAGGTCACCCCACAATGCCTGACCGCCAATGGCAAAATCCCCCGCACCGATGATGATGCCACCAATCACACTCACGATGATGCCAATCACCGCGCGGCGCGACAGGCGGTCGTGACTGACAAAGGGTGTCAGCAGCGCAACCCACAGCGGGTTCGTGTTGACCAACACCACACTGCTGGCGACGGTGGTGTAGTCGAGGGATGAGACCCATGTGATGAAATGGATTGCCAGGAAGATGCCAGCCAGCAGGGCGGGGCGGATGGCTTGCCAGGAAAGCTGGCGCAATTCATCGCGGGCACGCCACCAGGCGAGAGGGAGCAGGATGAGGACCGCCAGGCCAACACGATAGGCGGCAATGACCAGTGCGGGGGCTTCGTCTGCCAGACGAATGAAAATGGCGCCTGTCGAGACGGCGACGACGCCCACTAGCAGTGCCGCCATAGGGGGGAATGGTGGCCGACGGCGTGACGTTTGTGTGTGCATGGTTCAGCCTCACCTGTTTGATTGACATAGCCAGGCAAACAAGCGAAACAGGAGTGCTCTCAGGCGCACTCCTGTTTTGGAAACACGACAAAGCCTACAAGGTGGGGGTTATCCACCAAGGCGATTACGCAGCCGAGCCAGAAGCCCGCGTACCCCTCCTCTTTGTGCTGGTGAGGGCATGTCGTCCAGCGGGCGCTCATAACTCCGATTCTTGTTCGGGTCGTCGGCGGGATTGCGTGGCACGTTGTAGCGTGGCCGTTGAATAAGACGACGGTGCGCACGGTAGAACTCTTCATTGCTTTCGTAACAGGTCAGGCACAAAAATTCACCCCGCTGAACGCGAATCATGTGGTCGTAGCAGGCATACCGTCCGCATTCGCTGCATTCGGCATTGGCAGGGTTGGGACTTTCGACTTGTTTTTCTTCACAAATGAAACACGTTTCCATACGTACTCACCCTCCTTCCATCTTGTAGATAGCCGCATGCTAGCACAAGCCTTTGGCGATGAAAAACTGTGCGAAAGAACCAAAAGCACTCTCCCGCCTGGGAGAGTGCTTGGCTGGTCGGGCGAATACGTGGTTGGGGCTTATGGAGCAGGGATAATGAGTTCTTGTCCCGGATAGACGAAGTAGGGTGGTTGCAGGTTGTTGGCAGCGATGATGGCATCGGGCGAGACGCCGTACTGGCGTGCGATGGCGTAGAGCCATTCGCCTTCTTGTACGATGTGAACGCGCTCGCCTGTGGCTTCATCGGCTGCTTCTTCTGGCGCTTCATCTGGGATGATGAGTTCCTGCCCCGGATAGACGGAGTAGGGTGGTTGCAGGTTGTTGGCGGCGATGATGGCATCGGGCGAGACGCCGTACTGGCGTGCGATCGCGTACAGCCATTCGCCTTCTTGCACGATGTGCACACGTGGGCCGCCTGCTGGCGCTGTCTCGGATGCAGGTGTTTCCGTCGCACCTTCTTCTGACGCAGCAACTTCGGGGGTCGGCGTCGGTTCGGCAACCGCCACTTCGGTTGCTTCTGGTTCGGGTGTGGGTTGCGGTTGTTCGGTGGGCGCGGTTTCTGGCGTTGGTGTTGGGGCTTCGATTTCGACGATCGCTTCTTCGGTGGTTTCAGTTGGCTGTTCGACCGAAGCCGCGACTTCACCTTCTTGTGTAGGGGTGGGTTCCTCGACAGTGGTTTCTTCCTGGGATGTTTCGGCAGGGACAAGGTCGCCCACAACTTCTTCACGCGAGCGTTCGCATGCCGTCAGGGCGAAGGTGCTCAGTAGAACGATGAAAAGAAACATGCGAAAAGACTTCATGCAATCTCCTCCTGGCGTCAACAGCCGTTCCATATTCTGTGTCAGTCGCTCTCAATGATAGCACAGGGTAAAAGCAAGCGTCAAGCAAAATTGTTACAAAGATGTACCAAAAATGTACAATTTTTTGCATAAAACATGGTTGGTGTCTCTCTGCAAGGGAAAAGATGGTTCAGGCAATGTGCAGGGCTTGCAGGACGAATTCGATCAGGGGCAACAAGGTTTGCGGTGCCAGGGCGATGAGCGACGAAAGCGCCACCATGCCCGTCATCAACAGGGCGACGGAGAGCGGTTCTGTATCAAGCAGGGGCACTTTGGTGCTTTCTTCAACCTGAACGGCAACATGCAAGGCGCGAACATAGCCCAGCACGCCCAGGAACGTGGCGGCCAGTGTCGCCCAGAACCAGGGCGAGGCGGTGGGGAAGAGCGCACGCAGCGTCATCCAGTGGCCAGCAAACCCCACCGAAAGCGGCAGGCCAAAGAAGGAGAGCCCGCCCCCCAGGAGCGCCAGGTAGGTGAGTGGCAACCGCTGTGCTGTGCCGTGCAATGCCTCCAATTCGAGTGATGTTACACGGTAGCGAATAGTGGCAATGGCCATGCCGCTCAGGAGAAGTGCCAGCAACCTTGCCCCGAGCAGGAAGAGCACAATCCGCAAACCGCTTGCATTCCCAGTGCTGAGCGCCAGCAAAATATAGCCCTGGTCGGCGAGAATGCTATATGCCCAAAGCCGCCCCAGATGCGTTTCGCTGAATGCAAACAAGCCACCACTGATGACCAGAATAAAGCCCGCCCCGCGCAAAAGTGTGGTCATGCCGCCAAAGCTCAGGACCCAGGGGTTTTGTGCCAGGAGTTCGATCAGCACGGTCAGGAAAACCGTTCCGAACAAGCCCACCATCCATGCCGTCACAAGTGGCGGCCCGTCTTCGGTAGCTTGCGGTACCCAGGCGTGGAACGGGAAAATGGCGAGGATGAGCGCTGTGCCCAACGCCAGCAATGTGCCTGCGGCGGGGGCAAGCGACAAGTCCGCGGCATTGGTGTTGATACGCCCGACGAGGAGCCCCCCCGCCAGCAACACAGGTGTCGCCAGCATAATCACGATGAGCATGCGCGTTGCCGCGCGTGTGCGTTCCATGGTTCCACTTTGAATGAGCAAAATCGCCAGTAACCACGCACCTTTGAACACCAGAATGCGCAGGATGAAATCTTGGAAAAGAAAGACCCCGGTGAACAAGGCCTGAATGACGAGCCAGAAGGAGTAGATGCTCCATCCTTGGGAAATGCGCATCGTGTAGAGTGTGGCGCCAATCACCCACACATTGGCAGCAATCAAGAAGACGCGCCCCGGACGCCCCAGCGCCAGCGTACGCCCCAGCACTTCCAACGTTTCGGGTGGGGAGTTCCACAATAGGAACGTGTGCACGGCCAGCGTGACCACCACAATGCCAGCCGCCAGCACCTCTTGCCGCCGCAGAAGGTATGCCAACGGTGCAGCAAGCAGCGGCAACCCCAGCACCAACAACGTGGCTATCATTCGGCTTCCTCCTCACGGGCAAGCGTGCGTTGCCGCTGAAACGCTGCCAGTGCACGCAACAACGCGTCCGGGCTGCGGGGGTCGGGGAAGGCTTCGACATAGCGCAGGTTGCGGGCAATGGTCAGATACGCCCCCACCAGTGCGGTAAGGATGTTCGTCACACCCAGTAACCCAATCAACACCAGTCCCGGTTCCAACACCAGGAAAATGAGCTCGAACCCCTGCTCGAAGAGGAGAACGGCAATGGTCGTTTTGAAGGGATCGCGTGTGAGTATGATGGCGAGCAAGCTCATGGCCACCATCCAGAGAGCAGCCGTCATGAGATGCTCTTCGACAGCTGGCAGCAGAAGGCGCTGTTCCATCGCCAACAAGCCAATCACCCACACCACCAGAGCCAGCAGGCGGAACGAAATGCTCATGGGCAACACTTCGTGCTCAATATCGCTCCACCCACCTGGCGCAGTAGCGGTTTCAATGGCTTCTTGAATATGCCGCCCTGTCCAGTAGAGCAACAGTGCCACGAAAAATCCTCCAACCAGGAGACTGACGGTGAGCGGCGCTGGTAGCAATGTTGCCAGAAGCAAGCTGGCAGCAACGTATTCCACACAGAGCATGAAGAGCAGTAACCGCCAATCTACCGCAACTGCAATAATGGCTGCGGTAACAGCGGCAATGACGGAGAGCTGTAATGGTGTGAGCAATCCGAACAGATCAAGCATATCAGACGCCTACGAGAGCAAAATCAGAATGATGACGAGGAAGAGCAACAGCCAGCCATAGTTTTCGCCTTCCAACACACGCAACACCCCACGTGTGCCACGCATGAGGAGCATCGCCAGCGATCCCACGCCCTGCCAGAGCCAGCGTGCGCTCAGGATGGCGGCCAGGGCGTTGAGCCAGGCGGTCAGCCCAACGACGGACATTTCCAGCCGCACGAAGAGCAGCGCCGCGAGCCATGCCAGCCCCACCCCTGCGATGTGAATCCCCCAGGGAAAGGCTGTCGTCGCCATCTCGACCGGGGCGATACCCAGCAGACGCCCGACGAAAGGCCATGACGCTAGTGCCAGAATACCCAGCCCCAGCCATGCACGGTCGAATACGGCTGGTTGTGTTTCGTCGGCTATCGCATTCTCATCGTTGCTTTCCTCTGCTATGGCACGCACAAGCGTCAATATGCCAGCAAACATAGCGCTCATGCCGACAACCAGTGCCGTGGCGAGCCAGTCATGCCCCGTGGTGAGAAGTGTCGCCAGCAAGCGCCCACTTTCTCCCAGCGCTCCCCCCGGAAGTCCGCTCAGTGATAGCAACGCAATGGCTAGCGCCAGGCTGGATGGCGCGCGCCATGGGCGACGACCCCCGTGGAACGCCACCACCGACACAGCGAAACTCCCGTTCCACAAGATGGCTTGCGCCAATGTTGGCGTGTTGAACAGGAATGCCAGCGTGAGCATTCCGCCAAGCCATGTTGTCAAAGCCGCAGTGCGCAATGCAGGGCGTCGTGCACGCCAGAACAAGACTCCCGACGCTATCAGCCCTATCCCCAAGAGCACAGATACTAACCGTGCGTACAATAGCGTGTCGGGCGTGCCGAAGACTAGCCACCAAAAACCGCCAGCAGCCAGTGTCAGCAGAGGCAGCACGGCGCGGGTATGGGGGGGAACTCGCTGATGGGGCCAAGCAAATAGGTGGAGCGGGTAGAGGCTCATGCGGACCGCAAAGGCTGCGAGCAACAAGTGGAGCGTGAGTGAATCGGTCGTCGCAGCGAAGAAAGCGAGTGTGGCCGAAGAGACCCATGTGCGTAGCGCCGCGACCATCACCAGGAAAAGCCCACCACCTTGCAGGATGCCCGCCATCAGGACCCAGTTTGAACGCCCCGGAAAGCCAAGCACAAGGAGTGCCAGCAAATCCAGCAGCGTCCAGGCGAATAGGAGCGTAAGCAGGTTGCCGGAAAGCCCCAGAAGCAGCAAAGCGGTTGCAACAGCAGGCAAAACCGTAATGTACTCGCGCGATGGGGCTTCCCAGTTCTCATCCAATCCTGCGACCAGCACTCCCACCACAGTCAGAAACGCCAGCATTCCCAGACGCACACCATCGGTGCTTGTTTCCAGGCTCAACACGTGAGCAGGACCAGTGAACTGTTGCCAGGAAGAAACCACACGTGCAAAAGTGGGGGAAGAGGCAAATGCGGCTGTGGACAACAATCCCAATACGGCTAGCCACAGCGTCAGTACCTGACGCTGTGGCCAGTCAAGACGTGGTATGCGTGGTATGGCAACCGCGCCGAACAGCAACAGCGCGCTCAGCACGATCGGATTCGTCGATGCCATCAAAAGGCCCGCTCCTTTCTGTGAGCGGGCGGATTGTAGCACAGCGACTTGCGCTGACAAGTACTCTTTGCGGTTTCAAGAGACGAATGGACGTGGTACACCGCTCAATGCCGCCTCTTCGGCTGGGCGCCACATGATGACTTCCTCGATTTTTTGTGCCAACTCGATATCCTTCATCGTGATGCCGCCGGCTGAGTGCGTTGAGAGGCGAACGACGACGCGGTTATACGAAACATGAATGTCTGCATGATGCCATGCGGCCTCGCACACGTATCCGATTGCATTCGTCAGCAACAAGGATGTCGGCCACCCTTCGGTGGCGAATGTGCGTTCCAACGCATCGTCCAGCACCTTCCACGCCGTCAGACCAGCGTCATTCAGTAACGCTTGCGCCTGTGCGCGTTCAAGAATGGCTTCACTCATCTGGCACCTCCTTCTGTTTCTGCTCATTTGCTTCATGGTGCGGCTTGTCTATTGTAGGCAAAACCAGCAGCAGCGAACAATGATTCAGGAGGAGAACGATGCCCATTGTCGTGGTAGGTAGTCGCAATCCGGTCAAGGTGGCGGCGGTACGGGGCGCTTTCGCCCGACTGGCGACTGCCTGGGATGTTCGCGCCGTCGATGTTCCCAGCGGTGTTTCACCTCAACCCATCGGACACGATGAGACGCGGGCGGGGGCACGCAATCGCGCCGTGGCGGCGCTGGCCGCCATCCCCGATGCGACGTTCGGCGTGGGGATAGAAGGTGGCGTCTTCGAGTATGATGGCGAATGGTACACGGGTGCGTGGTGCGCGATTGTGGACCGTGAAGGGCGTATCGGCTGGGCTGGTGGTGGGCTGATTTTGCTCCCTTCATGTGTTGCGGACGGATTGCGTGAGGGCGCCGAACTCGGCACGCTGATGGATCGCCTTGCTGGCGAGCACAACACCAAGCAGAAAATGGGGGCCATTGGCTTGTTGACAGGGGGGCTGGTTGGACGCCAGGAAACGTACGAGCACTTGGTGTTGCGAGCGCTGGCACGCTGGCGACGCCCAGACTGGTTCGAGATGAGCGATGAAGCGCACTGAATGGGAACGCTGTGCGCTCGGCGTGTGGTCTCAGGGATATGCACGCCCCAAAAGCCGGATAGGCATTTGGGGGCTGGTGATGACCCAAAACGTGGTGGTGGGTGGGAAGAGACGAGACGGAGCGTGGAAAAGGCAAGCTAGAGGCGCCCCAGACCCCGAAGAGGGCGTATTGTGGCGCACCTACGGGGCAGCCTGAGCCTGGTGGGGCCATCACCGCTTCCAGCCAGTTCCCCTGGAACGCCTGCTCACCGCTGGAGAATGCCGCCTTCAGCTCAGGAGGCGCGACGCACCTGCCAGGTGCGTCGCGCCTTGAAGTCACGTCAGGCGTGCGTGCCTCTCGAGGTCAGGCGGGGTGCTTTCGTATCCCTTGCGCACCCCATCCACTCGCCGTGTAGAGGGCTTTTCGAATGGTACCAGGTCGATCGCCACCACCAGTACGTTCGCTGCGCTGGAACCGTCGGTCTGGAAACAGACGGGCGAATGGACACCAACGTGCTCTCGGCGCGTCCTGTGTGGCTTGTGTCACGTTTTATACGGAGCAGTGCCTTTTCGCCTGTTTGCAGCGATCTGGGGAATCACCAGTTGGCCGTTCCGTTGACGCCACCTTCGCGCTGAGTATAATTTGCAACGCAAAATTTTGAAGCGATGAAGTGTTTGTGAGGCGGATGCGTGAACAATCAACAGGCAGTCGAACGTGAACGCGCTATCGAGCAAGCCTCGCACTTGCTCATGCACCTGAGTTGGCTTGCGCAAAAACGTTTCAACCAGCATATTAGCCGGTACGGGATTACGTTGCCGCAGTTTTTGGCGTTGGCGTACATGGTCAAGCAACAACAATGCGCCATGAACCAGCTGGCCGAGGCGACCCAGCAAGATGCAGCAACCATGACAGGCGTTGTCGACCGTCTGGAACGGTTGAAGCTGGTGGAACGGCGCCGCAATCCGCTCGATCGACGTGTCGTATTCGTCATCCCGACCGAAAAAGCGGTAGAATTGGTGCAAGAGGTGCATGCAGCACGGAATGCACTCATCGCCAGGCTCTTCGAATCGTTCGAGGATGAAGAATTGCATATGCTGGTGGCGTTGCTCAACCGCTTGCTTGCTTCGATGCAACGCGACCAGTCCGAGATGTCATCAACTGATATGTAGCAAGGAGGATGTATGCGCAACCCGTATGAGGTGCTGAATGCACTCGTACCCATGGTGATTGAAACGACGGGACGGGGCGAGCGCGCCTACGATATTTATTCGCTATTGCTCAAAGAGCGTATTGTGTTCTTGGGCACGCCCATCGAATCGCAGGTGGCCAACCTGATTGTCGCGCAGTTGCTCTATCTCGACCGTGAAAACCCAGAGCGCGAAATTCAAATGTTCATCAACAGCCCGGGCGGCTCGGTGCATGCTGGGCTGGCCATTTACGACACCATGCAACTCATTCGTGCGCCGATTGCCACGTTTGCGATTGGCTCAACCGCGAGTTTTGGCACTGTGCTGCTCGCAGCAGGGACGCCGGGGCGGCGCTATGCACTTCCCAATGCGACCATTCACATGCACCAGCCGCTGATTGCCGGCGGGGGGATTACCGGACAGGCCACCGACATCGAGATTCACGCGCGTGAAATTCTGCGCCTACGTGAACGGTTGGAAAACATTCTGGCGAAGCACACCGGTCAGTCGTTGGAACGCATCAAGGCCGACACCGACCGCGACTTCTTCATGGACGCCCACCAGGCCAAAGCGTATGGGTTGGTGGACGAAGTGCTCGGCGAATCCATGCCTGAGCAACAGTAAGCTAGTCAACACTGAATGGCGAGGGCAGATCCCCCTCGCCATTTTCTTCATTTCCGCACCAATCCCATGCCGAACCGTTTGCGTGATGTGCAACGTCTGTTCCGCTTTCTATGGCCCTACCGTCTGTTGCTAGGGCTTGGAATGGGTGCTGCCCTTCTTTCGGCGGGGTTGGCGCTGACCATCCCGCTGCTCTTTCGCGATATGGTCAATGGAGCGTTCGTGGAAGGCAATTCCGCCGTGCTGAACCGCGCGGCGGGGGTGCTCCTTGGGGTGTTGGTGGCACGTGCATGCAGTCGTGCTGCCGAAACTTATCTGCTCCATCGTGTTGGCGAGCAGATGACTGCTGACCTGCGCCTGCATCTCTTCGAGCACCTGTTGCGGCTTTCGCTCCCCTTTTTCGACAATGAGCGCAGTGGCGAACTCGTTTCGCGTCTGACCAGCGACATTGCGATTGTTCAGCAGTGGGTGACCACCAATCTCACGACCATGGTGCTTCACGCGCTCCGGCTGGTTGGGGCAGTTTTCATCCTCTTTTGGTTGAATTGGCAACTGGCAGCCCTGGTGTTGGTAGTGATGCCGCTGGTAGGCGTGATAACACGGTTGAGTGGTCGGGTGCTTCGGCGTGAAAGTGAGGCCATGCAACACCATCTGGCCGAGGCAATGGCGGTGGCGAGTGAGATGTTGGCGAATATGCGGCTTGTGCAGGCGTTTGGGCGAGAAGCGTATGCACGCGAACAGTTTGCCAACCGGGTGCAGCAAACGGTGCAAGCGGCGTTGCGCCGTGCACGGGTGCTGGCGCTGCTGACGCCAATGGTGAACTTGCTTTTCATGGCTGCATTTGTGGTGGTGGCATGGTTTGCTGGGCAGCAGGCGCTTCGTGGAACCCTGACGGTGGGGGAAGCATTTGCTTTCTTCTTTTATGCCAGCCTCATCAATGGCTCGGTGAATGCGCTGGCAGGAGGGTATGGGGCGTATCAGCAGACGTTGGGGGCGGCACAGCGTTTGTTTGCCCTGTTGGATACGCCACCTGCCATCACGAACGCGCCCCATGCTCGGGCATTACCGCCAGTGCGAGGGGAAATTCGTTTCGAACAGGTTTCATTTGCCTACACGACGCAAGCGCCTGTGCTGCGCGATCTCTCGCTGCGCATTGCTCCGGGAGAAGTGGTGGCGTTGGTGGGGCCCAGCGGTGCAGGCAAAACCACGCTGGCCAATCTGGTCTTGCGATTGTACGACCCCACGACGGGGCGTGTGCTCCTCGATGGGCATGACCTGCGCCATGTGACGATTGAAAGCCTACGGGCACAAGTGGCGCTTGTGCCCCAAGAAACCATCCTGTTTGCCACGACCGTACGCGAGAACATTCGCTACGGCCGCCTAGATGCCACGGACGCCGAAGTGGAAGCTGCTGCCAAAGCGGCCTACGCCCATGACTTCATCATGGCATTGCCACAGGGGTATGAAACGCCTGTGGGGGAACGTGGTGTGAAACTCAGTGGAGGGCAGCGTCAGCGTATTGCCCTGGCACGGGCTATTTTGCGCAATCCACGGATCCTCATTCTGGATGAAGCAACGTCCGCGTTGGATAGTGAGAGCGAGAGCGCCATCCAGGCAGCGTTGGCGCACGTTCTGCCGGGGCGTACGACCATTCTCATCGCGCATCGTCTCAGTAGCGTGCGCATTGCACACCGCATTCTTGTGCTGGATGGTGGACGCATTGTCGAGGAAGGTGACCATGCGACGTTGCTGGCACAAAACGGTCTGTATGCGCGGCTCTACCGCCGCCAGTATGAAGGCGCGTGAGGAGTGCCAGAGAGCAATCACCTGGCAGGTGTCGTGCCATCACCGATACGACAAGAGATTGAATCCCCCCCCGTACAAGCCTGCTTCCGCTCAGTGGTAGTGCTTCTCCTGTTTTTTGCCACAAAAGCATATTTTTTTGACCTTTTGGCGTTCAAAGTCGGCTGTGCTACAATCCGCGCCGGTTTTCGGCAACAGGACAAAGTCTGTATTGGTGAAGCAGTGAAGTTTTTGAACAAGAAAGAGCCATTGTGCATCAGAATGAAAGGGAAGCCCCTGGGATGATGCCTTTGGCTCTTTTGCTGTGAACCAATGTGCATGGAGGTTGACTCGATGGAACATGAACAAACGCCGCAATCGCCAACAGTGTGGGACACGTTGACAGCCCTCTTCGATGGTCCTACCGCGCGGATTGTCTCCTTCGTCGTGATTCCACTTTTGTTGCTGTTGGCGCTTTGGCTCCCACCGATCTCGCTCTTCGACCGTCTCCTTGATCGAGGGTATGCAGAAATTCCGGTGGGGGCATCGCTCAACGATCCGGACGGGACACAAGTGGTGGTTGAGGAGGCGCAATCACCGTTGAAAGTACGCATGGGAAGCATACCGCGGGTGGAATTCCTGGAAGGCAATATTCCGCTCGCGGATGAAGCATTGCAGCAGGAAATGGCCATGGCATTGCAAGCGCTGCCGCCGCAAGTGACCCTGCGTAGCCCGGTGTACGTGCTCGATGCACGTGACGCAGAGGAAGCGGACGTGCGTTTGCGGCTTGCGATTCCAATTCCGAATGAATCCGAGCCATACGAAACGCTGGATGTCTACGTCTGGGATGGGACGCAATGGGCATGGGCGCCACATACGCTGTATCGTGAGGATGATGAAATTGATGCGTATCTGGACCGTGTGCCACGTGCCTTTGCTGTGATGCAAACGACTGCTGTGGTTCCCACGGTGGGCGTCGAACTGGCGCCTGGGGTGACCAATGCACAAACGCTTGTGCGTGTGGCCAATGTGGCGAGCCCACGCCTTTACATGACCAATGCCGATGGGACGCTGGGGCAACTTGCGGAAGAGCCTGCCGGCTTGCGCGAAAGCGGCGTGTTGGTGGTGCCTGTGGTCCACAACCAGCAAGCCGATGGCGTCATTCGCAGCGACTTGACCGACAACATTCTCGTTCAGCCGCTGGTCATTCGCGACCACATCGCCCAATTGGTGGCGTTGGCTGTCGAGCGCAATTACGATGGGGTGGAAATCGATTACCGCAACGTGGACCCGGCGTTGCGAAAAGAGTTCGCCGGATTCATTCGCGACTTGGCCGATGCGCTGCACGAACGTGGCAAAGTGCTGGTTGTGCGCGTGCCAACCCCACAGCGCATCTCCGAAACCGACTTCGATAGTGGAGCATACGACCTGGTGGCGATTGGGAATGCCGCCGACCAGGTGCGCCTGACGCTCCCGCTCAACCCCGAAGCGTGGCGCGAAGGGGGCGATGTGCAGGCATTGCTCACATGGGTGACTGGCAAAGTCAACCGCTACGAGTTGGAAGCAGTGTTGCCCGTCGGGACATATGACATGTCGGGGCAAACGCCTGTTGGTGTGCCTTACCCCGAAGTGTTGGCGACGTTGGCGCAGGTGGAAATCGACCTTGAATCGGCGGAGGTAACGCCTGGTCAAGACATCACATTCAACCTGCCGGCTCTGAAAAATGGCACCTTCTTCACCGATCCGGTCGTCAACACAACACGTATCACATTCGCAGATTCGTCGAATGTTCAGCGTGTATTGCACCTAGAAACGCCTGCTTCGGTGGCCTACAAGTTGAGTCTCTTGCAATCTTTCAACCTGGCTGGCGTTACGACGGCGGACGCCCACCTTGCCAATCCAGCGGTGCTGGATGTCGTCGAAGCGTATCGTTCTGGCAATGCCGCCCAAGTGGCGCAGCAAAACACCTTCTCGCTCATCGTCAAGGTGCGTAACGAGCAGGGCGAAGAAGTCGTCAACGATGTGCGCGACTTGAGCGATACCGTCGCATTGGCTGTTCCCGAAGAGAGTGGGCGCTATCAAATCGTTGTTGGGCTTTCAGACGATGGCGGTGCCACGACGTATGGCGAATTTTCGCAAGAAGTGGTGATTCCCTCGCCTACCCCAACGCCAGAAGCAACGCCAACACCAACACCGACGCCAACGCCAGAGCCGACAGCAACGCCGGAACCGACGGCGACCCCTGACCCGAATGCGCCAACGCCCACCCCGACGCCAAAGCCGGCTGCTCCGCCGCCGCCCAGTACAGCGCCAAGCGGGCCAATGGCCTATGGCATTCAGGCGCACATGATTTACGTGAACAAAGACCAGATTATGCAACTGGTGCAAGGATTGGGCTTCGGCTGGGTGAAGCAGCAAATCGAATGGAAAGTCTTCGAGCCGGCACCGGGGCAGATTCAGTGGGGCGAAATGGATGCCATCATCGATTCGGCAAACCGCCATGGCATCAAAGTGCTCTTTTCGATTGTGAAGGCCCCGCAATGGGCACGCCCTGCTGGCGCTGATTTGAGCGTCGAAGGCCCACCAGCCGACCCCAATACCTATGCGAACTTCGTGCGTGAAGTGGCCAGACGCTATTGTGGGTCGAGCCTTGGCGCGATCGAAGTCTGGAACGAACAGAACCTGCACTACGAATGGGGCAACCAGCCGCTCAGCGCTGCCGACTACATGAACCTGCTGAAACCAGCCTATGTGGCCATCAAAGAAGCCTGCCCCAGCGTTATCGTCATCAGTGGGGCGCTCACGCCGGCTGGCAACGTGGGCAATCTTGCTCGCGATGACATAGAATACCTGCAAGAAATGTACAACGCTGGTTTGAAGAATTACAGCGACGCCATTGGCGCACATCCCAGTGGCTACAACTGCCCCGCTGATGGCGATTGGCGCACGGTACAGGACCCCACGGCAACGTTCCGTGGCCCGTTCGAAAACCGTCACCACTCTTGGTGCTTCCGTGGGACAATGGAGGGCTACCGGAACGTCATGGTCGCCAACGGTGATTCGGGCAAGAAGATTTGGGCAACCGAGTTTGGTTGGGCGGTTGGTCCAGCTGTCAACGAGAATTATGCCTACGCAAACGACAACACCTACGAAGAACAGGCTGCCTGGACAGTACAAGCGTATCAGATGGCAAAGAATTGGGGCTGGGTTGGCGGTATGATTCTTTGGAACCTCAACTTCAAGATGGTCGCACCCGGCTCTGAACAGGCGCAGTGGGGCATTGTGGACGAATATGGGAACCCGCTGCCAACCTATCATGCGTTGGCGTCGATGCCAAAGTAAAGAGACGGAACAGATCTGGCAAGAAGGGTGGCGCAGCAGGCGTCACCCTTCGTTCACGTAAGACGAAAGGAGCTTGGCATGAGAAAACAGTGGTTGACTTTGGCACTCATAGCGCTGCTGGCATTGTTGGTGGCATGTGGTGGGAGCGACGGAGCCGCTGTGACGCCGACGACCGCGTTGACGCTCAAACCAACCTTTACGCCGATCCCCACAGCCACGACCGAAGCGCCCCAACCGGAAACAGGATCAACTGTTGAGCCGACAGCAATAAGTGCAACGGTCGAAGGGCAAACCGAGGGTGAAACCGGTAGCGAGCAAGAAACCGGACAGCCCACCTCCGAACCAACCACGCCGCCAACGACCACGTCCGATTTCATGGACGTGATGACGTCGCCCGACTACGGAATGCAGGCGTTCATGTGGTGGCGTCCCGAAGTGGCACACCGCGACCTGGGATTGATTCGCGATGCGGGATTCCGCTGGGTGAAGCAGGACTTTGCCTGGCGTGAGATCGAGGGGGCGGCGAAAGGCGCCTTCGATTGGAGCCGCCCCGATAGAATCGTCGAGATGGCGCATGATGGGTTTGGTTTGAAAATTCTCGCTCGTGTTGACCGCCAGCCGGGATGGGCAAATCCCAACTGCACTGGCGGCGGTGAAATGGGCCCGCCCCAAAACATGCAAGACTACGCCGATTTTCTCTATGCCATGGCGAGCCGCTACAAGGGGCGCATTGCAGCCTATTCGATTTGGAACGAGCCCAATCTGGCACGTGAATGGTGCAACCAGCCACCCAACCCTGCCGAATACGTGGGAATGCTCCGCGTGGCCTACAACGCCATCAAAAGCGCTGACCCCAACGCGATTGTCATCAGCGCCGGGTTGTCGCCCACCGGGGGGCCCATGCCGGTCGCCATGAACGATGTCGAGTACTTGCGTGGTATGTACGAAGCCATGGGCGGCAATAGCCAGGGGTATTTCGACATGCTCGGTGCCCATGCACCTGGCTTCAAAGCCCCACCCGAAGTCAGCCCGGATGAGGTGGAAGCCAATCCTGATTTGTATGGGCGTGGGCGCTGGTTCACCTTCCGCCGTGTGGAAGATTTGCGCGCCGTCATGGTGGAATATGGCGACGGCAACCGCCGTGTAGCCATTCTCGAAATGGGGTGGACGACCGACCCCCGCCCCGATTCTCCCTACAACTGGCACGCCGTGACCCCCGAGCAGCAAGCCGATTACCTGGTGCGAGCGTACCAGTTTGCCAAAGAAAACTGGCGCCCCTGGATTGGGGTGATGTCGCTCATCTACGTCTGCAACTACGACTGGACACCCGAGGATGAGCAGTATTACTGGTGCATCACCGAGCCGACCTATCCAGAGACGGTTGTCCGCCCGGCATACGAAGCGCTGAAAGCGATGCCCAAAGATTAGGGAGCGAACAGATACGCAGCAAGACGCCCGCCAACCTGGCGGGCGTCTGTGCGTTTAGAGCGCAAAATACCGCTGCCAGAAGCGCAAGTGCACGGTGTAGCGCGTGAAATGAATTGGCACACGCTGCTTTTGCGTGGCTTGTCTGGCTTCTTGCGGCGTTGGTATGCCAATGTGCGCGGTATCGAAGGGCAGAATGCGCATGCTTTCGTCCCACGTGGTGGCGACCCCCACAACCTGCTGGTGCATCCCTTCTTCTAGCCAGGGGCGGCGAAGCCCCGTGCTTTGCCGCACATACACTTCGACCTGGGCATTCCCCACCGTCAGCCACCAGCGATTGTAGGCCCACCGCGCTACGCTTCCGCTCACCTGCACGAGCCGCCCTTCGTGTATTGGTTGCAGCGCACCCGCGACCGGGATGGGATCAGGCAGTTCCCCGGTCCCCAGGAGAACCACGCCTTCGTTTGAGTCGAGGCGCAATTCCATCTCATTGTGGAACGTGCCCAAGATACCGGTGAGACGTACCCGATCGCCAGGGGCGAGTGGCGGTATTTCGGTGTTGGGCGCGTATATTTTGAGCCCGGCGTCGTCATCCTGCACGTAGAAGATGCCTGCTCCCAGCACGTTCGGCGGAACACTCACGACGCCTTCCACACGTAATCGTGTGCCAATGGGCATCTGGCGTGCCTGTGCCAGCGCGTAGAGCGGTGGTGGCAGTGGTGTGGGGGTGCCAGGGGTGTCTGGGGCGCGGTTGTGTGCGCCAGGGCTGGGAGGCCAGTTGGTGTGCAGACGCCCTTTCTCATCGCGAGCAATCGAGCCGTCGTCGGGGGCGTGGGTGTAGGAGATGGTGCTCACCACTGCCCCAGTTGGGGCCAGCAGGCGGGCTGTGTCGCCAGTATCGTTCAGGCTGACGCCGGTTTGTTGCTTGAAGAGCACGAGGTAGCTGTGGGCGGGCAAGACCGTGCCGAGAGGGAATGTGTATGGGCGGCTGCCCCCTTCTTCATCATCCAGTTGCCAGCCACCCAACCCAACCGGGCGGTCAAGCGGGTTGTAGAGTTCGATCCACTCATCGTTGCTGTCGCTGATGCCATCGGCGTTCCAGTCCTGTTCACGCGGGGCGGGCAACAGTTCGTTGATGAAGATGGCTGGCGGTTGCCATTCGCCCGATACCCAGAGTGGAGCGCTCCATGCTTCTTGCCCGTCGCGCTGGACTGCCCGTGCCACGAAGATCTCGCCGGGTCTGGCTTCGAGCGTGATGGTGCGCGTGATTGGTGTGTTGGATGGACGAAGAACTGCGTGCCAGATGGGTGCGCCTTCGCGCCAAAGTTCCAGCGTCAGCGGTTCAGCATCTGCATCGGCGACGTAGAGAGTGAACGTGTGCTGGCCGGGCTGAATTTCGCTGCCCATCCAGGTTGTGCCACTTCGCAGCGCAATCGCCAGCGAGGCATCCTCGGTGCTGAACGCTCGTCGGGCCTGCATGGCGTCGAACAGGGCTTCACGTGTCAGGGTGGGGGCAAGGAGGCCTGCACGCAACTCGCCGTCCCGCCCCCAATCGGCGGTTTCGGTGTCCAGGTTGGCAACCGGTGCGACACGCCAGCCGCGCCACAGGGCACGCCAGTAGGCGTCGGCGAAGCGCAGAATGGCTGCTCCGTTCGCAATCTCTTGCAACACCATCTGGTCGCGCAGGTCTGTGCGGGGCAGAAAATCGTCGAAATGCCCCTCGAATGGGTGATTGAATTCTGCCAGGGCCCTGGGCCGCGCTCCCAGCCAGTCGTAGAGTGCTTGCACCGATTCCCCGTCGGGCATCTCGCGCGAAAAGAAATCATCTGTGCGCCAAACGTTGATATGCCCATGCGCGCGGCTTGTCCACTCGAACGCTCGCAAGGCAACGAATGCGCCGGGGGCATTGGCCGTATCGGCGGCTTGTCCCAAGCGTTCCCATTCACCTTCGGTGAACCAGTGGCTGTGGTCGCTGAGGGCGAGAAAGTGCAGCCCGTTTGCGCGTCCTGTGGCGAATGCGAAGGGCGGGGGGCCACTTCCGTCGCTGTACGTGGTGTGGGCGTGCAAAACGCCGCGGTAGGCACGGAATGGACCAAATGCATATGCCGGTGGCGACGTGGTTGGTGGGGCAGGCAGATGCAGCGCTTCGCCGGGGTCTGGCAGGCGATAGGCCAGGATGTCGTTCAGGTGTGTGCTGTTCAAATCAACCACACGTTGCAAAGCCCGCGGGGCTGGGGCGCCGATGTCGTCTCCTGTGCGTCCCACGGCCGTGTAGTCGGCATTGCGGAAGGGCAGCGCATCGACGAGCCGCCCGAAGGGGTCAACCAACACCACTTCATCACCGTTGTTGCTGAGCGCCCACTCTCCACGGCCCCATGTCGTATCGCGCATGAGTGTGGGGACATGTGGGGTATCGTTGATGGGGTTCATTTCCGCATCAGGCCAGATCCCAAAGCGGGCATGAAACGCAGCCGCGTCGCGAGCAATGACAAGCGTGGCCTGTGGAGAGAGCGTGAACGAGGCATCGAAGCGGTACATACCTTCATTGCCACCTGGGGTTTCTTCATCGCCAATGCCCCAACCATTCAGCGCAATTGGAAAGGCATTGGGATTGTAGATCTCGACGAATTCGTCGCCGTCCCCGCTCTGCGTCCCGTCGTACACGACTTCGCTGATGAGCAACCGCGCCGCTGGCGGCGGCGTCGGCGTCGGGGTGGGGGA
>WFOS01000076.1 GCA_015487975.1 Ardenticatena sp.
GAGGAGCGACGCACCTGCCAGGTGCGTCGCTCCTTGAAGTAACGTCAGGCGTGCGTGCCTCTCGAGGTCAGGCGAGATGCGTTTGGATCCCTTGCTCACCCCATCCACTTGCCGTGCAGAGGGCTTTTCGAACGGTACCGGGTCGATTGCCACCACCGGTACGTTGGCTGCGCTGGCGCCGTCGGTCTGAAAACAGACGGGTGAATGGACGCCAACATGCTCTCAGCGCTTCCTGTGTGGCTTGTGCCACGTTTTCACTTCTTTGCAGAGATCTGGGTAATCACCAGACTCTTGCGTTGCTTGCCAATACAAAAAGGGGCTGCTCACCTACGATATGAGCAGCCCCTTTGGTATCGCAAAATACATCAGGGATTGAGATAATCTTTGAGGCGACGGCTACGACTGGGGTGGCGCAGGCGGCGCAAGGCTTCACCTTCGATCTGACGAATACGCTCACGTGTCAATCCGAATTTTTGGCCCAACTCTTCCAGCGTGTGCGCACGCCCATCGATCAGGCCAAAGCGCAGGCGTAAAATACGAGCCTCGCGCGGGTCGATGGTGCTGAGTGCGCGTTCGAGCTCTTGGCGCAACAGCTTGTTGCTGGCAACGTCCGTCGGTGCTGGTGAATCTTCGTCTTCGATGAACGCTCCCAACTCACTGTCGCCATCCTCACCCACAGGTTTTTCGAGGCTCAGCGGGCGACGGCTAATCCGCAACATCCAGCGCACTTTCTGCGGCGAGATGTCCATCGCCTCAGCAATTTCTTGCGGGGTTGGCTCACGCCCCAGTTTTTGTTCCAGTTCACGGCTCACACCGTACAGTTTCCGAATGCGATCACTCATATGGACTGGCACACGAATGGTACGCCCTTGATCAGCAATCGCGCGGGTAATCGCCTGGCGGATCCACCATGTTGCGTAAGTGCTGAACTTATACCCACGCTTGTAGTCAAATTTGTCCACCGCACGCATCAAGCCCAGGTTGCCTTCCTGAATGAGGTCGAGGAAGGGGACGCCCTGGTTCATATATCGTTTGGCGATGCTCACCACCAGGCGCGAGTTGGCTTTGATGAGGTGGTCACGCGCCATTTCACCCAGACGGACCAACCGTTCCAACTGCGCCTTTTCAAGGTCATCGGTGTATTCTTCTGCTTCCAAACGCTCACGTGCCATGCGACCGGCTTCCATCTGCTTCGCCAATTCGACTTCCTGCTCAGCAGTCAGAAGCGGGACACTGCCAACTTCGCGCAAGTAGAGGCTGACCGTATCTTCAATATCGATGCCCGAAAGGTCATATACGGGTGTCTCCGGCACCGCCGATTCCATGTCCATGGGCAATTCATCGCGCGAAGGCTGTGCCTGCCGTGCCATCTCGGCTTTGGCTTCTTCTTCCGTCTGGAAGACGCGAATGCCTTCTTCCTCAAGAAGCTCGAAAATTTCATCAAGTTGACTGAGCGCCTCCTCGGCCTCCGGGAATACGTCGAGCAACTCATTGGCCGTCACATAGCCGCGCTCACGCGCTTTCTCGAGAAGGGCTTTGGCACTTTGCATCTGTTCCTGGATAGTATTCACTGAAACACCTCCTACACAAAGAACCAGCGCCATAGAGAAAAGGGCGGCTCCTGGCGCTGGCATTGCGTGTTCTGCGAACAGGATCGGGAGAAAAGTTGGCAAAAGAACAATACGCTTCACTGGGAACGACTACCGCGTGAGATTATAACACATCGAAAGAAGCGTTGTCAACCCCTTTTGTGAAAAAAGAAACTTTTTCATATCTTTCCACAAAAAATGGCATGATGCAAAACCTAACAATGCAAACTTGCCTTAAACCGAAAGATGAATGTTCGATGTGGAATGTTGAATGTGAAAGTTGCAAGGGAGGTGGGGCGAATGGAGATTGGAGAGTGGGGAATTGGAGAGTGGAGAGTGATGGCACCTACGCGATTTGTGATCCCTTCACGATTTTGTATTATCCGCCCAAAAACTTAGCAAAGGAAACTATTATGCGTACATGGCGAACGATCGGTTCCGAACCCTGGCATCGCACCCTGGCGATTGCCTTCCTTGCCCAACTGATGGCGGGGCTGGGCTTTTCGCTGGTCTTTCCCTTTCTGCCGCTCTATGTGCAACACCTCGGCATTCGCACTGGCGGCAGTGTGGAATTCTGGTCGGGGATTGTGTTTGCAGTACAAGCCTTCACGATGATGCTTAGCGCCCCCATTTGGGGAAGCCTTGCCGACCGTTATGGGCGCAAATTGATGGTGCAACGCGCCACATTCGGTGGTGCCGTCATTTTGCTGGCGATGGGGTTTGCGCGCTCAGCAGAAGAGTTGGCTCTCTTGCGGGCCATTCAGGGGCTGATTACTGGTACTGTGACCGCCACGATTGCGCTGGTCGCTGCCGCCACGCCACGCAAGCACAGTGGCTTTGCCCTGGGCTTGTTGCAGGTGGCGCTCTGGGCGGGGATTGCCGTGGGCCCTGTCATTGGTGGTATCATGGCGGATACGGTTGGGTTTCGCGCCACCTTTGTGCTCACATCGGTGCTGCTCTTCCTTGCAGGTGTACTCGTTCACTTTGGCATTCACGAGCCCCCACGAACGACATCCGCCTCGCAGCAACGCATCAGCTTACTGGAAAGCTGGCGCAATGTGCTTCACCTGCCAGGCGTGTTGCCCACCTTTGCAGTGCGCTTCCTCAACAACCTCAGCCGCATGTCTGTCATGCCGATGCTTCCCCTGTTCATCCAATCGCTGATGAGTAACAGCAACACTGTCGGCACGGTCACGGGGCTGGTCAGCGGGGTTGGTTCGGCCATGAGCACATTCAGCGCGGTTGTGCTGGGGCGTATCGGCGACAAAGTGGGGCACAAACGAGTGCTGGTGGCATCGGCATTGCTCGCCGCGGTCGGCTACTTTCCCCAGGCGCTTGCCACATCTCCCTGGCAACTGGTCGTGCTGAATGCTATTGCCGGCGCCGCTGTGGGGGGCATTCTCCCCGCGTTGGGAGCATTGCTAGCACAATACAGCCCCCCCGGCCAGGAAGGTGCTGTGTATGGACTTGACGCTTCGGTTGGGTCTGCCGGGCGCACCGTGGCACCACTGACAGGCTCGGCCATTGCCATGTGGTTCGGCATTCGCGAGACCTTCATCTTTGCCGGCGTGGTGTTTGTGCTGGCGGCGTTGCTGGCACTCCGCTTGCCGCCACCCCCAGAAGAAACAATCCCTGAGGAAAAAGAAATCGAGAAGACGACGGCGACGCTACGACCACTGGCGCGCTAAGCAGTGCGCGACATCTCCCGCTGACGCTGCCAGACCAACCGCGCCACTTCCCACTCGAACCACGCCATCGCCAGGCTGAGTTGCAACCCCAGTAAGCCATCACGCCACCCTTGCCAGCGCACATACCGCCGCCAAAACCCGCGTATGGGTTGCAACACAAAAGTGCGCCACCGCACGCGCCGCCCTTCGAGCACCCAGCGGTCGGCTTCGTATCGCGCATACGCCGCCTGTTTGGCAAAAAATTCACGCCACGAGTCATAGTTCAAGTGAACGAGCGGTGTTTGGAGATAGCCGGTCTCACCCTCGACCGTTGCCACTTCGTGCACCAGTTCAGTTCTATCGTAGCGAGCATATCCCTTTTTCAGCAGGCGTAACTGATAGTCGGGGAACCAACCGGTATGGCGCACCTCTTTGCCCCAAAAGAAGTTGCGCCGCGGCACCCACCACCCCACTTCTGGGCGGTGGCGTTGCACAACACGCCGCACTTCTGCCGCCAATTCAGGTGGGACCCGCTCATCGGCATCCACGAAAAAGACCCACGCGCCCTGCGCCATCTCCAACGCCGCTTGCCGTTGGTCGCCAAAGTGGGTGAAGGCGCGTTCTTCGATCCGCACCCCTGCTGCGCGAGCAATCGCCAACGTGCGATCAGTGCTGCCGCTATCGAGCACCAACACCTCATCCGCCCAGCCCAGTGTTTCCAGGCAACCAGGCAAATGGCGCTCCTCGTTGCGCGTGAGCACAACGACACTCACCGTTGGTTCGGGCATGGCTCAGCCCCCCTGCGTCTGACGCTTCTTCCATGCCAGCCCCAGCGCCACCAACGCCCGCACCAGCCAGACGTAGGGGCGCGGCGAGAATTTGGCGTAGTAGCGCAGCCGACTGCGCCACAAGGCGCGAAACATCTCCTCGCGAAATTGGCGCGTGCTCTGCCCTTCATGGTGAATGACCAGCGCGGTCGGCACAAGCTGTACACGCCAGCCTGCTTGTTTCATGCGGCGGCACCAATCCAGCTCTTCGACGTACATGAAGTAGCCGTCGTCGAGCAAGCCGATCTGTTGTACGGCTTCACGGCGCACCATGAGCGCCGCCCCCAACAGCATGTCCACATCGAATGGCGTGCCACGCGCATACCATGCACGCGGGTAGCGCCCATTCAACCGTGTTTCGTAGAGCCGCGCAGGCAACGGGAACAGGTCGAACGCGATTTGCCACAAGCCAGGAAAGGCGAATGCCCCATGTTGAAAACGCCCATCGCCATACTGCAAACGAGGCCCCACCGCCGCCACATCGGGGTTTGCCCGCAGGTGCGCCAGCAACTGCGCAGGGGCATCACCCACGGTTTCAGTATCGGGGTTGAGTAACCAGACGGCGTCGGGAAGGGGATCGCCATGCGGAAAACCAAGATGGCGCAATGCCAGGTTGTTGGCACGCGCAAACCCCAGGTTTGCACCCGGTTCCAGCACTTCCACGTCGAGGAAGGTCTGCCGCACCATCTCAGCGCTGCCATCGTGGCTCGCATTGTCCACCACGATGATACGTGTGTTGCGGGGACCATACGTGCGCACGCTCGATTGCAGGCTTGCAATCGCACGCTGCAAGAGGTCGCGCGTGTTGTATGAGACGATGATGACCGCCAGGTCGGTTGTCTCGGCCATAAAATGGTTCCCTCACTGCCCCGCGTTGACAAAACAAAGTGGGGAGTGCCTGTGACACTCCCCACTTCCACAGGCACATCACCTTACGGATTGAGCAAATCCTTGATCGCTTCGCGTTCTTCGAGCAGTTCTTGCGCTGTGCGTTCGATGAGCGGCTTCACCCAGTCGGGGTGTTCCAGTCCATCGACGACTTCGTAGGCACCATCCTTGCAGACCACGGGGTACGAGAAGATGACCCCTTCGGGAATGCCGTAGTCGCCGAGGTGCGAAGGCACCGCCATGGAGACCCAATCGCCTTCGGGCGTCCCGAGTGCCCACGAGCGCACGTGGTCGATCAAGGCGTTGGCAGCGGAAGCGGCCGAGGAGTGCCCACGCGCTTCGATGATGGCACGCCCACGCTGCTGCACCGTCGGGATGAACTCGTTGCGCACCCATTCGTCATCGTCGATGACGCTTGGCGCCGGCTTGCCCTCGATGAGGGCATGTGTAATGTCGGGCACCTGCGTTGCCGAGTGGTTCCCCCAGATGATGATGCGCTGCACATCGGTCACATGGACGCCCGCTTTCTTGGCCACCTGGTTGATGGCGCGGTTGTGGTCGAGGCGGGTCATGGCGGTGAAGCGTTCGTTGGGAATGTCGGGCGCATTGCTCATCGCAATCAGCGCATTGGTGTTGGCAGGGTTGCCCACCACGACGACACGGATATCGTCGGCGACGTTTTCGTTGAGCGCACGACCCTGTCCGACGAAAATGGGGCCGTTGTCGCGGATGAGGTCTTTGCGCTCCTGCCCTTTGCCGCGCGGCTTTGCCCCCACCAACAACGCCCAGTTGGCATCGCGGAACGCTACGTTGGGGTCGTCGGTCAGCACCATGTCGTAGAGCAGGGGAAAGGCGCAATCTTCGAGTTCCATCGCTACGCCTTTCAGAGCAGAAAGTGCCGGCGTGATTTCGAGCATTTGCAGGATAACGGGCTGGTCGGGGCCAAACATGTCGCCAGCAGCAATGCGGAAGAGGAGCGAGTACCCAATGTTCCCGGCAGCACCGGTTACGGCAACACGAATCGGCTTCTTCATCGTTCGCCTCCTTACGGGTTGTTCCGCGTGCACGTTGCACGGTTTTTTGTTTGGCGTGGCGGGCGTATGATACCGTCGAGCCGAGAGATTGGCAATTCGTGAAAGGTTGCACAAAGATTACGGGACTTCCACCACATGCGCGATGACGAATTTGAGATAGCGCCCTTCGGGGAAGTGTGGTGCGACAGGGTGATCGAGCGGGTGACCGGCATCGTGGAGAATGCGCAAACGCCGGCCAGCACGCGCAGCGGCGGTGACCAGCATCGCCAAAAAGTCGTCATGCGAGACCTGCGCGGTGCAACTGGATGAAACCAACAAGCCGCCCGGCGGGATGAGTTGCAGCGCCAGCGCGTTCAAGCGGGTATAAGCGCGAATGGCCTTGTGGCGCTGGCGTTTGCTACGCGCGAAACTCGGTGGGTCGAGGACAACCACGTCGAACGTGCGTCCTTCACGTGTATAGCGTTCGAGCAGATCGAACACATCGGCACGGGTGAAGGCGTGCGCATCGGGATCCAGGCCGTTGAGGACGAATGTGCGCCGGGCATCTTCGAGTGCCTCGGCGGCCATATCCACGCTTTCGACGAAACGTGCCCCGCCCAGTGCCGCAGCCAGCGAAAAGCCACCATTGTACGCAAAGCAGTTGAGCAGACGCTTGCCACCACACCAGCGCATCAATTCGCGCCGGTTTTCGCGCTGGTCCAGAAAAAGGCCGGTTTTCTGCCCGTGGAGCAGGTTGGCGTACATCTGCCAGCCGTTTTCGAGGACCACGAGTTCGTCCGGTGGGCGTTGCCCCCAATGCACGTGCCAACGTGGTTCGCCGAATTCGTCTTCTTGCCGCTCGGCCACGCCATCGATGGGCGCGATACGACGCAAGGCCGCCACCATCCAGGGCACGAGTTTGCGCACGCTGTCGGTGTAAGTGCGCACAATAGCGTGGCGGTCGTAGAGGTCTACCACAATGCCGGGCAAGCCATCGCTTTCGCCATACACCCAGCGGTAGGCGTTCGTGTCGCCACGCGCACGCAGTGGTGCACGTACATCCCATGCTTCCTGCACACGGGCTTCCACCCAAGCAGCATCGGGGATGGTATTGCGTGAGAAGAGCCGCACGGCGATGGGGCTATGGGCGTCCCAAATGCCGTACGCAGCGACATTGCCCGCCACGACCCGCACCCAGCTTCCATTCTTCAGGTAGGTATTGGCAGGAATATGGTCACGGTAAATCCAAGGATGCCCACGCAACACAGCCTGTTTCAAATCGGCGGAGAGGTGAATTTCGCGAATGCTCATCGTTCCAACCCTAGGTCGCGTTTGATCTTGACGATAACGGCTTCGGCGGCAGCACGCCCCAGGGCTTCCATTTCGGGCCCTTGTGAAAAGTCCCACGGTGCATACCCACCCAATGCAGGCTGAATGTAGCACTCCACGCTTCGGGGGTCGGGGTGGTTCTGGCGCACCAACAGGTTGGCCGCCATAAGCAACATCTCGAACGGGTTGGACGGGCGTGGCTGGCTGACCGGTGGCGGGATGAGATCGACGGCGATGACGTAATCGGCGCCCATGTCGCGCACGACATCGACCGGCAAATTGTCCACCACCCCTCCATCCACCAGCAAGCGTCCATCCATTTCCAGAGGTGGAAACAGGCCTGGCAAGGCAGCGCTGGCGCATACTGCTCGTGCCACAGCCCCTTCGCGCAACACCACACGTTCTCCCGTCAGAATATCGCATGCGACGGCGGCGAATGGCCGTTGCAGTTCATCGAATGTTTGCACACCAATTTGCTCACGAATGAAGGCTTCCATCGGTTCCGTATCGAAAAGACTCAACCCAGTACGCAATGAAAAACGCGCCAGGCGGGGCCAGCGCAATGTGCGAAACACCGTACTCATCGTCGCGATGCTTACACCAGCTGCATAGCCTGCCCCCACAATGGCCCCGGCACTGGTGCCAGCAATCACATCGGGGATGATGCCTTCGCGTTCCAACACTTGCAAGACACCGATATGCGCCGCTCCGCGCACGGCGCCGCCACTCAGCGCAAGGCCAATCCGTTTGGGTTTGCGCAGAAAAAGCGGCATGGGTCTTCTCCCTGATTCGTTGGCATGTTACGGGTCGTCAGCCTGCCCCCAGCCACCGCCGCCTGGTGTTTCGATGCGCAGGCGCGTGCCGGCACGCACATGGCGCGAGCATTTGGCAGGAAGCACCTCTTCGCGCCCGTCGGGCTGTATCAGCAGGGTACGCCCGGTTGCTCCTGCCTGGCCCCCCTGCAACCCCCAGGGCGCACGCACACGCCGCTCGGTGAGCAGGGTCACGGTGGCGTCGGCGAGCAATTCATACTCGCGGATGAGACCATCGCCGCCCCGGTACCGCCCGCGTCCGCCACTCCCCCGCCGAATGGCATAGCGCATCACGCGGAAGGGATAGGCACGTTCCAGAGCTTCGACCGGCGTGTTGCGGGTGTTCGTCATGTGGGTATGCACGGCATCGAGGCCATCGGCTGTCGGTGCGGCGCCCATGCCACCAGCCAGGGTTTCGTAGTAGGCGAACGCATGCCCATCTGGCAGTGTGCCGCCAATGGTGACGTTGTTCATCGTGCCCTGCGAGGCGGCAGGAATGCGGTCGGGCAAGGCGTGCGCAAGAGCCCCCAGCACCACATCCACAATGCGCTGGCTGGTTTCGACATTGCCGCCAGCCACAGCCGCCGGTGGGCGAGCGTTCACCAGTGTGCCTTCGGGGACACGCAGATGTAGCGGCGCGAAGCACCCCGCGTTCATGGGGACATCATCGCCCACCAGGCAGCGCACGACGTAGGCGCACGCCGATTTGGTGATACTCAGCACCGCGTTGAGCGAGCCACGTACTTGTGGCGCCGTGCCCGCAAAGTCGAACGTCATTTCGTCGCCAGCAATGGTGATTGCCACGCGAATGGGAAGGAGCTGCACGTTTCCATCTTCGACATGCTCGATGACATCCTCGAAGGTGTAGCACCCATCAGGGCAGGTGCGAATGGCGGCACGGGTGCGCCGTTCGCTGTACACCTGCAAATACCGCGCATACGCCAGCACTTCCTCGCACCCATGAACAGCTGCCAGTTCGTGCAGCCGCCGTTCGCCGGTCAGGTGCGCGGCACGTTGTGCCGCCAGGTCGCCCCGCCGCTCATCAGGCGTGCGCACATTGCGCAGGATGAGCCGCCACACTGCTTCGTTGAGCATGCCGCGCTCGTAGAGTTTCAGTGGGGGAATGATCAGCCCCTCTTGATAGAGCTCGGTCGAAAGGGGAAGCGAGCCAGGTGTCATACCGCCAACGTCGGCATGGTGGGCACGGCTGGCGACGAAAAAGTGCGGTCCATCGTTTGCCAGGAAGACGGGCGAGACCATGGTGATATCGGGCAAGTGCGTGCCACCGGCAAAGGGATCATTGAGGATGACCAAATCCCCTTCATGCCACGCTTCCACCGCAGCCAGTGCCGCGGCGACGCTATCGGGCATCGCGCCCTGGTGGACGGGGATATGCGCGGCTTGCGCCACCATGCGTCCTTGGGCATCGAAAATGGCGCATGAGAAGTCAAGGCGTTCCTTGATATTGGGCGAATAGGCAGTGCGTTGCAGACTGATGCCCATCTCGTCGGCGATGCCGGCAAAACGATGGCGGTAGAGTTCCAGCGTAATGGGGTTGGCATTCATGCGTGTTGCTCCGCGATAGGGTGTTTTCGCCCACGCCACCACAACACCACCAAACCACCCACCAACAGAAGCAGCGCGGTCCCCGCCAGCGCGAATATGCGTATGCGCCAAAGGATCCACATCACCGCCAGGCGCTCACGCCACGAGGCGGGATAGGCAATCGTATAAGTGCGATCCCCTGGCACGTTGGCAATCCGTTGTTCGGTCCCATCCGGCCAGACGATTCGTAGGTCGGCGGTGGTAGCAGCCCCCAAGCCAAAGGTGAGCGTCAATTCGTGCCCAGCGCCCAGACTGCTGCCAGCATGGACGACACGCATACGGCGGAGCCCATCGGGCGTGGTGGCATAGACTTTCGCCCCGACGGCATCACGGTTGACGGGGCCTGTGCCCACCAGCCGCACTCGCAACCAGTGATTGGCGGCATGGCGCGTGTTGCGATAGAGTGTGTAGCCACGCCCGAAGTTGCCCACCACCAGATCAATCCAGCCATCGGCGTTGTAGTCAGCGTAAGCAACGCCAGTACTGCGCCCAGCATCAGAGGCACCGGCGTCGGTCGGCGGCAAGAGGGTGAATGTTCCATCACCGTTGTTGTGATAGAGCGGGTTGAAGGGCAAGCCATCGCCTTTCACATCCGATTCGGCGACATAGAGATCGAGCCAGCCATCGTTATCGCAATCCACGAAAACAGCCCCCCACCCAATGCCTTCAGCATGTTCCACACCCGCTTCTGGCGCCACACTGACGAAACGTGGTTCACCTTGCGCCGTCAAATTTTGCAGCAACACCATAGGGCCCGCATTGGTGAAATAGAGGTCGAGGTCGCCATCGTTGTCGTAGTCGCCCACTGCCAGCCCCATGCCCATCAGGCGCACATTTGCCCCCGTTTCAGCCGAGACATCGGTAAAACACCATCCATCACAACCGGGGCCATCGTTGCGCCACAGCACATTGCCTGTTGGCACGATAAACTCATCGTTGACCACATAGAGGTCGAGGTCGCCGTCGTTGTCGTAATCGAAAAAGGTCGCCGCAAACCCCGCACCAGTGGTCTTGCTCCCCAGCCAGTGGGCTACATCGTCGAAGGTACCATCGCCATTGTTGCGATAGAGGCGGTCGCGGTCGCCACTTTGGGGGCGCCCACAATCGGGCGAACACGACCAGTTGACCACGTAGAGGTCGAGGTCGCCGTCGTTGTCGAAATCGCCCCAGGTGGCACTTTGGCCGTCGGCGTCATCCCCAACACCAGCCAGCACAGTGACATCGTAGAAGGCACGCCCACCATCGTTGTGGAACAGGGTATTGCGGCCGCGTGCCAGCACGTAGAGATCGGGCCAGCCATCGTTGTCGTAATCAGCGAAGAGAGCCCCCGTGCTGCGATGCTCAGGTAATGCCACCTGGTCGCTCAACGGCGAAAGGCGAAACGTGCCATCGCCAAGGTTCTCGTAGAGCCGATTGGGGGCAGCCGGATCGGTGAGGTAGAGGTCGAGATCGCCATCGTTGTCGTAGTCGCCCCACGCCTGTCCGGTGGTGCGGAGTGCCCCACTGTGGGGCATCTCCAGATGCGCTTCGGCGTTGGCAGGGACGAAGCGTGGCATATCAGCGGCAGCAAACAGACGGCTGGCCCACCACCATCTCCCTAGCACTAGCGCACACACCACCATTGCCCAACCAAGCCAGCGCCTCATGGCCACGTCCTTCGTCATGGCACGTCATTGCGTCGACGAAGACGCACCGGTGGAATTTCCTTCCACGGCTGCTTTCGGGCGCATATCGTATCGCCCCAAGAGGTGATTCCAACGTACCATTAGGACATCGCGGAAGAGACGCCACGAGTCGAGCAAGGGGTTGACTTTGCTCTCGCGCCCGTAGCGCCATGCAACTGGTACTTCCTTGACTTTGTAGCCAAGTTGCAGCGCCAGGAAGAGGAGTTCCACATCGAAACCAGTCACCATGCTCCCCTTGACGGGGCCCTTGCTCCCATCGTGAATACGCAAGCGGGGGAACAAATCGTGTACGGCTTCGCGGCGCATCGCTTTGAACCCGCACTGCGTATCTTGAATGCCTGGCACTGCCAGCAACTGCACCAGCAAGTTGAAGACGCGCCCCATCAAATGACGGTAGAAAGGTTCCCCCACACGTTGGTTCGGGCCTCCGCCTTCCCGCGACCCAATCACAATGTCATACGATTGCTCGAAATAAGGGAAAAAGCGTTCGACCTCGTGAATTGGCGTCGACAGGTCGGCATCGCTGAACAGGACGATCTCACCGCGCGCCGCCAGCATGCCCGTGCGTACCGCATACGCTTTGCCGTAATGCTCGTTCTCGATGATACGCACACGGGGGTCACCAGCAACAACCTCGCGAGCCCGCTCGACCGTGCGATCTTCCGAGCCATCATCCACCACGATGACTTCGGCCTCGAAGGGTTGCGTATCCAGGTACTCAAGCACACGCTTCAAGTTGGGCGGTAAGCGGCGCTCTTCGTTGTACGCCGGTATGACAATCGAGAGAAACGGTTGCTCGGAAATGGGTTGCCTCCTCATCATTGTATTCCGAAACGTTGCTTACATTCATCGTACAAATCGTCTATTCGAAGCACCAAAGCCCGTTTTCGGGTTTCGTAAGGAAAAAGATAGACATCTTTCTCACACATTGTTACCTTATCATTACGCACTCTGGCTTTCCGTGAATTGTTTGTTGGTCCACCGATATACACACCAATGACACGATGTCGGGGCGAAAGCCGCAACGTTGTCCTTTGGTGATGCCGTTCTCCATCATCTGGTAAATTCGATTGCTGAGAACAACGACAAAAATGTTCAATCGTCGTACGCAATTGCCGTGCCGCACGCCCAACGTGCTCCAATGTATTTTTGATTTCGATCACCAAGACGAGATCCTCAACATCATCTTGTAGTCCACGGGCAACAACCAGGCCATCGGCAGAAGATGGTTGATTGGATAGTTCCTGGTATACAACCGCAAAATACCCATTACGTGCCACATCGATTTCGAAGGCATGAATCATATAGCGTTGAGAAGACACGACCTTGACGATATATTGATTTTCATCCCCAGAAAAGGAAGCTTCCTGCTTCGAAAATCCTTGTAACATTATTTTTTCCCTTCCCCGCTATGAGCACTGGCATATGTCAGAATGCGCGACAATTGAATATCTTGCTCGTGCTGCGCCTGCCGCAAAACATCCTCTTCGATCCAATACATCCTTTGGCCTTTGGCATCCGTGAGAGGGGAAACAATCGATGTCACAGATCCATTTTCTGTCTTGTACACGGCAACTTGTTCAGGCTTCAGACGGGTTTCTGGTGGTGGCAATGTCGCATCATCCACACTATCGGGTAAAAGAACCCCTGCCGCCAAAAGGTTATTGAATGCAAACAAAAGATCGGCAGAATGCGTCGTAATGGTGATCGAAAATCCTCGATTGACGAGAAATGCCAAAGTCCATGCAATGGCCATCTGCGCTTCCGGATAGAGGTGAGACTCTGGCTCTTCTATGTGGATAGAAGAAGGTGGCGCTTGGGAAACGGTATCAAGAGCCTTTTGCCATTCGACGAGCATTTGGGCAACGACAATGAGAGGCCAACTTTGCATCTGTCCGGACGAGGCCAACTCGATATCCAAGCGCGTTGCTTCGGCATTGCGTGGACGCCATTGCCAAGTATTGGCATAGCGCCCTTTCCGCTCCAACGCAAAGTATCCTCGAAGTGCTTCCGCTGCCCATGCTTGGATACGTTGTGCTTCCTCACTCCGAAAAGGATACCAATCGTTGACACGCAAAAGATGCCGACCGAACTCACGCACCGTAATTGGAAGCGCACTATGCCCGAGCAACTGGGGATCCGTATTGATGAAACGAGAAAGGAACAAGCGTTCGGCGGGTATGAACAGCGCTCGTGAAGGGGGTTCGGCAGGATTGTCGCGCCATAGCGCAATCCAACGTTCTATTTCCTTTTGGAACTTCCCCAGCGGGCGCGCTCTATTGTTGACGTACATACTCACGGAACGCTCATGCTCGCCGATATACGTCCATGTCGTCGTTGCCTGAGCCAGAAAGACGCTCAATGCTCGCTGAGTCTTCTCACCCGCCCGCAAGTGGCGCAGAGTCACCGCCACAGTCGCATCGACATCTCGCGTTCCCCGCATTCGATAGAGCAAATTCTCAGCATCGCGAAAGAAATACAAGATCTCACTCAATAACGATTTTCCACTCCCCTGTGGCCCAACGAAAATCGTGAGTGGGCGAACATCTATGTGCAACGGCGCCTTGAATGGCCCAAATGTACCTTTTTCCAATCGCAACTGTTCTGACATGAACATTGTCTCCTCTTGCACACCACCTACATGCGCGGCAAGCATACTCGCCTGATAGGCACTGTCAACTGAATAGCGCTTCGATCTCTTCATCGCTGACACGTGCCGTCGCGTGAATTCGCCAGCGGTCTGGCACGTAGCGCGGCCAAGTCAATGCCCCCACCAGCATACCGCGCAAGCGTGCGCGTGCTGCAGCACCACGCCATGCTCGTAATGCCGCCCATGCGTGGCGTGCCTGGGCACGGGCAATGGCACGCCAATTGCGGTGCAGCGCCCGTGTGGGGAAGTTCTTGGTAATGACGTAGAACCAGTTGCGCCCGACGTAATAACTGGCAAAGGTGCCACCACCTGTGGCGCTGACTTTGTGGTACACCACAGCATCGGGCACGTAGATACAACGCCAGCCACGCCACTGCGCCCGAAACGCCAAATCGACATCTTCCAGATACGAACCAAGCCGCTGGTCGAACAGCCCGACATCGTCGAAGAGCGCACGCCGATAGAGTGCCGCCGCCCCACACGGGGCAAAGACATACTCTTCCTGGTCGAAGCGCCCATCGTCTGGTTGCCATACACCGCGGTTGCCGGGTTGCGCATCTCGGCTCATGGTGTCGCCGGCGGTGTGTAAGCGTGTGCGATCGTCCCACAGGCGAACTTTGCAGGCCGCCATACCCGCATCGGGGTGACGCAACAACCCCGCCACAAAGCGTTCCAGCCAGTCTGGTTCTTGCTCGGTATCGTTGTTCAGCAACGCGATGAGGTCGCCCCGTGCTGCCTGCACCCCTGCATTGAACGCTGCTACCACGCCACGATTGTGTGGAAATGCCACCACGCGCACCTGCGGCCAAGCCGTCGCCAGCCATTCAACCGAGCCATCGGTGCTCCCGTTGTCCACCACCACTACCTCGAAAGGGTGATAGGTTTGGGCAAAGAGCGAAGGGAGACAGGCTGCCAAGTGATGCTTTCCATTCCAGTTGGGGATGACGACGCTCACCAGTGGATTCGTCATACCAGCCCCTCGGCACGCACCCATTCGAGCAAGCCTTCCTGCCAGTGGGGTAACCCCACACCAACCTGGCGAGCCGCAAGTGTGTGGAGTTCAGCCCGTTTGGGGACACGCGCCGGGCGCGGATAATGGTCGGTTGGTTCGAGGGGATAATCGGTGCGCCCAATCGCATTCAAAATGGCGCGTGCAAACGCAAAGCGCGTGGCGCATCCTTCGTTCACCAGGTGGTAAATGCCGAACGCTTCTGTCTGAATCAGCCGGGCAATCGCCTGTGCCAGATGCGGTGCATAGGTGGGATGCCCAGCCTCGTTCGTCACCATCCGCAGGAAAGGATGCTGCTCGGCGAGGTCGAGCACCTTGCGCGGGAAGTTGCGACCACCGGGGCCATACACCCAAGCGGTGCGAGCAATGTAGAAACGCGTGAGCAAATGGCGCACGAACCATTCGCCTGCCAGTTTGCTCGCGCCATACACGTTGAGCGGATTCGTGGGGTCCCATTCCCAATAGGGCGTTTCTTTCTCACCATCGTACACGTAATCGGTGCTAATGTAGCAGAGCGCCGCATTGACACGTTGTGCCAGCAACACCACATGCTGTGTGCCCAGTGCATTGACACGATACGCGGCGTCGGGATCGAGTTCGCACCCATCTACATTGGTCATGGCTGCCGCGTGAATGATGACGTCCGGTTCCCAATCGGCAAGTGCCAATACAGCACGGCGATCGCTCACATCCAGATCGGCATGAGCAAGTGGCAATGTTTCGTGTTCGTCCAGTGCCTGCTGCAAAGCACGCCCCAATTGTCCATTGGCGCCAGTGATGAGGATACGCATCCTGTTTCTCCCCTTCCTCGATTGCAACCCCAGATGATACGCAATTGATGAAATTGGTGAAACGGTGCGAAGGCCCCCCAAGGTGCACAACGTTTGGCACACGTCGCAGGCGGTGATACGATTATTGTTGCCATCGTGAACGAGGAGACATGAGCAGAAAGATGAGCAAACAGAGGCAGGTACGCCACCGTTGCCCATTTTTGGGGGATGACACACGCCCCAAACGTGGGCACCCCTACCCACATGATGCCCACCGCTGTTGGGCGAAAGGTACGCCTGCCACCATTCCACGCCGCCGTCAAGCGCAACACTGCCTGCGCGATGCTCACACACGTTGTCCCATCTTCACGGCGCTCATCCCACAGGAACAGATCTCCGTGCGCCCAGACACCGCCCCCACACAGGCGCTGATTGCCCTGTTGGATGAACCGCCGCGACGGCGCCCACCATCGCGGCCACATGCCACCACGTCTACGCGAGCCACACATGGCCACCTGCTCCGCAAACTGCGAAGCCAGACCGCCGCGCATTCCAAAAGGACACGTCCGCACCCAACAGAACGCGCAACCGCTACGCACGCCACCCGTGCGACCATCGCGACGCGCCCCAGCACACGCCCCCAATATGCCACACGCGCTGCGCGGCTCATGCCCGCCACACCAACCCCCTTGCCGCGCCGTCGTGCCTCGCTCTGGTTGTGGGGCTTTGCCATGACGCCGATGCTGGCGGCAATCGTCATTGCCGCGTTCATCATCATGCGCACCAGCGGGTCATCTGCGCCCAGCCCAGACGCGCTGGCCGTCGCCACGCCTTTCGCCAACAATGTCGCCCTGGCTGCCGTGCCGTCAAGCAGCCCCCCATCGCCCACGGCCACACCAGGCTCGTTCATCCCGCTTCTCGCCATCACCGACACCAACGCGCCACCATTCGACCCGGTTGCCGAAGCTACCGTTGTCGCCCAAACCGAGCAGGAAAAATCGCAAACGGGCACCGACCAGCCCAATGCCCCCCTCATCGCCACTCCGGGGCCATTCCCACCACCGGCGACAAGCCCCCCCTCGCGACTCATCATCCCAGCCATCAACCTCGCCTCGCGCGTTGTGCCCGTTGGTACCTACTTGGTCCAGCAAGGCAACTATCTCGTGCGCTACTACCAGGTCGCAGAATACGCTGTCGGATGGCATGAAGATAGTGCCCTCCCCGGCGCACGCGGCAACACCGTCATGGCCGGACACAACAACACCAAAGGCGAAGTATTCCGCGATTTATGGAAACTCGAACCGGGCGACATGGTCTACGTCGAAGCCGATGGACGCCTCTACGCCTACCAGGTGGCGCTCAAAAAAATCGTGCGCGAAGTCGGTGTGCCGCTCGAACAGCAATTCGAGAACGCCCGCTGGATTGCGCCCACGAACGATATCCGCCTCACACTCGTTTCGTGCTGGCCGTATGAAAGCAATACGCACCGTGTCATCATCGTCGCTGTCCCATTCGGCACCAACGTCGTCACGCAATAGCCGTCTCTTGCTCCTTCCCCACACTCCGCTACAATCCGCGCCACCATGAAGGAGCGATGCCCATGCCTGGTCTAGACCATTCGCGGATCGACGCCATCCTTTTCGACCTCGACGGCACGTTGCTTGCCCTGCGCGGGGGCGAAAAAGGGGGCACACTCGCCACCTATCTGCGCCCATTCACCCCCATTTTGCCCGGGCGCAACCCCGAACAATTCATGCGGCGTCTCTGGGTGCTCACCGAAACGCCCACCAACTACGTGCTCGCCATCCTCGACCGCCTGGGGCTGGACACCTGGCTCCGTCCGCTGGCCGACCGCGCCCGCCGCGCCAAAGGCATCGGCACGCTCGAGAATCTTGCGCCCATCGAAGGGGCGATGGAAACGGTACAGGCGCTCGCCTCCCGCTACCGCCTGGGCGTGCTGACCAACCGTGCCCGTCGCGAAACGTTCGCCTTTCTCGACCAAAGTGGCCTGCGCCCCTACTTCGGTGCAATTACCACACGCCAGGATTTGTGGCGCTTCAAGCCGCACCCCCAAGCCGTGCGCCGCACTGCCCACCTGCTAAACGTTCCCCCCGAACGAGTGTTGATGGTGGGCGATATGCCCGTGGATATGGAAACCGCCCGCCGCGCTGGGGCACAAGCCGTTGGCGTCCTGACGGGCTTTGCGACCGCCGAAGAGCTGCACGCCGCTGGTGCCACCATCATTCTGCCATCGGTGTGCGATTTGCCCCCCATCTTGTTCGGCCAATCATCCCGCGAGGAACGACCATGAACAACGACCGCATTCTCATCCGAGGGTTGGAATGCTACGCCGCCATCGGCGTGAGCGCTGCCGAACGTGAAGTCGGACAACGCTTGCAATTCAACGTCGATGTCTGGCTCGACCTGGCGCCCGCTGGGCACAGCGACAAAATCACCGATACCGTCAGTTATGCCAGGCTGGCACGCGCCATCGTCGAAGTCGCACGCTGTAAGAACTACTCCCTGCTAGAACATCTGGCGGAAGAAGTCGCTGCGCACCTGCTCACCTCTTTCCCTATCGAAGCAGTGCGCGTCCAGGTGATGAAAACGCCGCCGCCTGTGGATTTGCGTATCGTTGCGGCTGGCGTCGAAATCGAACGTCGGCGAGGTGATTCGCATGGTTGAATCCAAATGGCCACTCATCCCCGTTGCGGAAGCACGGCGCATCATTCTCGAACATGTCCACCCGCTGGGCACCGAAGTACGCCGCTTCGAAACGGCGCAGGGCCATGTGTTGGCCGAAGATGTGCGTGCTCGCGAACCGATGCCCCCTTTCCCCGCCAGCGCCAAAGACGGGTTTGCCGTCATTGCTGACGATACAACCGAATGGCGGCGTATCGTTGGCGACCAATTCGCCGGCTACGACGCCAATTTGCGTGTCGAATATGGCACCGCCGCTCGCATTACCACCGGCGCCCCTCTTCCACAAGGCGCCGACGCGGTCATCATGGTCGAATTCAGCGAAGTGCAAGGCGACCGTGTGCGCTTTACTCGCCGCGTTGCCCCTGGTGCGGATATTCGCCCGGTGGGACAAGACATTGCCGAGGGACAAGTTGTCTTGCCCGCCGGTACGCGGCTGGGCCCGCCCGAGCTGGGCTTGCTGGCTACTGTTGGCGCCACGCGCATCACCGTCTGGAAACGGCCACGTATCGGCGTGATGAGCACAGGCGACGAACTGGTCGAACCGGATGCAACACCCGGCCCCGGCCAAATCCGCGATGCCAACCGCTTCGGCCTGATGGCTGCCGTGCGTGAAACGGGCGCCGAGGCGGTTGATTTAGGGTTTGCTCCCGATACCGCCGACGCGCTGGAAACCTTCATCCGCGATGGACTGGCCACATGCGACGCCATCGTGACAAGTGGCGGCGTCTCTATGGGGGAACTCGACCTGGTGAAGCCGTTGTTGGAACGCATCGGCACGGTGCATTTTGGGCGTGTTTCGGTCAAGCCGGGGAAGCCGGTCACCTTCGCAATGGTGGATGGCAAACCTTTCTTCGCCATGCCTGGCTTTCCGGTCTCTTCACTCGTGGCGTTCGAAATTTTCGCTCGTCCTGCTCTGCTCCGTATGGCTGGCTGGCCACTGGACGCCGTGGAACGCCCACGTGTGCCCGCCGTGCTCGACCATGATATTCACCACGGCGCTGCCCGCACGGAGTATCAACGTGCTGTGGTGCGATTCGATCGCGCCGATGGACGCTTTCACGCCACGACGACAGGCTTTCAAGGGAGCGGACGCCTATTGAGCATGGTTGGTGCGAATGCCCTGCTAGAATTGCCCGAAGGACGTGGGAATTTTCAAGCGGGTGAAGTGGTCGAGGCGTTGCTCATCGCCCCGCTGAAAACGGAGTGACGCATGGACGAACGTACGTACCTGCGCACCCAACAATATGGCACAGCGTCGAACCTGAATGCACGTATCGAGCTGCACCGCCGATTCAGCACCAACCCCTATCCGTGGCACACCTGGGTACTCGACCACATCTCCGCCCCCGACAACGCCCACATTCTCGAAGTCGGGTGTGGGCCTGCCTCGCTCTGGCGCGACCACCTGACACGCATTCCATCAACATGGCGCATCGTGCTGGCTGATCTTTCGGAAGGCATGGGCAAGGACGCAATGGCGCATGTGGGGCACGATCGGCGTTTTTCCTGCGTGTGTGCTGATATTCAAGCCCTGCCATTCGAAGCCGATACATTCGACGTCGTCATCGCTAACCATATGCTCTACCATGTTCACGACGTGCATGCCGCCCTGCGTAACGTGCGGCGCGTGCTCAAAGCGGGGGGGCGTTTCTACGCCGCCACGAATGGGCCACGCCATCTGGCGCAATTCCATGAGTGGGCGCATCGGTTGGGGCGTGAATGGCTGACATTCGACCGCAGTACGCTGCAAGAGCGTTTCTTGCTGCACAACGGCGAGCACATGCTCCGCATGCACTTCCAGCATGTGCGCCGCCACGACTATCCCGACGCCCTGCACATCACCGACATCGAACCCTTGCTGGCGTACATCGCCTCAACCCCTGTGGGGCAAAGCCTGCGCAAGGATGAATGGCAAACCCTACGCGCACTTTTGGAAGACGAGCTGGCCCGCCACAGTCTCATTCGTGTCGAAAAAGAAAGTGGTCTGTTCGAAGCCTGGTGAAAAACAGAGGAGAGAGGATATGGATCCACTGGCGCTCGTGCGTGAGTTTCACGAACGGTTCGACGTTGAAATTGCCGACCATCCAACCATTCCACCTGCACACCTGCGTGAACTGCGCCTGCGGCTCATTCAAGAAGAAATGCAAGAATTATGTGACGCCGCACATGAGGAAGATCTGCCCGCCATTGCTCGTGAGTTGGCCGACTTGATTTATGTCTGCTACGGGATGGCACTCGTGTATGGCATCCCGATTCACGACGTATTTGCCGAAGTGCACGCCAGTAACATGAGCAAACTCGGCCCCGACGGGCATCCCATCCGCCGCGAGGATGGGAAGGTGCTCAAAGGCCCCAACTTTCGCCCGCCACACATCGCCCACCTGCTCCATTCATGACAGAAGGGGCGCGATATGCGCCCCTTCGTGCGAGGATTCCACCACCCGCGACTACTGGTCGCGTACTTCGACGGTTACCGTCACGGGTCCTGCCTTCTCGAAGACGAACGTTGCCTCGAACGAATCGCCCACCTTCAACGCGCGTTGCAACTCCATCAGCATCACATGGTAGCCTCCCGGCTCGAAGGGAACTGTTTCGCTCGCCGGGACTTCGACGCCTTCGGGCTGTGGCATCATCTTCGCCACACCGTTGGCGTCAAACGCCGTGCGGTGAATTTCAGCGCGCTCCGCGACGGCTGTTTCGACACGCAACAAGCGGTCGGTAGTATCACCACGGTTCACAATCGTGGCAAAAATGACGCCGGGGGTCCCCATTTCTATCTCGCTCTCGCCGTCTTGGCCCATCGCCATCTGCTGCACCGGACGCGACCAAGCATCACGCACTTCCACTCGCCCTTCGGATTGTCCTGTGCCAGTACAGCCGCTCATGAGCAGAACCAAAGGCAAAAGCCACAGCCACTTTCGCAGCATCGTCGTTTCCTCCTGTTTTCGTTCGTTAGCGCAAAAGTGCCTTCAAATCGGCGGCCATTTCCTCCGCCGTCAAGGTTGGCGCCCACAAAAGTTTGAGATTGCCATCCGGATCGATCAACAGCACACTGGCGGTGTGATCGAACAAAATCGTCTCACCTTGGGATTGGTCGGCATAGTAAATTCCCAGCGGTGTTGCCAATTGCGCCAGTGCATCGGGGGTTCCCCGCAATCCAATGAACGATGGATTGTAGCTTTCCACGAACCCTTTCAGCCGCTCGATCGTATCACGCTCCGGATCCACCGATACAAAGACCACCTGCACCTGTTCGGCTTCTTCTGGCGAAAGTTGCGCCATCATGTTGCGCAGTTTGAGCATCGTTGTTGGGCAGACATCCGGACAGTGGGTGTAACCAAAAAAGAGCACGACGTACTTGCCACGCAAATCGCTCAAACGCATTTCGCCGCCACGTGTGCTCTCCATTACGACATCGGGGGGAGTGCGTCCTGGGTCAAATGCCGTGCCGTTGAGCACCGGGGGACGCATTTGTTGTATCACGAACCACACCCCCAGTATCAACACCCCCAGAACAATCCCTCCTCCCAGCAAGCGATTTCTGTGTTGCATTGGCTTCCTCCTCCTTTTGATGTCAGACACACGTAGAAGTATGGTGTTTTGCTGTCATCCGGACAAGGTGTCATTTGTCATTGTTCTCGAAGAGCTGGCACAGGGAAAGCCGTCCAGGATACCTGTCATCACACTAAAAAAAACACACCCAGAGGAGGGTGTGTTCCGTATGGCTGGCTCGCATGTCTCACGGGGACGGTGGCCCCAGGCTCACGATAAGGTCTACCGCCGTTCCAGCCACCACCTGCACGTCAGCCCGTGGGTTTTGTTCGAGAACCAGCCCAGCAGGCACAGCCGCATCATGCGCGTAGCGTACCAGCCCCACCTGTAAGCCAGCCTCTTCGAGCACGGCTGTGGCATCTTCCAGCGATAAGCCGAACACATCGGGAATCGCCACAATCTGCGCCGAGGGCGTCAACTCTGGTGGTGGTGCGCTCTGTTCCTGCGGCACAGGTGTCGCCAGCGGCAAAGGGGCAGCGTTCGGCTGCGCGATTTGCCAGACGAATACCACCAAAAGCACGGCCGCAAGAGCCGTCAACACCCCCATCGAGAACATGGCTTCTGGCGTCCAAGCAGACGCAAGGGGCGCGGTCTCAGGCGTTTGCGACGCAGATGCGGGCGTCGAAACAGAGATTTCATGCACGTGGTCGTGCAGTGCCAGGGGAAGCGCCCGCGCAAGCACACGCGCCGTTGGGGGGCGCATGTAGGGGTCGGGATGCAGGCAACGCAGCAGAAGCGTTTCGAGCGTCTCGGAGAGCAAGGGGTTATATCGCGATGGGGGAATTGGATAGAGGCGCGACGTATCGTTCGGAGCGAAAGGGGAGTGTTGCGTCAGCATCTCATACAACACAACTCCCAACGCATACACATCTGCTGCTGTGGTCAATGGTGCGGCAGGGTTTTCGAGCCGTTCCGGCGCAGCATAGGGGCGGACATCGGGGGCGTCGATACCGGCTGCTATAACCGTACAGAGTTCCCATTCACCAAATGCAATTTGCAGGTGGTCGTGCGGTTCTTCGTGAATGTACATCGTGGTGGGAGCAAGCGCCCCATGTGCAAGCCCCGCTGCATGGACAGGCACCAAGGCTTCGACAATCGCCGTGCCGACACGCACTGCGGCTTCTGGTTCAACCAGTGACGTTTCTGCCAACCAACGGTTCAAGGGAATGCCGGTCGGCGGGTGTTCCACCTGATAGAGCGTTCCATCGTCAGTGGCACCAAATTCGAGGATGGTGGGAATACACGGCAAGGCGAGTTCCTGTAATCGCCAGAGGCGATCGTGCCATTGGTCGTAGAAGGCACTCGATTGGCTCAATTCAGGCCAGAAACGTTTGATCCAGACACGCTGCCCCTGCTCAATGTCCGTACCTTCGAAAAGGTCATACCCATGGCGGCGATCGAGCAGACGTTCGACATGAAAACGTGGAAGGGGTTGCCAATCAACAGTCATCGCGCTCTCCTGCATTGGTTACGTCGGCGTTCAACACCCCAGCTCGCTCAGCAGCCGTGCGCACATCGTTGCGGAACTGCGTCAGCAATTGCGTCGCTTCTTCGGGGCGCATGCCCTGCATGCGTAAAATGTACGATGGGTGATAGGTCACAAGGGCTGGAATGCCAAAGGGTGTATCCAACCATGTGCCGCGCACATCCCGCATACGCAATGTGTTGCGCCCCAGGATGGTTTTGGCGGCTGTTCCACCAATCAACAAGAGGACCTTCGGTTGAATGATACGCACTTCCCGCTCGAAAAACGGCCACGATGCACGACGTTCAGCGGCATTGGGGGGGCGTGTGCGCAGGGAGCGCCCATGACGGCGTGTCGGCCATACCTTCACCACATTGCTCACCCACACATCGCGGCTGCGATCCAATCCTAATTCGGTGAGTACCTGTTCCAGTAATTGCCCGCTTTTCCCGACAAAGGGACGCCCCTCGCGGTCTTCCTGCGGACCGGGGGCTTCCCCAACGAGCATCAATGGAGCGTCGGGGTTGCCTTCGCCAAAAACAATTTGCGTCTGGTCGGGTGTGAGCAATGGAGCAAGAGCCGTTTCGGCTTCGTGTCGTAAGGCTTCGAGCGCGGCTGCTTTCTCACTCATGGGGTACTCCTTGCGGCGGGGCTTGCAGGCGAATGAAGCCGATACCGCCATCTTCGATCGTTACAACGCCCATCACTATCGCCCCTTCGATATCGGCAAAGACGCGCCATGTTCCCGCAGGCACATCGCCGATGAGCAGATTTTCCTGCCATTCGTCGTCGGGTGGTGTTTCCTCACTGGCGTAGGTGTATTCGTAAAAGGCGACGCGATCTTCATCCATGGGAAGCACGGTGACCAACGCTTCGCGTGCTGGTGTTCCATCAGCTTCGAGGATTTGTCCTACCAACACACCACGCCCCGGTCGTGGTTTCAGCCACAGTTCCGGGTTGCGCACCGTATCGTAAAAGTTCGCACCCACGCGGACTTCCAAATGCAGGTGCGGCCCCAAGGCAATCCCACTCGCACCAACAGCACCCAGGAGATCACCTGTGCGAACACGCTGCCCCGTTTGCACAGCAATGTCGTGCATATGCCCAAACAGCACATAGATGGGGCGACCGTTCCATTGGCGGTCGAGTTGCATCACCACGACATTGCCATAAAAGTTCGTGGTCGGTCCGACAGCAACGGTATCATCGCGCCCGGCAAAAACAATCGTGCCATCAGCCGGGGCAATGATAGGTGTTCCCAACGGGTTGACGAATTCGACCCCATGATGTGGCGCGTACTGCCCCTCGCCTGTCGAGCCGTAGGGATAGAAACGCGCTATTGTGTTGGTCGCCGATGGCGGAATGGGACGCTCAAGCCAAAAGTGTGCCGTCGCCTGAGGCGTTGGAACCGGCGTTGGGGTAGGCGGTAACGGTATCGGGGTCGGGGTGGGGGTTGCCACGGTGACGCTGAACGTCAGTGTTGCGCCACCGTCGGTGCGCAAGACGTGTTCTCCCGGGGCAATCTCTTCCGGTAAGGGAATACTGGCTGTACATGCCCCAGCATAACAGGAGAGCACGCCCACCTGTTGGTCGTCGAGCCAGAGTGGGAATTCGACGAACGCCGCCCCATCGCCCGCCTCACCGGTGGGCAAGCCACCACGCCCAACCACCGTCAACGTACTGCCGCGTGTGGCTGGCTGTGGGCGCACACGCGTCAATTCGGGGAACGTGAACGCCGGTGTGGGAGTAGGGGATGACGGCAGTGTGGGGGTTGGCGTGGCAGTGGCGGTTGCTTCGGTTGGCGTGGCAGGGCGTGGTGGGGCTTCTTCACCAGATGGCGTTGCCGCAACCAAGGCCGAAGCAGGTAGCGCCTGGCGTGCACGAGCAGATGTACCGGCGACTGCGGCCAGTAACACCCCCAGCAAAAGCAATCCAACGCCAATGCCTACGATGGTATCAAGTGTGCGACGTGACATACACAATCCTATGGCATAACCGGCTTGATGAAATCTTCGGCGACCCAGCCTTGCACCTGGCTATCGACTTTCTGTACCTTCCACCAGACAAATCCATCCACTTCTTCGGGCCCACCAATAATCACAAGGCGTGTCCCTTCTGGCAACAGTTCGACAATCGCAAACGAAACGCCAGGTCCTTCACGCATGTTCAGTCCCAAGCCATCCGTGTTGAACACCTCTACCGTCACACCAATGCCAACGGTATTGGGAACACTGGGCGTAGCCGTTGGTTCAGGCGCAACGGTCAGTGTTGGCAACGCGGTGGGGGATGGCCCAGGCGTAAACGTTGCCAGGGCAGCGGTCGCCACCACATTGCGTGGATTGGTATCGCCGGGCAACGTCGTTTCAGGCTCGCGGCGGCAGCTCAGTGCCACCAAAATGATGACAATCACAAGCCCCAGCAAAAGCAACGAAAGCGCGACACGCAAGCGCGTGCTGGTCAGGTCGATACCACGGCTGCGGCGTGGCCGTTGTGGCGGTGGCTCGAATTCCTGGTGCGGATCGAACATGCCGGACATAGGTCACCTGTTCCAGGTTGATTGTTCAGTGCTCAGCGCAGGCACTGATTATAGGAAGGTTTGCGCGAATGAGCAACGCTTTTCCTCTGCCTATGCTTTCTGAATACCAGATGTCTATCGTTTCTCCCCCTTCTTTCTCATTGACGAATAGGGGGCATTTCATACGATTGAAGTGGTTTGTTTGCCAGGCTTATCGATTCAGCACACCTGAGAAGAGGCATTTCAATGACGAAAAACGTCGCGCTTTGCATTCACGGCCATTTTTACCAACCGCCGCGGCACGACCCAATCACGGGCGAAATTCCGAATGAGCCAGGGGCAGAGCCGTATCACAACTGGAATGAGCGCATTCACGCTGAATGCTACGAGCCGAACGCACGCTTGGGAAACTTCGAGCGCATCAGCTTCGACATCGGCCCTACGCTCTTTACCTGGATGGAAACCTACGCCCCACATACGGTTCAAGCCATCATTTCACAAGACCGCGCCAATGTCGAACGGTTTGGTGTTGGGAACGCTATGGCGCAAGCGTACAATCACACCATTCTGCCGCTTGCGGCCTATACGGACAAAGTCACACAGGTGCGTTGGGGTATTGCCGAATTCGAGCACCGTTTCGGGCGCAAACCTGAGGGTATGTGGCTGCCGGAAACCGCAGTCGATACGGAAACGCTCTGCGTCCTCGCTGACCATGGTATCACGTTTACGATTCTGGCTCCCTGGCAAGCCCAAGATCCCCATCTGGATACAGGGCGTGTGTACCGAGTGCCGCTTCCACACGGGCGCAGTATCAATGTGTTCTTTTACCACCCATCTTTGAGCAGCATGGTCAGTTTCGACCCCACTGCAACCGCCAATGCGGATGAATTCTTTGCAACACGCGTTCGACCTCTCCTGGAACAGCCGACACCCGACGGCGAACCACGCCTGGTGCTGCTAGCGTCGGATGGGGAACTGTATGGGCATCATCAACCATTTCGGGATTACTTTTTGCAGTATCTCCTCACAGCTACGGCCCCTGCGCACGGCGTCGATGTGACCTATCCAGCCCGATGGATAGGTCAACATCCACCCCGCGCCACCATGCACATTCGTGATCACACATCGTGGAGTTGCCACCACGGCGTGTTGCGCTGGTCGGGCATGTGCCCCTGCACCCCCGATGGTGGCGCATGGAAAGAGGCTTTCCGCGACGCGATGAACCGCATCGGCGCAGCACTGGATGGTGTGTACATCGAGCACGTACAACCATACATTGCAAATGTGTGGGAGCTCCGTCATCGGTACATCGAAGTCATTTTGGGGTATCGTGCTGCCGAAGACCTGGTTTGGGAAATGGCAGGCAAGCGTCTCGATGCCGATATCACACAGGCGATCCTGCTGCTCCTGAAATCACAGCACGCCCGCCAGCAGATGTTCACCTCTTGTGGCTGGTTCTTCGAAGATTTCGACCGCATCGAACCCAAAAACAACGTTGCCTACGCGGCACAGGCCGTCTGGTTTGCGCAACAAGCCACCCACCGTGCGCTTGCACCAGGCGCAGCTGCACGACTACGCGCGGTCATGAGTACACGCACAGGGCTGCGAGGTGATACCGTTTTCTGGCAGCAATGGGCACGCTGGGAAGAAATCACCAACGCATACGTCAGACACCACCTGCGCTAGGGGGGCCTGGCACGCATCAAAAAACGGGGGCTTGTGCCCCCGTTCTGTTTGCCATCGTCCCGTATCAAACAAGTTCGGGAATGATCAAACCGTAGTTGCCATCGCGCCGGCGATAGACCACGTTCACTTGTCCTTCATCGGGGTTGTAGAAGATGAAGAAATTGTGCCCCAACAGTTCCATCTGCTCGATGGCTTCTTCGGGCGTCATGGGGCCCATCGCAAAACGCTTCACGCGCACTAGTTTGAGTGGGCCTTCGCCTGCATCTTCCTGTTCCTGCAAGTCGGCAAGCCGCTCATTCATCGCGGTTTCAACCTTGTGTTGGTGGCGGGCACGAGCAATTCGCTTGCCCTTGTACTTCTCGATCTGGCGGTGCATCTTGTCCATGACAAGGTCGATAGCCGAATACAAGTCGGCTGAGCGTTCTTCGCCACGGAGCATCGCCCCACGTCCGTTGAACAATGTCACCTCCACCACGTTGCGCTGGGTGGCATCTTTGGTGTGTTCGTGGCGCAGTTCGACGACAGCCTCGGTTGCATCTGGCAGGTATCGTTCGAGTTTGCCGATCTTCTTGGCCAGATAGGCCTCCACGCGGTCATTCACCTCGATACCATTGCCAATGATTCTGATGTCCATAGCGCCTCCTCTCCTTTGAGTCCCCCACCGGTTCGATTACCAGTGGTGCACAAATCGTACCATGCGCAGATACCAGCGTCAAGCGACAAAAAGCGATGCACCGAATGACGATGTTCACTTCACAGCAGGAAGAAGGGCGCGACTCAATGCGAATCCGATGACAGCAGCCGCACCATGTTCGCGCAAAACGTGTGCACACGCTCCCATCGTCGCACCAGTTGTGCAGACATCATCAACAAGAAGGACAACACGCCCCTGAACAACAGCCGTATCCCCGTGGCTGAGCGCAAACGCATCAGCCACATTCAACAACCGTTCCCGTCGACCACACCCAACCTGAGGTGGTGTTTCCCGCGTTCGCTGCAACACGTCGGCATAGGGGCTTCCTGTTGCGCGTGCCACCACCTGCGCCAGCAATGCTGCCTGGTTGTATCCGCGCTCTGCCAATCGCTGGGAATGTAATGGCACCGGCACGATAATCCCAGGCTGCACACGCGCCGCAAGCATATGAGCAGCCATAAGATGCCCCAAAGGCACTGCGACAGCACGTTGCCCCCCATATTTGAGGGCATGCACAGCACGACGGGCACTTCCGCGATGCGGCCCAACCACCAACAACCGATCGAGAGACGCAGGAATTGAACACCGATGCCCTGGGGTGAATGGCTCATCACAACGGGCACAGCGGGGTTCAGGGAATCGTGGCCATTGTGCCAGACACGCTGGGCACAGCAGTGTGCCAACAGCACGACAGACCACGCAACGAGGTGGGAAAAGCAAATCCAAAAGGACGTTACCCATACGTTGGAGACGGTCAAGCATAGGAGCCATCCTGGTAGGTTGTGATTTGTGGAGTGTTGCCGTTTAGCGAGCGATATCGTGAACAGCGAGGGTATCACCCACTGCTGTGTGGGTCCGTTCGATTGTGCCAGGAGGAAGTTCCAAAACAGCGTAAGCCCCTCGATGAACTGGCCCGACGCGCCATGGCGGTACAGTCGGATGCACACTCAAGACGCGCCAGATCTCGTCTAGAAACAACACATCGATGGGAAAACGCATGAAAAAAGTGTGAATAGACCAATCTGGAACAAGAAGCAACCCGTCATCGGGTGCCAGCGACCGCTGAAACATCAAACCACGCAAGCGCGAGAGGAACGTATCGGCACGGCGGGCGTGTTCGCACACAACTGTTTGCCGCGTTGTATTTTCGATACGCAGAGGTGTCATCACAGCGCACCCAATGCATCCATAATGCGCGGGATCGCCGGCCCCAGCAACACAATGAAGATTGCTGGGAAAATCAGGAAAACGAGGGGGAAGAGCATCTTGATCGACGCTTGTTGGGCCTGTTCTTCTGCCCGTTGTCGGCGGCGAATACGCATTTGCTCGCTCTGGGTACGCAAGACCTTGGCGATCGAAACACCCAGCTGGTCAGCCTGAATGATGGCAGCCACGAAGCCGCGAATTTCATCCACCTGTGTACGCTCAGCAAGATCGCGTAGAGCTTCGCGGCGTGTTTTCCCCAAACGGATTTCGGTAATCACGCGGTTGAATTCTTTTGCCAGTTCGTTATCGCCCCACTTTTCTGCGACCTTTGCCATCGCCTGGTCGAACCCCAAACCGGCTTCCACACTAATCGTCATCAAGTCCAGGGCATCTGGCAATGTTTTGAGAATCATTTTACGCCGATCTTGAATTTTGCGATTGATCCAGATTCCTGGAAGCAAAAAACCAAGCAACCCGAAGCCAATGGCAAAGCCAATGACACGAATCAGTGCGGCACCACTCAAAAAGAGCAAAATTCCAGGCAAGGCCCCCAGCACGATAGCAGCCAGACCACGAACCCCCAAAAAGTCCGCAGGTGTCCAATCGTTGGGATTGCCGGCCGCCTCCAGAAGGGCACGCTGATTTTCAAGCACCTGCTGCGGGGTGAAGCGCGAAATTGTCGAAGCAAGCGAGCGAATCAGTGGGCGCAAAACACGTTCGGTGAATGGCTCTTCCAGTTCGAGCTCTTGCAACGATGTCACTTGTCGGGTGCCATACCGAGCGATACGCTCGCTCACATCTTCGGTTTCGGTCTGCAATGCGCCTGAAAGTCCGAGGATAATCAAAAAGACGCTTGCGCCTGTCAACAATGCCACCAGGAGTGGAATCAACATAAGCCCTCCTAAACCTCGATCGCAATGATCTTGCGAATGGCGAAGTTCCCTGCCACGATGAGGAAAATAGCCGTCACGAGCATAATCCAGCCACACGTGGTTGTATAAAGCAGCGAAACATATTCACGATTGACCATGAACATAAACAAGAAGAGGGCCACAGGAACGAACGTCAATACCCATCCAGCGAGGCGCTGCTGTGATGTCAGAACGCGGATTTCGCCTTGAATGCGCACACGTTCGCGAATGGTATGCGCCAGAATATCCAAAATTTCTGCCAAGTTCCCACCGACCTCTTTTTGAACGTTGATGGCGGTAATCATCATGTCCAGGTCGTCACTCGGGACACGTTCCAACAAGTTTTTCAGCGCCTGCTCTTCGGTAAGCCCAAGCCCCACCTCACGAATGACCACACGGAATTCGGCGCCAATGGGGTCGGGCATTTCCCGCGAAAGGACTTCCATGCTCTGAAGCAGACTATACCCAGCACGCAAGGAATTTGCCAGCAAACCAATAGCATCCGGCAACATATCGTTGAATTTATTTATGCGACGCTGTTGCCGCATGCGCAACCAGATGCGCGGCAGAAATATCCCCACAATTGCGGCCCCCATCGCCAGGACAATATTCCGGAACAAAATCCAGCCGAGCAATCCCATGAGAAGAACGGTGAGGAGATTGAACGTGAACCACTCGCGCGGTGTCAGTTTCAAATCGGCGCGAGCGAGCTCCACAAGCAGACCGCTTCGTCGTGCCTGTTCCTCCGCCAGTTCGTCAAGAAAACTTCCACCCGAATCCGATTCATCATCGATGATGTCTAGAAACTCGAACTGGCCGCTTTCGCGATGGGCATATCGTTGCAAGCGGTCGTCGACAATTTCAGCCGGTGCACTCAAAACTTGTGCCAGCCCAATGAAAACGAGCAGAATGCTGAGCCCAACCAGCCCTGCTGCAACCAACGGCGTCATGGTGCCATCTCCTCACCCGTATTAGCGTCGCACACCGAAAATTTGTGGTGGCAGGTGAATATCGTGTTCTTCCAGCCGGTTCATAAAGCGCGGAATGATGCCAGTGGGGCGCAGGCGACCAATGATGCGACCATTTTCGTAGCCCGTTTGCTGGAAGACGAAAATGTCTTGCATCACAATCACATCACCTTCCATGCCCTGCACTTCGGAGATGTGCGTAATCTTGCGCGTCCCGTCACGGAATCGTTCTTGGTGTACAACAAGGTCCACAGCGCTGGCGATCTGCTCACGAATTGCCCGCAATGGCAAATCCATACCAGCCATCAGGGACATGGTTTCCATACGCGCCAGGGTATCGCGCGGGCTGTTGGAGTGCAACGTTGTCATCGACCCTTCGTGGCCAGTATTCATCGCCTGCAACATGTCCAGCGTTTCACCACCACGACACTCACCAACCACGATACGGTCGGGGCGCATACGCAATGAGTTGATCACAAGATCACGAATGGTCACTTCACCACGTCCTTCGATGTTAGGGGGGCGGCTTTCCAGCGTGACGACATGTTCCTGGTGCAATTGCAATTCAGCAGCGTTCTCGATCGTGATAATGCGTTCCCCCTCTGGAATGAAACTCGACAAGACATTGAGCAATGTCGTCTTCCCGGAACCAGTACCACCGCTAATCACAATATTCAACTGCGCCTGAACACAGGCCTTCAAAAATTCCATCGCTTCCTTGGTACAACTACCAAAGCGGATCAAATCCTCGGCTGTCAAACGGTTGCGACTAAACTTGCGGATGGTAATCGTGGGGCCATTCAATGCCAATGGGGGAATGATGATATTCACACGGCTTCCGTCAGGCAAACGTGCGTCTACATATGGCTGGCTCTCATCGACGCGGCGACCAATCGGTGAAACAATACGGTCGATAATGCGCATCACATGCTCATCACTATCGAACTGAATAGGCACTTTTTCGAGTTTCCCTGCCCGCTCAACATAGATGTGGTTGGGGCCATTCACCATGATTTCTGAAATCGAGTCATCTTGCAAAAGCGGTTCGAGCGGCCCATATCCCAAAATTTCGGCAATAATGGCCTCGAAAAGCGAATTGCGTTGTGCGCGTGTTAGCACCATTCCGCTTTCGTTGAGATACTCCTCGAACATAGCGCGGATGGTGTTGCGCACCTCATCCTTTTTTGAAAGATCGATTTTGGGGTCTAGTTCAGCAATGAGCTTCGACTGGATTTCGCTCTTCAATTCCGCAAATGAATCACGGGCCGCCGGTGCTAATGGCTGCCGCCGCAGACGTGTCTCGGGCGCAGATGAAGATGCCGAAGATGTGATCCTCGATTTGCCCTTGCCATCTTTTCCTTCCAATCGCCGCAAGAGACTCATTCCATCCTCCCATTACTTATGAACGACCAAACAGCTTTCCAAACAGAGACCCATCCTTGCCTTTCTTCGGTGTTCGAGCCTGTTGTTCACGCCTGCCAGCACGTCCAGCAGACCCTTCACTCTCATCCTGGTGTGGAGATGAAACCTTTTCGCTAAATCGTTTGGCAAGCCCCAAAACACCTTGGGCAATAGGGGTACGCTGCTGATTGATGACGAACGGAATCCCTTTGTTCAAGGCATCGATGGCAACGCGTTCATTCGCTTCGATGACAGCCAGCAACGGGTGCCGAATACTGGATTGAATTGCTTCCGGTTTAATACCGGTACGCACATCATACCGGTTGAGCACAAGCTCGATTTTGGATTCATCGTAGCCCAATTGCTCACCAAGTTCAAAGAAGTTCTTTGTATTGCGAATAGCAGGGATTTCAGTTGTCATCACCAGCAAAATTTTGTCAGCATGATCAAGAATCGTGAGAACTGGTTCATGGAGCGAGGTACGTGTGTTGACAAATACATAATCGTATTCCGAACGCAGCAATTCAAACATCTTGACGAATGTCTCAGGCGTCACCAATTCAGCATCCACAGGGGTCAATGGTGCCAAAAGCACCTTCACACCCGATGAATGCGTTACGGAAATATCATGCAAAAACTGGATATCAGCTTCCTCAATCGCTTCGGCCAGGTCGCGGAGTGTGCGTGTGACTTCAAGGTTCAAGAACACACTGACATCACCAAATTGCAAGTCAGCATCGACAAGCGCCACCCGGGCCGAAGGATGCTGTTGTTGCAACGCCAATGCCATGTTCACGGCCAGCGTTGTGGCGCCCACTCCACCTTTTGCTCCGAAGATTGCCGTAATCGTTGCCCCCCGTGTGACCTGAGGAGTGCTCATTCGTGCTGCTGTTGCTTGTGCGATCCCTTGCGCGATCCCACGCTGTTCAAGACCAGCCTGAGGGGAGATGGGCGTTTCTACCTGAGGCGGACGCATCTGCTGCGCCAGAGCATAGACCCGGCGAATACTGGTACTAAGTTCATCACTCGAAAATGGTTTGATCAAATACTCGCGTGCGCCAGCCAACATAGAACGCCGTAGGTAATCGGCGTCGTTTTGCACACTCATCATAATGACCTGGGTGCCGGGAACTTCGCGTGTGAGCGCTTCGACCGTGGCGATCCCATCCATGCCCGGCATATTGATATCCATCAAAACGATATCGGGGCGCAGTCGGCGGGCCTGCTGAATAGCCTCTTCTCCGCTGCCAGCTGTTCCCACTACTTCGATATCGTTTTCGAAGAAGAGCAATTTCTTCAAGTTTTCACGCGTATCAGCGCTGTCGTCGACGATGAGTAAGCGGATTGTGCTCACGACGCCTCTCCTTCATGTCGGATATGCTCTTTTTAGCATCGAAAGGTACGCATCCCCAGAAAGAACATCGGACCGAATCGTCTCCCCAACATCATTGCGTTGGTTCAACGAAGACCGAGTCCAACAACGCCTGATCCAACCCAAAGTTGGTAAGGATATAGCGTAGCGTGACCGGTTCGACGGTATATTCGGTTTCATCACCAGCCGGGCGCAATACAAAGATAGGTGTCATATATTGAGAAATATATGTCAAGATAGCCGCCTGTTGACGATCGACGAGCAATGTATACATGTTTCCGGCTGCTGCTTCACCATCTTCGGCTGTCCATGGCGATGTGCGCAAAATTTCAATGTTTTGCAACGTAAAAGCCGTCATATTGATAGAAGTGCGGCTCAAGTTCGGCGGTAATGTCCCCCCCAAATCCTGAATCGATGCCGAGAACGAAACAATCAGGTCAACCGTATCACCCGGACGAATGGCGCCAGCCACGCTCGAAACTTCGTTGACTGGAAACGCCATAGCAACTTTTCCCTCGGGAATCAAGAAGGACACATCCGAACGTTGCGCCGCACTGGCTCCCAACTCTTCGGCGGCTGCTTCTTTATCCACAACCATATCTCGCACAATGGGTTGGCCCTGGTAAATATCTGTCGTTGCCAGCTTATTGGCAACACTCGCCGTATCTGTCAAAGCCCCGGTAGGAATCAACTCCACTGGCCAATCGCGTACTGTGATCGCATCCGGCGGGATGACACTTCGTGCTGGAATGGGCTGAATCGCGACAACAACCGGGCGCGTTTCAACCGGTGCTGCTTCTTCGCCTGACGATGTCGCCAACATGAAGAAAACCAACCCGGCGGAAACAACGGCCAAAATCAAACCAAGTAAGACGAGGATTCGACCACGCATGCTATTCACCTCGTATCTTCAAGTTGTTTGCGTATGGTGAGCATACCGTTTCTCATGGTTGCTGGCAAGTCAACCACGTGCTCAACGGAAAATAACAGGTAAATAGACATCACAATTGGGTGGACAAACGATCCTTTCGACGATGAGCCCATCAGGCAAAACACCTGTACCACCATCAGGGTTACGAACATACACATCCCATGCGCCGTTCAACTGCCCTAACAAGTCAAATGTGGCTTCAATTTGGGAACTTGAAAGCGATGTCACCACACCATCGATGCGTGCATTCTCTTTCTGAATCCAGACGGAAGCCCCTGTAGCAAAGTTCGCCCCGCTAATGGTGATGTTCTGATCATCCTGAGGCATAACACGTACCGGCGAGACAGAAACGACTTCAGGGCTTGGTGCAATGGCATCCGTCACTGTAATGACCAAGGGACCAATCAAATTATTCGTTTCAGGCCACTCTGGGATAGGCCAACCATTTCCTGTACCACCATCGCCATCATCTGTATTGACCTGCGCATACACGTAATAGGTGCCAGGGGTTGCAAATGACGTATATGGCGTTCCCATCGAATCGTCACTGGAAAGTGTCACACGCCCATTTTGCTGCAAAGAAGCCCCATTCACGTACCAGTAGGTGCCAACATCGGACAATTCCATGCGTGAAGGTGGATTCGGTTGCGAACGCACATACAAATCTGCCCAAATTCCCCACGTTTCTGGATCAGGGAGCTGATCGACGCTTGGCATTCCCGTCATACGTGCCTCGAAAGTAATCACGACAGGCTCGCTAGTGCGTAAGACGGTGCGTGTCGCTGCCAACCCAGATGCCCAAAAATCACCAGCGACAGGGACGAAAATGGGTTCACCCATTGCAGCATGACCACTCGCATCCTTCACACCATACTCGGTATTGGCAATCCCACCTGCATCGACACTATCGACACGCACGGTATACGAAACAACACCACTTCCACCTAGTCCCACAAGGTCAGTTGGCCATGTCCATGAAAGCACATCACCAACTACGACAGCACCATTGGATTGCAGCAAGGTCGTGTTCGCTGGAATACGGTCCGTTACAACGATGCCGGTCGCATCCATATCGCCCGTATTGGTAAATGCCAACGTAAACGTCACCACATCATTTGGCAGCACACCGCTCGATGGCTGGGCACGCTTGCTGATATGCAAAACGGGGCGGCTGGTCAATGTCAAGAGTGCCTCGTTGGACATGAGATCGCGAGCGGAAAGCGTTCGCGCCTGAGCCGTATTGGTGATAGCGGTTGTACCAGCCGGGAGTGGGCGATCGACCCGGACCCGGAAGGAGAGTTCACCACTCTGACCAATCGGCACTGAACCAACAACCCAACGTAGTTCCGGAAGGTTGGAGGCATCGGCACCGGGGCCACTGATTGAATCAGTGAGATACGTTGTGTGAAGCGGAATGGTGTCCGTCAACACAACATCGCTCAAATCGACGTTCCCCGTGTTGGTATAGACAATCCGATACAACACTTCATCCCCTGCTTTGGCCACTGCAGGAATGGCTTCTTTGCGAATGTCCAGCTGGACTGTCGTGGTAATCGTGTTGAATACTGCGTTACTGAAAGCCGGTAAGCTATCAGTACTACTAATAGTGGCTGAGTTGAAAATGTCGTCTCCCGAAAATGCCTCGACATCCGTGTTCACTTGCACTTTGAACGTGAGTGTCCCACCACTGTGCGGTGCGATTTCTGGCACCAACCAGCGTAAAACAGGTGGTGTCTGGTTTGTATCATATTCAAAGGTAAAGTTTGCTGGATGTGTTTCCGAGCCAACGACATAGAGCGTGTTCGTCGGCACAGCATCTTCGATGACGACATTGCGCGCCGGTATATTGCTGGTATTGGAAATCTCCAATGTGTATTGGATCTCCTGACCAGGCACAACCAGGCCTTGCGGCGAGTTTGCCTTCGTGAAATCGAAGCGGACGACTTCCAAGTCATTCAAGACCTGTGATCGATTGTTTCCTGGGTCTACATCGGGTCCAGGATAATCGATCTCGACCGTGTTGGTGATCACCGGGCGAGCCTCTTGCAACGGTAAGGCAGTCAGGACATCCGTTACACGCAGGGTCACAGTGATGGTATTCGTGACACCAGGTTCTACCCGTCCGAGATTGGCAGTGTACATACGATCGCCTGTTTGCGTCACCCCAGCAAATGCAAATGGATGCGACGCATTCACGAAATCAACATAGGAGGGGAAGGTCTCGGTCAACACCGCATTCGTAGCCACCGAATCTGCCGCCGTCGCGCGGTTTCCATACTGAATCGTGTATGTTATCAAGCTTCCACGGGCAATGAAACCTGTATTCAAACTTGCTTTCGAGACCCACAAATCAGGAGGCGGAACTTCATACACCAACTGCACCCGCTGCACAGAGGGGGTTGTCTTTGTAAAGGCCGTTCCCATACGGATACGATATTGTACGAACTGTCCGCTTGTTCCCAGAGGTAATTGAATCGAATCCGTGTAGATGCCGTCTGGCTGACGCAACGTTTGCGTGTAGGTACTGTGGAAAGGCCCTATCCAGGGAGCTTTCTGCAAGTTGCTCAAAGAGCCATCTGCCACGCGATATTCAATCGTGACAGTCACAGGAGTCGTATTCAGATCGAGAGTTGGGCTGATGAAAGTCGTCCACCGCAATTCGCGCAACGTGCGGTTCGAGAAAAGCACAATTGGGCGTGAGACGAACTCGCCATAAGGTGCATACTGGGATGCGGCCCCGCTCATCGAGCCATAATCGACGACATTCGTCCCTGGGGACGCAATCCCTTCACTCGCCCCGCCAATCACGTAAATCCATCCACGGCTCGAAATGACAGCATCATGGAGAAATCGCGTAAGCGTCAGCGCCTTCGTCTCGAACCAGAAATCGATGCCGCCATCAGGACGCACGATCCCAGTCGTCACTTTGTCCGATGCTTGGTTCAAATTACTCCCAGATGCACCACCGATGATCAAAAACTGACCATTGTATTCCACAGCTGCAGCATGCCGCCGTTGTTCCGGCAAAGGCTGTGTCGTATTCCACCCCCCGGGAATAGGGTCCGTTAGTCCCTGTGGCGTTGCGTAGTAAACGTTGCTCGCAATGTCGCTTCCAGCAATGTTGTACAATCGGCCTTCATATGCCAATGCTGAACTCCCGAACACTTTTTCAGGGAGATTCGGGGTAAGACGCTTCCATTGGGAGATCGTACCATCCGCATTGGGCTGTGCGGCAAAAATACATGCTGATCCATCCAAAACACCCGGCTGTCCCCCGATCACATAAATCGTATCGCTCATGACAATAGCCGCTGTACGAGCACGCCCCGTCTCCCCATTTGTCAATTCGTCACACAACCCCTTAGTATCCGATATAGGAAGCGGAGTCGTCTCGGTGAAACTCCCCAATGAGCCATCAGTGACATCGATAGGCGCGAAGAAAACCGTATCGGTCACGATATAATTCTGATCGATCCCACCAATTACATACAAATAATTGTTCCAAATAACCGATTGATGTCCATAGATTGCCACTGGCAATGAAACGGGAAGCGTTTCCCATATCCCAGGTTTGTCGGGCGTATCAGGCACATTGCTTGTAATAATCGTCGTATGATAAATCGCGGCAGATGGCACTTGATTGACTTCTCCGCCGATAACGTACAAATGCTCTACACCTTGTGCATCTTTGAAAATTTCCACCGTATGTGACTTGATGGCCGGTAATCCCTGCCCCATATCCGAATACCAATTACCCGCAAGCCCAATTGCCAACAAGGTAATCTCACCATTCCCATCTCCTACAGGTGCATCCCGCCGTGAGACGCCCGTCAAGTAACCACGTCCCTCGAAAAAATCTTGTTCGGTGTCATCCTCGATGATTGCCAAGAGAGGTGTGGCTGCTGGCAAAGCCGATCGTCGAACCAGAGAAGAAGGCGAGGCATTACGTGCATCGACAGGCGAAATCCACAAAATGGTCAAGAGCATCGAAACGCCTAAAACAAGCAAAACCCCCAAACTCATCAAGAAGAATGCCCCGCGACGAGAAACTCGTAACAAGTGGAACATGGGAGACTCCTTCCTCGATTATGATACACATAGACCATGTCCAAACGGAGCGACATGCAAGAGGGGGGCATCAAGCCCCCCTTTCTACGCTAGCACGTCGAACACTACGGACACCACGTCGGGCGGGCAGCACCATCGCACGTGCTCAGGTACAAGACTTCCACTTGTGTAACTCCCGTCCCTTGCCCAACGCTGACTTCGACATAGCCACCACGCGGATTGTCCGGGTTACGTGGTGGGCCACCATTCCCATACGTCAGGATATCATACACTAAGCCATTGCGATTGACACGTGCCGTGAGCCGATATGTCCCTGGTGCCACATCCGTGAACTGATAAGCACCAGCATTGTTGGCTGTCGTCGTTTGCACCACAGCACCACTGGTCGTACGCAATTCGATCGTTGCACCAGCTCCCAACGTTTCCTTCGTGTAATACGTCCCCTCTTTACCAATCTGCTGGACGCGATTCCCAATAAGTTGGTAGATATTCGCCAAGTCGGAAGCATTACGCGCGACGTAGAAGTGGCGTTCATAATCATCGATGCGCCCATTGCCATCGTAATCGACATCTGGTGAGGCAATCGCTTCGGTCACCGCAGTATTGAACCCATCACCAATTGCAATCGAGAAGACAATGATCCCTGCTTCTTTCGCCAAATTTGCTTGGTCGATCGTCTGTTGTTCAGCCTGGTTATTGCAAGCAGGTGTATTCTGCCCTTGACCAGCAGCACCACCAAAGCCTGTCCACTTTCCGTCAAGCGTAACGTTTACAATGCCATCCGATGCGATAATCAAGACCGGAACGGCACCGGGCCGTAAATCAGCCAACAACTGCTCGCGGGCTGTTTGGATGGCATGCGCCAATGACGTCGCACTATTCGCATTGAGACTCCGAATAATACTATTGACATATGCGACATTGTCCGTGAGAGGCGAACGCACCTCCGAATACAAACGGGTACGCAACCTGTAATTGTCACATACTGTGCGATATTGTGAGCCACTCGAAACCGTCGGGAACGTCGTCAACCCAACCCTGTCACCTTCAACAGTATTCAACGTATTATTGAAAGTGATCAGCGCGTCTTTGGCAGATTGCAGTTTCGACGAACCGCCCGACCATGACGCCCTCATCGACCCCGAAATATCCAGTACCAACATCACATCCACGGGGATCTTTTGCTCAGTCGTTCCTTCCGTGTAGAAGATTTCGTTCAAGTGGACTGTACCAGCAATCACACGCCCTAGGTCGGCAGGTGGTTCATCATAGAGCTTGACGGTTTGCGTCAGATAGCACCCACCACCTGGCGGTGCTGTGGTATCAACATAGCGTTCAAAGACACCTTCGATCCACTTGTTCCGTCCACGTGCCTTGTAATCCGTCAAGCGGAAGCGGGCAAAGCCCACAATGTGATACCGCAGATTGTTACCACGCCCCGTCGTATAGTCGTAAATCGGCACCACAACCGAGGGATCATGCTGAATGGTTACACCATCATGCGAATGGGTCGCCCCCGAAATATACGCATCCAGCTCGTTCCGTACGCTACGACTTTTCATCACACCAGTCGCACCTGGCAGCATGTCCCCCACACGCCACGTCCCGCTGCGGCGGGTGTCATGCATGTTGGAAACAAGCGTTGTGTTGCTGGGATCGTTGTTCCACGAGACCCAACCGAAGTTTCCATACGAGGAATTGTTGCCTTTTTCCCAGATACGGTAGGTTGCCCCCTCGATCGGCTTGCCCCCGGGATCATCCTGGAACAACGCAGCACTCACCGCTATAGGAAAGAGGTTACTTGCACTGGCTGGGCACCAATTCGGGTTGGCTTGTGCAAAAGCATCGGCAGATGTTTCCATCTCGTCGAAGCCAATAACACGCGCGAAGAATGTTTGGAAATCCAGCGTCGAGCGGACTTCGATACCACTGACCTCATACGAAGGCGGAATCCCACCATTGTTGGGCAGTGGCACCCCCACGCGTTCTCCACCTGGCCCAATGAAGTATGCCTCGATGTTCGTATTGATATCGTCATTGGGATTGCCATTGCTATCTGGAATACCATTGGCTTGCGCAACGCGTATAATGGTCTGCCAAATACGTCTCTCATCCTGTACTGTCCCCGCATAGCGGCCACTATTTGGGTCAACAGCAACGCGTGCCAGTTCGGCACCACCGGCCAGCGTTGCCGCATCGACAGCATTTTGCACACGCTGGCGTTGCACATACGCATTCCCAGCGTCGGTTACCAACGCCAGGAGCGCCATCAGGGCAACCAGAGCGCCACCGATAATGACAAGCGACTGCCCGGCCTCCCGATGCAATGAACGGAAAATCTTCGTTCCTCTCATAAGCCTACCTCACGCACTCTTCATGGGGTTCAATAGAATCCAATGGACGTTACTTCCATTGAAAATGGTCGAGAAATTGTAATACTATTATCTGTGAGCAACAAAGGAATACGAATCGTTGGTAAGTTGAATGTGTAATACGATGTAATCGTAATCTGATCACCTGTGCGATCCAAGACTACAGATGGTGTCCCAATAAGCCCCACAAAGTTCGGTTTGACGGCATTATCGATGATCTCTTGATTGGTCGCCGTCGGGTGGCGTGTTGCGTAACTCACACCCTCTGTGGTCGCATGATACATCACAATCCAGGCGTAAAAGGCATAGGACATCGCTACAAAACCGATCAGCGTCCCTACCAGCAACGGCAAAGAAAGGGCAAACTCGCTCAACGATTGCCCTTGCTCCCGCTTCTGCTTCCACCGGTACCGTCGCAACATACTTACCATATCGTCTCTACCGTCATACTATATCGAATTTGATACTCACTTGGCAGCCCAAAACGTCCAACGATAGGAAAATTCAGTGTGCTGGTAAACAAATCATTCAAGGAATATGTAACACTTACAAAAATTTCATATCGTCCATTGCCAATATCTGTATAGACAGGGTCTGAAATAACCAGACGCGCCGGATCGAGCCCCTTTGTTTGCGCCGATTCAACAATGCGCCGACAAAATTCATACAACGTTGGTGTCTGACTCTGGCTGAGATCTGGATCCTGGCAATTCGAGCGCCCCAGTTCGTTCAACATCGCCGGTTTGTCGATGAGATACAACGCACCATGCCGTGTCGATGACACCAGTGTCAAATACGTGGTAAACACCCGCGCCATTTCAAAGATAGCGACCAACATCACCAGCAGAAAGATGAGCGTGAGCGACATCTCCACAAGGCTTTGCCCATGCTCTCGCGCATATATCCATCTTTTCGACTTCAGTATGTGTTCACGCACCATAGTCTCACTACTGTTGTATCGTTTTCTTACCACATTCTAACAGGGAAAGAGAAGAGATGCAATAGGTATTGTGTGCATCCTTGCAGGCAAAAATCTGGGACTTTCGTTAGTCGCGTGGGATGACTTTTGCACGCTATACGCCCACTGTACAGCAAAAAGGTTACGGCTTATATTACAAGCGAGCGCATTACATGCCAAATCGGCGGCGCAAGATGAAGGCCCCAACCAATGAAAGCCCAAACAATGCTGCGACAAGGAGCCAGAGGTCTGCAAATGTGCTGGCGTCATCGCCAGTTGCGGGAAGAACCCCTTGCACCTGTGGGGTGAGTGTGGGCTGAGGGGTAGGCGTTGTGGTAGGCATGCCTGTTTGGCCAAGTACGAGACGCAAAGAAACGACTTCACCCGGTGCACCTGTGGTTTCAAGTGCTGCTCGTGCCAAGACCTGCCCCTCGACCAATGCTTCGATGACGGCTTGTCCAGCCCCAAGATTATCGAAGTAGAAGAAGCCATTTGAATCAGTCAGCCATTCCGCCTGCCACCCTCCGCCACGCAAACGCACCAGCACACCTGGCCAGCCAGCACCCTGAGCATCTACGACAAACCCCTCGACACGCGAAAAGCAACACTGTGAATTCGGGCCCACAGTACCGTTGGTGTCCCCAGCGTCAGCCCGAGTTGGGGTTGGCGTGGACAAAGGATGGCTTGTCTGAGTAGGTTGCGGTACGGAAGTGGATGTGGCTGTTGGCGTATTCGCCGGAACCGTCGATGTTGGTGGGACTGGGGTGGGCGTGAATGTTGGTGTGGGCGTGACGTCTGGTGCTGTTGTGGTTGGTTCCGGCGTTGGTGTCGCCGTTGCCGTTGGCGGAACGGGCGTTGCCGTAGAAGTTGGCGTCGGCGTTGGCGTTGCACGCTGTTGCAATGGCGACGCCGCATATCCCACCGCAGGAAATACGCCAAAGAAAACAAGAACAAGGACCAGGTCCATGCGCTTGATGAGAATACTCATCATCCCATTGCTCCTTTTACGATGCAGATGGCAAACGTGGTGATGCGTTTTCGGTTGGTGCCAGCGCGGGCATACGAACCTGGACCCGTGTCCCTCGGCCGGCAGCACTATCCACCTGCATTTTACCTTGCAACATTTCAATGCGCTCTTGCAGAGTTGTCAAGCCGATGCGCTTCTGTTGGGCTGATGTGCGCAAAACAGCACCAACATCAAACCCCACACCGTCATCTTCGACCGTCAGAACGATTTCATCGCCTTGGCGGTCGAGCGTGACGAGCACGTTGCTGGCATTGGCATGGCGCTCGACATTGCGCAACAATTCCTGCAATGTGCGGAAAAGCGTAATCTCGATCGTTGGATCGAAGCGCTGATCGTCACCCAACACCTGCAATCGGATGGTAAAAGGGACTTTGTTCTGCAAAGCCTCTACATAACGCTTCACAGTGGGAACCAGCCCCAAATCGTCCAGCATCATGGGGCGCAAATCGAAGATAAAGTCGCGGATCTGTTGGAATGTGGTATTGACCGCATTTTTGAGATTGTTCAATTCAACACGTGCCCGCTCAGCGTCCATATCGAAGAGCCGCTGACAGACTTCGGCTTGCAAAATCAGGTTCGTCAGTGATTGTGCCGGGCCATCATGCATCTGGCGTGCCAAATTGAGGCGCTCACTTTCCTGCGCTTCGATCAGCTGGACCACCATTGCCATACTGTCGAGCGGCACAACCTCACCCTCTTCATCACCCAAACGCAGGGCTGATGTTCCTGGCGCCGTTTCAGTTGCTTCGGCAAACGCCACCACTCGCTGCAACATTTCTGCGTAACGTTCAAGGATGCGTTGCTTATTTTGCAACTGCTCGATCTGGCTTCGCATCATGAACAAGCGCATCTGCATTTCATGTGCCGCCGTATAGAGCGCCTTGATATCTTCGCGCGGCACTGTATCGAAGTTCATTTCCATCTGGCGTACACGATTTTGCGCCTGCAAATTGCGCTGCGCCAGCCGCTCAACCTCGGCGGTACTCTGCCGAATCAGCACATCCAGCTCGCGTAATTCCCCTTGAATGCGCTCCAACTCCTGCGAGGCATCCTCATGCAATTCGTGCAGTTTTCGCAAAAAACCCGTTGACTGTTGCATACTCACCTTTCATCCTCGTCGTCGATTTCGTCCAACCGAATCCAGCCGTGCCGCAATGCGTAGACAGCCGCTTGTGTACGGTCGTTCACCTGCAACTTGCGGAGAATCGATGTCATATGATTCTTGACGGTCTGCCGGCTAATCCCCAAATGATAGGCCACTTCTTTGTTCGAATACCCTTTGGTGATGAGTGTCAAAATTTCCATTTCACGTGGCGACAACGGCACAAAAGCATCTTCATCGGCCGTGCCGTAAAGCGCCATTTCCTCGAACTGCTTCAACAACCAGGCGGCCATCTGTTGTTCGCTCATGACCTGGTTGTTGACAACGTACTTCCCCTCATAGACGTTATGAATGGCATCCAACAATGTTTCCGGATCGACATCTTTTGGGAAGTAGGCAGATGCACCAGCACGAATGGCATGAAACAATTGTTCTTTATCGTGATACGCGGTGAGGATGATCATGTAGATGCCGCTATTTTGCATCGTCACTTCACGTGTGATACGCAATCCGTTCTTGCCAGGCAAGTTGATATCCATGAGGACGATGTGCGGTGCAAGCTCCAGAATCCGCTCAACAGCATCCTCACCACTCGACAGCTCGGCCACTACCTCTATTTGCGGGTCGATTTCCAGCGTGTTCCGAAGCCCGCGCCGAAAGAGCGGGTGATCATCACACAGGACGACACGAATCCGCCCTTGCTGTGCCATTTCCACGAGAGCCTCCCTTCAACCCTCCTCACGGGGCATCGTTGGAACCTGCACCAACACTCGTGTTCCACGAGGGGTGCCATTCTCGATCTGCATGGTTCCCCCAAGCAAGCGCACCCGCTCCCACGCACTCAACAATGCCAGTGCCCGCATGTTCGGTTCGGTATCAAAGTCGAGCGTCAAGGCCATCGGTTCGCCATCATCCTCGAACGTCATATACACGTCCGAACGTTTTTCGTGCAATCGAATCTGCAAGGACGAGGCATCGGCCCAATACAGGACTGCAAAGACGATCTCCTGCACAATACGGAACGCGACAACCTCAAACAAAGCCGAATACCGACGCGGCGGTAAGGTGTTTTCCCAGGCAATCTCAACGTCTGTCTGTCCAGCGACGGTTTCCTGGAACGATCGGAGCGCTGCATGAAGCCCCAGTTCGAAAAGCATCCGTGGATACAAGCCATTGACGAGCGCCTGCACTGCATGCAATCCCTGACGGAGCTCATCACGCAGCGCCTCAAGCCCGCTACGGGCAACGTCAGGAGCCGTGTCGAGCAGTTGCAAGCAAGCGTTGACTTCGAAGGTTGCGTTCGCCAGCAGCTGTCCAGGCCCATCACTCACAAAACGAGCCACCCGCAACGCGGTCTCTTCGGTCCACCACAACGCCCACCAGGCCCCTTGTGCCGGGGAATGGGCAAAGTGCTTCGCCCATTCTGCCGCCAGAGGATCTTGATCGGTCTCGTTCGAGTGCCAGTATACCATATCTCGCTCCTGAGCGTCAATGAAAAACACCCCTGCATGACACGTTCAAGCATGCCCTAATTCGACGCTCAGCGCAATACGACTTTATGGCTACCCGCACGCTCTCTGCGTCAACCGCAGACGGAACACGGTCAACGCAGCTTTGTAAATTTCTTGTCGCGAGATTTTCGATGCCCCTTGCCGCCGGTCTTCGAACACAATCGGAACCTCTCCGATTCGCCAGCCTGCTTGCTGGCAATAAAACAGCATTTCGACCAGGAAAGAATACCCATTCGAGCGAATCCGCTCCCAATCCAGCGTAGTCAACACATGCCGACGATAGCAACGAAACCCTGCCGTACAATCATGGGCATGCAACCCCAACAGACGCCGCGCCACCATGTTGGCCGTCCAGCTCAACAGCACACGCGAAAGGGGCCAATTGGCTGTCCCACCACCCGGGATATAGCGTGACCCAATGACGATATCGAACTGCTCGCTGGCCACCAGCATATCTGGAATGTAACGCGGATGATGCGAGAAGTCCGCATCCATAGTGATGATACGTTCTGCACCCTGTGCTAGCGCATAGCGCATCCCGTCTTTGTAGGCTGTGCCTAACCCCAATTTGCCCGCACGATGCAGCACATGCACCCATCCATACGTTTCTCGCAAAGCATCTGCGATGGCCCCCGTGCCATCCGGGCTGTTATCATCCACAATCACCACATCGGTATCCAATGCCAGCTGCGCAATGGCCTCAACCAGCAAAGGAATGTTCTCTCGTTCGTTGTATGTGGGGATGATGATGGCTGTTTGCATACAAGGCTCCTGCTCGCTTCATCGATGCGGGCATTGTAAAGGAAGGTATTGCCTTGACAAGCCTCCTGGCGGTTTGCTCGACAAGATACCTCCAATACAATGCGTACCATGAACCGACCATGCAGGAGTTGCCATGCTCACCGCGCATGCCATTCGAGAAGCCATCGAAACGCTTGCCCCGCCCACCTGGGCTGAATCGTGGGACAATGTCGGCTGGCAAATCGGCGACGATACCATGCCCGTGAGACACGTCCACATCACCCTGGACCTCGACGAAGCAGTGTTCGACGAAGCCCGCGCACACAACGCTGACCTCATCGTCTCGCATCACCCGCTCATCTTTCGCTCGCTTTCACGCATCGACACCGCCACGCCACGTGGTCGCCTGATTGCCAACCTCATCCGTGCCAACATTGGGGTGTACAGTGCCCACACGAACCTGGACGCCGCCAACCCTGGTGTCAGCACAGCCCTTGCCAACGTACTTGGGCTCTCCTGGGAAACCGCCCTGGCACCGCTTCCACATGCGCCTGATGCGTTCGGCTATGGCGTCATCTGCGAACACGAGCCCCTCTCTACCGCCGAGCTCGCCGAACGAGTCCACAGACGGCTGGGCACACCAGTGCCCCGCATCACCGATGCTGGTCACACCACACACAGACGCACTGCCTTGCTGGGCGGAAGTGGGGCTGCATTCATCCCACAGGTACTGGCGGCTGGCTGTACCTGCTTCATCACGGGCGAAGTCAAATACCACGAAGCACAAGACGCCCGCGCCGCCGGGTTGACCATCATCGAAGCCGATCACTTTTACAGCGAAGCGCCGGTGCTAGCCCTTCTGGCCGAACACCTGCGCCCGTTAGGGGTCAGTGTCAGCGTCAGCCGCCTTGCCACAACCCCCTTCACCTACCGGCCAACCACGTGAGGAGCGAACCATGGCAACACGCGCACAGCAGTTGTTCGACCTCCAACACATCGAACAGGAAATCGCCGAAAAAGAAGCAAAGTTACGTCAAGTCAAAGCATCTTTGCGTGGTTCACGCAAACTGGCCAAAGCACAACACGCCTTCGAGAAAGCCGAAGTGGCCTATGTACAGGCACGCCAGCGCCAGCGCGAGTTGGAAGACGAACTGGCGCAGGTCGAAGCCAAAATCAAGCAGGAAGAAGCCCGCCTGTATGACGGTTCGATTCGCAATCCCAAGGAACTGAGCGCCATTCAGCAGGAAGTGGAACACCTGAAAGCCCGCCAAAGCCTGTTGTCGAGCGACGTGCTGGACGCGATCGAAGCCGCCGAACATGCCAAGCAAGCACGTGACGCAGCAGCCACGAAACTGCGAACAATCGAAGCCGAGTGGCAAAAGCGACGCGCCAAGCTCCAACAGGCCGAAAAAAAATTGACACGCTATCTGACAGTGATGAAGAAAAAAGCCAAACACCTTCGCGCCACGCTTGAACCAGCCGATCTGGAACGCTACGAGTATCTCAAAACCCGCAAGGGATTGCCTGTTGTCGCGCCACTGCAAGGCGAAGTATGCGGCGTCTGTGGGGTTGCGGTCTCACAGCAAAAAATCATCACCGTTCAACGTGGCGAGCTTGTGCAGTGTGGCAACTGCGATCGTATCTTGGTTCACGTCCAAGCCCGTAAATCCAATACATGATCGAGCATCCCCATGGCACGCAAAAAAGCGCGTACCGTTTACGTTTGCGACGAATGTGGCGCGGAACATCCCAAATGGGGTGGGCGCTGCCTGACGTGTGGGGCGTATAACAGCCTCAAAGAATTCAAGATTGCGCCGGAGCCACCCTCTACATTCCACACCGCCAAAGCCTGGCTCGGCGTCGGGGAAAACCCGCCGCAACGGCTGACCGATGTGGAAGCCGAAGCCCTACAACGCATCCCGCTTGCCAATCGCGAGTTTGCCCGCGTGCTGGGGGGCGGTATCGTACCAGGCTCGCTTGTGCTCATCGGCGGCGACCCAGGCATTGGCAAAAGCACACTTCTCTTGCAAATAGCGGGTGAACTGGCCGAACGCCACGGCGCTGTGCTCTACGTGTCTGGCGAAGAAAGCACCCACCAGATTCGCATGCGGGCTGAACGCCTGGGCATCCATGCCCGCGACCTCTATCTGCTTAGCGAAACCAACTTGGAACGCATCGTCAGCCATATTCAGCACTTGCAACCATGCGCCGTCATTGTGGACTCCATTCAAACCGTCTACCTTGATTCACTGACATCCAGCGCTGGCTCAGTGACCCAGGTACGCGAATGTGCAGCACGCCTGCTCCAAACGGCGAAGATTCTCAACACTCCCATCTTCCTTGTAGGGCACGTGACCAAAAGCGGCGATATTGCGGGCCCGCGTGTGCTGGAACACATCGTGGATGCGGTCCTCTATCTCGAAGGCGACCGCCTGCATGCGTACCGCTTGCTTCGCAGCGTCAAAAACCGGTTTGGGAGCACGCACGAGGTTGGTGTGTTCGAAATGGCGGAGCGCGGTATGCTCGAAGTCGCCAATCCAAGCGAACTCTTCCTGGGCGATCACCGCGCCGACCCCACCGGCGCGGCCATCGCCGTGACGCTGGAAGGCACACGCGCGTTGCTGGTCGAAATTCAGGCACTCAGCACCACGACGGCGTTCAGCCAGCCACGCCGCACTGCCACCGGTTTCGACTTGAACCGGCTCTATCTGCTCATTGCAGTGCTGACCAAGCGTGTGGGGTTGAAGTTGCACAATCAGGACATTTTCGTGAACGTCGTTGGCGGGCTGCGCATTGCCGAACCAGCCGCCGACCTGGCGGTGGCACTCGCCATTGCCAGCAGTTATCGCGAAAAACCAGTTTCGCGCCGCATGGCGGCCATCGGCGAGATTGGGTTGGGGGGCGAACTCCGTGCCGTCGGGCAACTGGAAAAGCGCCTGAGCGAAGCCGCCAAACTGGGGTTCACCCATTGCCTTGTCCCCAAAACGAGCCGCCCTGTTCGCACCACCGAGATCGAGGTGATTCCCTGTGGCACGGTTGTCGAAGCATTGCACGCGGCCTTCGAAGCGAGGCGAGGCTAATTGCCTCGCCTTTCGCGCATTTCCCCCCCTCATGCTACACTTTGGCACCCTTTCATCAGAGGAAACGAGGTGTCCCGTGCCCAAGCGTCTCATCAGCGCCATCGCGCGCCTGCTCCCCACATTCATCGTTCTGTTTGTGCTGGCTTGGTTGGCACTGCACACCACCCCCAGCCCCCTGCGCGGCAAACCCGCCGCCTACCCGCTGACCGAGACACTCTCCCCCGAACAGCGTCTCGCCCAAGACCTTGCTCTGGCCGATCCGCGCGTGCAGGCATTCACCACTGGCCGCCGGAGCGAAGTCTTCGGCGTGCGGCGCATCCGCAACGACGTGCCTGCCAGCGCTGCCGAATGTCGCCAGCCCAATACCGATTGCCGCCAAGTCGAACTCTACATCTTCGACGAAGACGCTGCCGTAGTCGCCATTGTCAATCTCACAACGCGCACTGTGCTCGATGTCTTCTACCAGCCAGGCGTCCATCCCGGTATCAACAAACGCCTCGCAGAGTTGGCGCAAACCATCGCCATGAATGCCCCCGAAGTTCAGCAGGCGCTGGGGTTTCGCCCCACCAGTGTGGACATGGCGCCCGTGGACGCCGACATGATCGACTCCGTGTGCGAAGAAGGGCACCTCTGCGTGGGACCAACATTTCGCGTTGGGAATCGCATCCTCTGGGCGATCGTGGACCTGACCGACGAGCAACTTGTCGGCACCAACTGGACGAGCGTTGCCCCTGATGGCACGTCCATCACTTTCACCGCCCAAGCATGCCCTCAGCCGGGTACCATCCAACGCGACGGGTGGTCGCTCTCCTACGAAACCACATCCACCGATGGGCTACGCATCTTCGACGTTTCATTCTATACCCACACGCTGCTCACCAGCGCCAAACTCATCGAATGGCACGTGGATTATGGGACCACAGGCTTCCGCGATTCAACCGGCTGTGGCAATGATGGGGGTGGCTTTACCATCGCGCCCTATGGCGAAACCGAGATTCGCGATTTGCGCGATGCGAACGATGTCTATCTTGGTTTCGAAGTCGTCCAAGATTTTCGGATGGAGGAATGGGGCGCCTCATGCAACTATCGCTACGAGCAACACATGCAATTTTTCACCGACGGCCGCTTTCGCATCGTGGGGGGCGCGTATGGACGCGGGTGCAGCACCAATCCCATCTACCGTCCCGTCATGCGCATCGATGTGGCCATAGATGGCGACGACCATGACACCCTACGCACGTCCAATGACAACGGCCAAACGTGGACACTTGCAACCAGCGAAGCATGGTGGCTGCAAAACACGCCCACCACCGATTGGATCATCAGCGACACGCTCACCAATACCGCGTACCGCATCATCCCCGCCGAACCGGGGATGTTTTCCCCCGAAGAACGTGGCGACTACGCCTACCTCTACCTCACCCGCCACCACCCCGACGAAGGCGACAGCGACCTGGGCGTGCTGGGCAGCTGCTGCAACGACAACCACCAGCAAGGCCCCGAGCTCTTCATCGATGGCGAAAGCACCACCGATACCAACCTGGTGCTCTGGTACGTGCCGCAAATGCAAACAGATGCCAACGGCGACGATGCCAACGGGTTCTACTGCTGGACCGTCAACGGAGAACCCACCCCCGAAGCCTACCCGTGCTTTGCCGGCCCGCTGTTCGAACCGCTCACCCCCATTGCACGCCCACAGCAACACATGTTCCTGCCCCTCATCCAACACACTCCCTGACGCCTCACCCGTCCGGGTACTTCCTTCACAAGAATTGTGCATTTTGCACAGAAAGGCACCATCGTTTTTCAGTGCGCCTGTGCATGTATTCCCACAACGCAATCTGTTATGCTACAATCTGCACAAACCAAATCGACAATCCAGCCCAAATGCGCCATGTCTTCCAGCGAATTGGCAACCCAAACCATGCGTGATGTCTGGCGGCTTGCCTTGCCATTGGGCACGCGCCTTGTTGCCGGGCGTATCGGCCTGGTGCGTTCTGTCCGCTGGGTGCAGACTAGCAATCCCACCCTGCCCCTCTTTCCCGAACTGCATGCCGACGAATTCGCCATCCTCGATATGCGTGCCGCCCGCACCATCAACCCACACCTGCGGCTCGAACGGGTGGTGCAAGCGCTGGCCGACGTGCCCGTTTCGGGGTTGGCTGTCAACACCGAGGTGGACGAAAACGCCATCCACGCCGCCGAAAAGAATGGCGTACCGCTCTTCATTTTGCCAGTTGGGGAAGACATCCAGCGCACTGCGCGAGCCGTGGTGCGCTTGCTGATCGACCGCGAAATCCAGGAAGAGACACGCAGTGCCGAACTTCTACGCCGCTTTACCACCCTCATCGCTCAGGAAGAAGGGCTTGACGCCGTCCTCGATGCGCTGGCAACCTTCACTGGCCATCTGGTCGAGCTCGATCTCGGTGGGGAAACGCTGCGGCACGTGCCTTCCCACCTTCCCAGCACCACGCCACCGACCACCTGGCCGGCCTACACCCACCATCTGCGCGACAACAACGGCGCTCTCATCGCCACCCTGCGCCTCTCCGATCCACATGCCGACCATCTCGACCGCCTGACACGCGTCGCCGCCGAACAGGCCGCCACGGCGCTCTCGCTCGAACTCTCCAAATTGCGTGCTATTAGCGCCGTCCAACATGCCATCCATGCCGACATTCTCGACGCCATCACCGCCCGCGAAGATCCCGACATCATCCGAGCGCGTGCTCGTGGCCTTGGCTACGAAATCGACGGCGTCCACCTTGTCATCCTCGCCACGACCCCTGGCACGACACAATGGGAACTCTGGGCACGACGTGTGCGCGACCTCGCCGCCCGCCATACCTGGCAAGCGCTGACCATCACTCGCCCCGACCACCTGGTGATTTTGGTAGGCACCACCAACGCCACCCGGCTTGTCGGGCTGAACGACTGGCTCGATGCATGCCGCGCCGCCTGGAACGGACCAGCCTTGACGCTCGCCGTCAGCGAAACCGGCCACGGCTTGGAAGGGCTGCGCGAGGCTTTAGCACAGGCCGAAGACACGCTCGCACTGGGCGTGCGCCTCTTTGGGCATGGCCAAACTTTTCGCTACGCCACCATGGGGCTTTATCGTCTCTTCCGCCACCTGGATGGCAACCCTGAATTGTTCGAATTTTACACACAAACCATCGCCCCACTGATCGCTTATGACCACGAACACCACACTGACCTCATCCATACCCTCGAAACGGTGCTCGCCCACCGCGGCAATATCAGCCGCGCTGCCCAAGCCCTGCATCTTCACCGCAACTCGCTTGCCTACCGCCTGCAACGCATCAAAGCGATCACCGGGCTCGACCCCCTCGACCCTGAAGATGCTTTTCGCTTCCATCTGGCGCTCTACCTGCGCCCCCTTGTTGACCCCCATCTGTTGCATTCTGCCTGACGTTTTGGGCACTTTTGGCAAAATGCTCCCCGCCATCGCGTGCCGTTTCGCCCACAGAGTGCCTGTTGCCTCGGCCACCAGGCACCCTTTTGGGTATCGATGCACCCCACGCGGTCCACTCACCCACCTCAATTTGTGCAATGTGCACAAACGAATTCGCGCTCGTTTTAGCCAGAAAGCCGTAGGATTCATTTGGGCACTTTGCTATGCTGTTGGTGTCTTGAACGACATTCAACCAACCAGTCAATTTTGTGGAGGAGTTTTCAACTATGGCACTCGACTGCAAGACACCGAAGGACGTTGTACACGCGATCAAAGAACACAACATCGAGATGGTGGACTTCCGCTTCACCGACTTGCCGGGTACGTGGCAGCACTTCAGCGTACCTGTCCGTCTGGTCGATGAAGATCTTTTCGAAGAAGGACTGGGCTTCGACGGCTCGTCGATCCGCGGTTTCCAGGCCATCAACGAGTCGGATATGCTGCTCATTCCCGATCCGACGACCGCGTTCATCGACCCGGTGCTGGAAGTACCCACACTCGCCATCATCTGTGATGTGTACGACCCCATCACGCTGCAACCCTACTCGCGCGACCCGCGCTACATTGCCAAGAAAGCCGAAGCCTACTTGAAGCAAAGCGGCATCGGGGATGTTTCGTACTGGGGCCCCGAAGCCGAGTTCTTTGTGTTCAGCGATGTGCGCTATGGCACCTACCCCTACCAGGCGTTCTACAAGGTGGATAGCCCCGAAGCCTGGTGGAACAGCGACAAGGATTTAGGGCCCAACCTCGGGGCGCAAATCCCGCCCAAGCGCGGATACTTCCCCACGCCACCCACCGACACGCTGCAAGATGTACGCAGCCGTATGGTGCTGGCGCTCGAAGCAGCCGGCGTCCCCGTGGAAATTCACCACCACGAAGTGGCCACCGCCGGTCAGGGCGAAATCGACCTGCGCTTCGATACACTCGTGCGCATGGCCGACAAAATCATGATGTACAAGTACATCATCAAGAACGTTGCCCGCCAACACGGATTGACCGCCACGTTCATGCCCAAGCCGCTCTATGGCGACAACGGGAGCGGGATGCATGTCCACCAGAGCATCTGGAAAGATGGTGTCAACCTCTTCTGGGACGAATCGGGGTATGCACAGCTTTCGGAAGCAGCGAAGCACTACATTGGCGGTCTTCTGACCCATGCGCCCAGCCTACTCGCGTTCTGCGCCCCCACCACCAACTCTTACAAGCGCCTGGTGCCGGGCTACGAAGCGCCCATCAACCTGGTCTACTCGCAGCGCAACCGCTCGGCCATCTGTCGTATCCCAATGTACAGCAAGAGCCCGAAGTCGAAGCGCATCGAATTCCGCGCCCCCGACCCGTCTGCGAATCCCTACCTTGCGTTCGCTTCGCTGCTCATGGCCGGGCTCGACGGTATCCAGAACCGCCTCGACCCAGGCGAACCAATCGACAAAGACCTCTACGACCTCGAACCGGAAGAAGCCGCCAACATCAAGAGCACGCCCGGTTCGCTGGAAGCTGTCATCGAAGAACTCAAAGCCGACCACGATTACTTGCTGCGTGGCGATGTCTTCACCGAAGACGTGCTCGACGCCTACATTCGCTACAAAGTGACCGAAGAAATCGACTCGGTGCGTCTGCGCCCGCATCCGCAAGAGTTCGTGCTCTACTTCGATGTCTAATTGCTCTTCGCACTATGAAACAGGCGGCGTGTGTGCGCACACACGCCGCCTTTTGGCCTTGTGGCCTTGTCATGAACGACCGGGGGAACGCCTATGCCAACATTCGAGGAGATTTGGGCGCTTGTCGAACAAGAGAACGTGCGCTTTGTGCGCATGCAATTCACCGACATTGTCGGTCACGTCAAAAACGTGACCATCCCGGTTGAAAAACTGGAAGACGCCGTCACGCACGGGGTCTGGTTCGATGGTTCCTCCATCGAAGGGTTTGCCCGCATCGCTGAAAGCGACATGTACCTCAAACCCGACCTGAGCACATTTGCCATTCTACCGTGGGAACGCCGCGAACAGGCGACCGCCCGTATCATCTGCGATGTCTACACCCCACATGGCGACCCCTTCCCTGGGGACCCTCGCGAGGTGCTTCGTCGTGCCCTGGCCGATGCCGCCAAAATGGGGTTTGGCTATCAAACCGGCCCTGAACCCGAATTCTTCCTCTTCAAACGCGATGCCAGCGGCCGCCCCATCCTTGAACCGCATGACAGCGCAGGTTATTTCGACGAAAGCACCGACTTGGGGCTGGACGTGCGCCGTCAGATGGTGAATGCCCTGCAAGCCCTGGGCATCGAGGTCGAAGCCACACACCACGAAGTCGCCTCTGGTCAGCATGAGATTGACTTTCGCTACGATGATGCCTTACGCACCGCCGACAACGTGGTGACCCTGCGCATTGCCGTCAAAACCATTGCCCAACGCAATGGGCTGTATGCCTCGTTCATGCCCAAACCCATTTCCGGTATCAATGGAAGCGGCATGCACACGCACCAAAGCCTGGTCTGGCTGGAAACGGGCGAAAATGCGTTCGTCGATCCCGAGGGCGAATACGGGTTGAGCGATATCGCCCGCTGGTTCATTGCCGGGCAACTGGCACACGCCCGCGCCCTCAGTGCTGTTGTTGCCCCCACGGTCAACTCCTACAAGCGGCTTGTGCCTGGCTACGAAGCACCTGTGTATGTGTCATGGGCACGCTTCAATCGCTCGGCGCTCATCCGGGTACCGAGCATCAGCGCTGGGCGCTGGCAAAGTACCCGTGTCGAACTCCGCTGCCCCGACCCATCCACGAATCCCTACCTGGCCTTTGCCGTCATGCTCGCCGCCGGGTTGGATGGTATCCGCCGCAAACTAGAACCACCCCCACCCGCCGAAGAGGACCTGTTCCACCTCGACGCCCGCCGCCTGACACGCCCACTGGAACTTTTGCCCGGCTCGCTCGCCGAAGCGTTGGATGCACTCGAATCGGATGAAGTGATTGCCTCAGCCCTGGGGCCACATCTGCTCAACCGCTTCATCGAAGCGAAACGGCGCGAGTGGGATGACTATCGCGCACATGTCTCCACGTGGGAAATCGAGCGCTACTTCGAAATCTTCTAAGGCAAGCAAAAACGCGCGTGGTTTCGAGCCACGCGCGTTTTGCTGATCGGCGATGATAACTGAACTACTCTTTGTCTTTGCTGATGAAGCGCTGGCGCAAACGAGCTTTCTTGCCCGTAAGATTGCGCAGGTAGTAGAGTTTCGCGCGGCGCACTTTGGAATGGCGCACCACTTCGATTTTCTCCACACGGGGCGAATAGACAGGGAAAATACGTTCCACCCCCACGCCGTGCGAGGCAATGCGGCGCACCGTAATCATGCGGTTCACCCCACGCCCCTTGATGGCAATAATGGTCCCTTGAAAGACCTGCACACGCTCTTTGTTGCCTTCGACAATGCGCAGGTGGACGCGCACAATATCACCAGGGCGCAAACGGGGCACGTCTTTTTTGGCGGCTAATTGTTCCAACATTTCCGATTCAAGAGCCTGTACCAGGTCGGCCATTGCTGTCACTCCCTTTGGCTAAATTCACACAGAAAAACGCCCTCGGCACGGGCGTTTTGTTGTTCTTCAACAGCGGCTCGGCAGTATAACACAACCTCAAAAAGTGAGCAAATGCCCAGTCTCGCTCGAATACGCAACGAACCAATCGCCCCCAACATGGCCATCCCCAAAGAGAACATTCTGGACTTTCCGGCCATTTTGGGTATCCTAACAAAGCAGAGGCTGAAATCATTTGCGAAGGATTGTGAACGCACAATTCTCAGACCTATTTGTTCGCCAACTGCATATCACGCAGGACTGGACGACCCGCCTGGCTGACCGCTCCACCACACAACGAGACCGGCGCGCGGGTCTCTTTTTGTTGCCTGCCACCACACACGAAAGGACACTGCATCTATGAAACTCGCCGCGATTCTTCTCGCTGCTGGCCAAGGCACACGCATGAAATCTCGCCTCCCCAAAGTGCTGCATCCCGTGGCCGGGCGCACCATGATCGAAGAAGTGATCGAAACCGCGCGTGCGCTCAATCCCGCGGAACTTGTACTGGTTGTGGGGCATGGGGCTGAACAAGTGCGTGCCGCTGTCGGAGAAGATGTGCGCTATGCCCTGCAAGCCCGCCAGCTCGGCACGGGGCATGCTGTCGCCCAAGCGCGTTCATTGGTCGAAGGACACGCCGATACCGTGCTGGTGCTCTACGGCGACACGCCACTCATTCGCCCCGATACCTTGCGCACTTTGTTGGCACACCATGCCGCAACCAATGCTGCGGTCACGCTGCTCACGTTCGAACCATCCGACCCCACAGGCTACGGGCGTATCGTGCGCGACGCCAACGGGCATGTTGTCGCCATTGTCGAACACAAAGATGCTACCGAGGAAGAACGCCGTATCCGCGAATGCAACAGTGGCATTCTTGCATTCCGAGCCGATTGGTTATGGGCGCGCCTGGACGATGTGCCACTCAGCCCACAAGGCGAATACTATCTGACCGACATGGTCGCGCTGGCTGTGGAAGATGAATTGCCCGTGGCTGCCATCGTCGCCGACGACCCCAACGAAGTCTTAGGGGTCAACGATCGCGTGCAACTTGCCACTGCAACGCGCATCTTGCTCGACCGCCGACGCGAAGCCCTCATGCGCAGTGGGGTCACACTCGTGCAACCCGAAACGGTCTTCATCGGGCCACATGTGCGCGTGGGGCGCGATACGCTCATCGAGCCACATGTCCACCTTGACGGGCTGACGATCATTGGCGAAGAAAACTACATCGGGCCATTCACGCATCTCTCCAACGTGACCAGCGGGCGCGGCTGCCTGCTCAGCGGCGTGCGTCTCTACAACCGTGATTTGGCCGACGGCGTCAAACTCGTTGGAGAAGAAAACGGCATTCCCATAGGCTGAAAATCAAATGAAAGGAGATGATGGCATTGGAAGCCGACAGTCGTTCCCCGTTGACACTCTTTATGGTCGTGCTCACACTCTTGCTCTATGCCTTTGCCACGTATGCCGAAACCGTCTTGCGCATATACCCGCGCAGCCAACTCCTCACCGACAAACACCGCTCACTTGCCACCCATCTGCGCGACCACCCGTTGCATGCCTCGCTGGCATTTGCCGCTATGCGTCTCTTCCTGTTGACGATCGCCATCGTTGTCCTCGCGCCCATCGCCACACAACAGCCGTGGTCGCCAGGCATCTTCTTTGGCATCATCATGCTCGTCTTCTTCGTGGTGGGGCACATGCTGCCAGCCACACTCGCGCAACACACCGCCCATAACAGCATCACCACGTTGCTCTACATCATCCAGGGGGTGCTCTGGCTCAGCACCCCTCTGCTCATGGTGTACGAACGTCTGCTCAACCTGAGCACATCAGCCGAACCAAGCCGCGAAACGCAAAGCAACGTACTCAGCGACGATGAAATCCGTATTCTCGCCACATTGGTCGGCGAGACCGAAGCCGTCGAAGGGCTGCCCGAAGATGAACGCCGCATGATCGAACGCATTTTCGACCTCGATAAAACCAATGTGCGCGAAGTGATGACGCCGCGTATTCACATTGTGGCGCTTCCCGAAACAGCCACCCTGGCTGACGCCATGGCGCTCATCCTGGAAGAAGGCCACTCCCGTATCCCGATCTACCGCGAGAGCATCGACAATATCGTGGGCCTGCTCTACGCCAAAGACCTCTTCAAACCCTTGCAGGCGGGGCACATGCACTGCACCATCGCCGAAAGCGGTATCCTACGCCAGCCGCTTTTCGTGCCCGAAAGCAAAAAACTCGACCGCCTGCTGAAAGAAATGCAACAACAGCACATGCACCTGGCAGTTGTCGTGGATGAATACGGCGGCACCGCTGGAATTGCAACCATCGAAGATATCATGGAAGAAATCGTAGGCGACATTCAGGACGAATACGACGAAGAACTTCCCGACATCGAACACCTGTCGCCTACCGAACTGCTCTGCCACGCCCATGCCGACATCGACCACATCAACAGCATTCTCAACATCGATCTACCAACCGACAACAGCGATACAATCGGGGGGCTGCTGTATGCCCTGCTGGGTGACGTACCGCAATCAGGGCATGAAGAAATCGTCGATGGAGCACGTTTGCGTGTGGTCGAACTGGATGGGCGGCGCATCGCCAAAGTCCACGTACAAAAATTACCGCCCCCATCGGTTCCCAAAGAAAGCACCACAACGTCCAACCTTTCCACGCCATCGGAAGAAACACCATCCCAAAGCAGCATGAAGTACAAGTTCGACACATGTGCATGAAAAAATTCACATCTTCTCGGGCTTCGCTTGCGCTTTGGATCACCTCATCATTCGATACACTATCGTCGAAGAAGACGACACACAATGGAGTGCACTATGACCGAACAAGATCTCCATCACTATGCCGTCGAAGCCCGTGAGCGAGCGTATGCCCCCTATTCACACTATGCCGTCGGTGCAGCCGTCGAAACAGAAGATGGCACAGTGTTTACTGGATGCAACGTAGAAAACGCCGCCTATCCGCAATGCATATGCGCCGAACGAGTTGCCATTTTCAAAGCCGTCAGCGAAGGCCACCGCCGCATACGTCGGCTTCTCCTCGTCACTCAGGATGGCGGAACACCCTGCGGGGGGTGCCGCTCCGTCATGGCGGAATTTGGCACGCCAGAGACGGAAGTCATCATCGCCACACCAGAGACCATCATCAAGCGCTATCGGCTGGGCGACCTTTTGCTGGATGGCTTCGAGTTTCGCCACGACGCATAACGTGTCACGGCACACGTGGCATCGACACGACGACAGCGTTTCACGCGCTGTCGTTTTTTACATGTGCCACGCATACGATTCACCGTTTCTTGCTTTTCTTGCCGTGAATAGCCCTTCATGTGGAAAAGAATATAATTTTGCGCGTCCATGCTGGGTTACACAACATATTCTTCTGTAAAATCAAGGAGGCATCATGGCAGTAGTCGAACGGAAAGAGTTGGCCTGGCGAGTCGGTGGCCCCCAAGGAAGTGGGGTGGACACCGCCGCAAAAATGTTCAGTTATGCCTGCATGTATGGCGGGCTTTTCGTTTTCGGTCGCCGTGAATACTACTCCAACATCATGGGGCGCCACAGTTTCTACGACGTGCGCGTCTCGCATCGTCGCCTCACCTCGCACCGCGAAACAGTAGACCTGCTTGCCACATTCGAAGCTGAATCACTGGCACGCCACGCTGTCAATGTGGTGCCGGGGGGCGCAATCGTGTACAACACCGCCGACGCCGACGTTCCCTTCGACCGCATCACCTACCTCGACAAGCGCTACGCTGACGACCTTGCTGCCTACCTCGCCGAGCGCGACTTGCCGCCCACAACGGCTGGCCTGCTGGAAGACGCCCGCCGCCGTGGGGTGCAGGTTTTTGCCTTCCCCTACGACGAAGTCATGGAACGCCTGGCCGAACAGCGCGGCATCCACAAATCGGTGGCGCAACGCACGATCAACACCATCGCCGTCGCCATCTCGGTCGCTATGCTCGAATTCGACGAAACCACCGTCGTCAAAGCGCTCGAAAAATCGTTCCCCGGTCGCCAGAAAATCATCGACCTGAACGTCGCCGCCGCAGAAACCACCTACGACTATGTGCGCAACGAATACGACATCTCGCACTTCATGTTCCGCCTCGACCGCCGCGAAACCGACGAGCGCTACATCCTCGTCAACGGCAACCAGGCCGGCGCACTGGGGAAACTTGCTGGCGGGCTGACCATGCAAACCTACTACCCCATTAGCCCCGCCACCGACGAAAGCGTCTATCTGGAAGGGCACAACCACTTCCCCCTGCGCAATGGGGGCGATGGCGCCGCCATCATCGTCCAAACCGAAGACGAGCTCTCGGCCATCACTATGGCTGCCGGAGCCGCCTTGGCTGGCGCACGCGCCGCCACCGCCACCTCGGGGCCAGGTTTCGCGCTCATGGTCGAGGCGTTGGGCTGGGTCGGTACGGTCGAAGTTCCTGTCGTCATCACCGACTACCAGCGCGGCAGCCCCAGCACCGGTATGCCCACCCGCACCGAGCAGGGCGACCTGCTCTTCGCCGTACACGCCGGGCATGGGGAATTTCCGCGCATTGTGCTCGCCTCGGGCGACGTAGAAGAAACGTTTTACGATGCCGCACAAGCGCTCAATTATGCCGAAAAATACCAGGTGCCCGTCATTCACCTGCTGGACAAAAACCTGGCCAGCAACTCGGTCAGCCTGCCGGCGTTCGACACCAGCAAAGTCAAAATCGAACGCGACCTGCGCTACAACCCCGCAGAAAAACAACACGAAGGCACTTTCCCACGCTTCGCCATCACCGAAAGCGGCATCTCTCCGCGCGCGGTGTTGGGGCAGCCGGGTGGCGAACACTGGGTCACCGGTGGTGAGCACACAGTCTATGGGCGCGTCACCGAAGACGTGACCACCCGCGAACAGCAAATGGAAAAACGCATGCGCAAGCTGGAAACCATTCGCACCGAACTCTCCGCCGAAGAAAAAGTGAAGGTCTATGGCAACCCCGATACCGCCTTCACCATCATCAGCTGGGGCTCGACCAAAGGCAGCATTCTCGAAGCCATCGAGCGGCTGGCCAAAGAGGGCATCGAAGCCCGCTTCATCCAGGTCCGCTTGCTCTATCCCTTCCCCAGCGAAGTGCTGAGCGACTTGCTCGCCACCGCTCAGCCACTGGTGGATGTGGAGCTGAACTACTCAGGCCAGCTCGCGCGGCTCCTGCGCGAACAAATGGGGCGCGATGTCGATCACCTAGTCGTCAAATACAACGGTCGCCCCATCGCTGGGCATACCCTGGCAGATGTGTTGCGCGGCATCGCCAAAGGCGACATCACAGACGCTCGCTACGTCATTCGCAATCCATTCGAATAAACCCGACAATCTGGCGGTCATTCTGGCCGAACATGTGAGAGGAGCGAAACCATGACAGTGCAAAACGTGAAAGTGACACCCAAGCTCTATCGCCCACCCCACCCCGTCGATTGGTGCCCAGGGTGCGGCGACTTCGGGATTCTCTCGTCGTTGCAACGCGCCCTTGCCGGGCTCGGTCTGCTGCCCCACCAAGTCGCCGTCTTTGGCGGTATCGGTTGCTCGGGGAAAGCCCCGTACTACGTCAGCAGTTATGGCGTGCATACGTTGCACGGGCGCGTGTTGCCCTACGCACAAGGCGCGAAACTTGCCAACCCCGAACTGACCGTTGTCGCCGTGGGGGGTGACGGCGACGGCTTGGGGATCGGCGCCGCCCATTTCGTCAATGCCGGTCGCCGCAACATCGACATGACCTACATCCTGTTCAACAATGAAGTCTACGGGCTCACCAAAGGGCAAGCCGCTCCCACCATGCCGCTTGGTATGCAAACCAAAGCCCTGCCCGAACCCAACATGCAGAACAAAATCAACTCGCTCATGCTGGCATTCACCTCTGGCTTCACGTGGATCGGGCGTGGCTATGCTTACAACGTCAAACAACTCGTCAAACTCATGCAAGAAGCCATCCAGCATCCGGGGTTGTCCTATCTCGAAGTGCTGCAACCTTGCCCCACCTACAACAACATTCACACCAAAGAATGGTTCAATGGGGAAGACCTGGGACACCCGCGTGTCTACGATGTCCAGGAAGAAGGCTACGACCCCATCATCCCCGAAGACGCCGACGAGGAGATCATCAACGCCAAAATGCTTGCCTTCATGCAGAAAGCCAACGAATGGGGCGACCGCATTCCCACGGGCGTGCTGCTGCAAAACCGCGCTATTCCCACCTACGAAGAACGCATCAGCAAGAAGATCCCCACCTATCGCAGCAATCCACCGGCCGTGCGTGACGTACGTGGTGAAGATGGCACGTCGCAAGCCGATTTGTCACCCTTCTACGAGGAACTCGCCATCAATTACTGACCGGTACCACGCGCCTACCAAAACGGGAGCCTCGTGCTCCCGTTTTTTCTATGCCCCCGTCATCCAATTGCTCATCTTTGCCACTCACATAGAATGGCAGCAACCAATCCATACCAACCGAAGGGGAGCAGGGCATGCACATTGCACGTGCGTTCCGCGAACGCTACGCTTTGGATGAAACCTTTTTCCAGCCCAATGGTGATGTCGCCACAACTGACTTTTATACCGCTCACGTGTTGGCCCAACGCCTCAACAGCGACCGCCATCCTGATCGTCAGACATCACCTGCCGAACTGCATGCTATCGGGTTGCTCCATGAAGTGGCACACACCATCATGGCGCACTACCAGACACAACGCCGCCCCCACGCCTTCACCGACGCCATTGCCTGGCTCGAAGAACGCTTGGGGCGCATGGCGCTCGATACGACGCTGCGCGCGATTGTCGAAACATTTCCCCCACTCGCTGTCCAACGGGGCGAGATGAGCGCCGACGAATATCTCGATGCCACCGATGAACATGGCGTCTCGCAGCGTGAGCACCTGCTCGAAGAAAGCATCATCCTCTGGCTCGAAAACAACAATCCGGCGCTTACTCGCTATCGCGATTTGTTCGACGATCGTATGCTGGCACGCCAAACCGCCTACGAACCGCTGCTTGCCGAACTCGATGCGTTCTTCCGCCGAGAACCACCATTCGGCCCCGAAAACAAGCCCTTGTTGGAACTGTTGGCGCTGCCCACACGTCTCGCCCCCCAATCCATCTTCGCCCAACTCGATTACATTCGTCAACATTGGCACGATGTTCTCCCAGACCACATCGTGCGGCGCATCCTCATCGGCATGGATTTTGCCCGTGAAGAAGAACGCGCCCTGGCTTTGCGTCACGCCGCCCCTGGCGGACCACGCAGAGGCGAAGCCCCCGTCTTTCATGGGAAAGACGCGTTCGGCGTCGAACTCAACCTCGACGAAGAATACGAAGCCTTCAGCCCCGACCTCGACTGGATGCCCAACGTCGTCCTCATCGCCAAAAACACCTACGTCTGGCTCGATCAGCTTTCACGCTGGTATGGGCGCTCTATCACGCGGCTCGACCAAATTCCCGACGAAGAGCTGGACAAACTCGCCCGCTGGGGCATCAACGGGTTGTGGCTGATTGGCCTTTGGGAACGGAGCCCCGCATCCAAACGCATCAAACACCTGTGCGGCAACCCCGACGCCGAAGCGTCTGCCTACGCCCTGTTCGATTACGAAATCGCACACGCATTGGGGGGTGAAGAGGCCTACCGCAACCTGCGTGATCGTGCCTGGCAGCGTGGTATTCGGCTCGCCAGTGACATGGTACCCAACCACATGGGGATTGATTCGCGCTGGGTCATGGAACACCCCGACCGCTTCATCTGGACCGACAGGCCACCTTTCCCATCCTACACGTTCAACGGGCCCGATCTCTCTTGGAACCCACGCATCGGTATCTACCTGGAAGACCATTATTACGACCGCACCGATGCCGCCGTTGTGTTCAAATGGGTGAACCGCGAGACTGGCGAAGTGCGCTACATCTACCACGGCAACGATGGGACTAGCATGCCCTGGAACGACACCGCCCAACTCGACTACCTCGAAGCCGAGGTGCGTGAAGCCGTCATTCAGCAAATTCTGCACGTGGCACGCAAATTCCCCATCATCCGCTTCGACGCCGCCATGACCCTCGCCAAGCGCCACATCCAGCGTCTCTGGTATCCACAACCCGGCCAGGGGGGCAGCATTCCATCACGGGCTGCGTTCGCCATGACCAAAGACGAATTCGACCGTCTCATGCCCAAGGAATTTTGGCGTGAAGTGGTCGATCGTGTGGCAGAGGAAGCGCCCGACACGCTCCTGCTTGCCGAAGCCTTCTGGCTTATGGAAGGCTACTTCGTGCGCACGCTGGGTATGCACCGCGTCTACAACAGCGCCTTCATGCACATGTTGCGCGACGAAAACAACGCCGGCTACCGCAAAGTCATGAAAGAGACGCTCGAATTCGACCCGCAAATCTTGAAGCGATATGTCAACTTCATGAACAATCCCGACGAAGAAACCGCCGTGGCGCAATTTGGCAAAGGTGACAAATACTTCGGCGTCGCCACCATGCTCGCCACGTTGCCAGGCCTGCCCATGATTGGACATGGGCAAATCGAAGGCTTCGTCGAAAAGTACGGCATGGAATACCGCCGTGCCTACCTCGACGAAAGCCCCGATGACTCCCTCATTCGTCGGCACGAGCGCGAAATCTTTCCCCTCTTTCGCAAACGCCGCCTCTTTGCCGACGTGGAGCACTTCTTGCTCTACGACTTCTGGCGCCCAGATGGCACCGTGGACGAAAACGTCTTCGCCTACTCCAACCGCCTGGGGGAAGAACGCGCGCTCGTCGTCTACCACAATCGCTACGCCGAAACACACGGCACCATTCGTTCATCCGCTCTGTTTGCCGTCAAAAGCGACGACGGTGCCAAACATCTTGTCTCGAAAACGCTCGCCGACGGGTTGGCGCTTCCTGACACCCCCAACACGTTCGTCATCTTCCGCGACCACGTGACGAACTTGGAACAGATCCACCGCGTAGAAACCCTGCGCACACAGGGGCTTTCCCTGCACCTGCGTGCCTACGAATACCACGTCTTCCTCGATTTTCGTTTCGTGCAGGATGAAAGCGGGCACTACGCCACCCTTACCGACCAGTTGCAAGGGCGCGGTGTCCCCTCCATCGCGGAAGCCCTGCGCGAACTGGAACTCGCCCCTGTGTTGCATCCGTTCCGTGCCTTTCTGAACGCCGACACCGTGCGCGACCTGCTCGCACACCGCGCGTTCAGCACAGAAGCCCCTGACATCGACGACCTGCTCGACCGCGTGCGCACCCGCGCCGAGCACACGTATACCGCCCTAGCCAGCTTCGCCAACCTGTCCGTCTCCCTCGACACCGCGCTCGACATCCTCGATACCCGTTTGCGCCATCTGCTGCGCCTGCCTGCCCACTGGCAGAACGATGCACCGCTCGATTCCCTGCTCGACGACGACACTATCACCTGGCCTGCATTGCTGCTCTGGGCCTTGTTGTCGCCACTCGGCACATTTGCTACCAGCGAAGACGAAATGCCTTCCCATGTCATCAGCCGCCTGCTGGATGAATGGCTCTTGCGCAAACCGATCGAAGAAGCCCTGCACGCGCTCGGCAGTGATGCTTGGCAAAGCGGGCAGACCATGCGCTTACTCGACATTCTTCTCCACCATGCCGACGCCATCGCTGCCCTGCTCCGTGTTGGTGAAGAAGACCTGCCACATGAACAGAGCGACGCCGAATTCGCCGATTTGCTCGACACTCTTCTCATGCGCCTTTTGGACGACCCGCGTCTGCTGGAATTCTGGAACGTGCATGAATACGACAACGTCGAATGGTTCAACAAAGAAGCCTTCGAACGCACAGCCGTGGCGCTCACCGCCGCTGTGGATGCCGCCACACGCGAGGAAATGCTTCACGCGCCCGTCACAATGCTAGGGCGGTTGTTGCTGACTGCCGCAGACGGTTCGGGCTATCGCGTGCGCGCCCTCGATGCCGCTGCTGCACTTCAGGCACATGCCTCGGCTGAGCGCACACAGGAAGAAACCGAGGCGAACGACGAGGCCATTGCCCCCGACCACACAGATCAAACCAGCGCAACCGAAGAGGAGTAAGGAGACCAAAACACCTATGTCGAAAAAGGCTCACGATCTCGACGCCATGCAGCGCGCCCTGCGCGGCGAACGCAAAGCAAAATATGTCAACCGCATGTTCAGCCGCATTGCCAAGCGTTACGACCTGATGAATCGCCTCATGACGATGGGGCGTGATCAAGCATGGCGACGGCAAGCCGTTGCCATGGCCGACATCCCCCCCAATGCGCTCGTGCTCGACCTTGCCACGGGCACAGGCGACCTGGGGCTAGCAGTCCTCGAACAACGCCCCTCGGCACGTGTCATCGGTGCCGATTTTGCCCTGCCGATGATGCTGGTAGGGAAACGGAAACTGGCCAAACACAACGAAAAGCGGCTTCAATTCGTCGCAGCCGATGCCTTGCAGATGCCCTTCCCCGACAACACTTTCGACACGGTGCTCAGCGCCTTTTTGATGCGTAATGTCGAAGACGTGCACCGTGGTTTTGCCGAGCAATACCGCGTGCTCAAACCAGGCGGGCGCGTGGTCTGCCTGGAAATCACCATGCCACAAACACCCGGGTTCCGGCAAGCCTTCGAATGGTACTTTGGGCGGCTGGTCCCTATCATCGGCGGGCTGATTGCCGGTGCCCCCGACGCTTACACCTACCTGCCCGAATCGGTGCGGCGGTTTCCCCAGCCGGATATGCTCGCTAAGATGCTGCGAGCAATCGGCTTTCAGCAGGTGGACTATCGGCGGCTCATGCTCGGCACCATCGCCATTCATGTCGGGCAAAAACCATCGACGGAGTGAGGAAACACCATGCGCGATTTCGCCATCAAACTCGCCCTCGACGCGGGGCACGTGCTCCGCGAGCATTTTGGCAGTACGCTTGAAGTCGAAACCAAATCCAGCGACATCGATCCCGTCACGAATGCTGATCGTGCCAGCGAGGCACTGATTCTGGAACGCCTGCGCCGCACGTTCCCCCAACATGCCATTTTGGCCGAGGAAAGCGGCGCACATGAAAACGGTGCCAGCGAATGGCGCTGGGTGGTCGATCCACTCGACGGCACGGTCAATTTTGCCCACGGGCTGCCCCACTTCTGCGTCAGTATCGCGCTCTACAAAGGCGACCGTGCGCATCTGGGCGTCATTTACGACCCAATGCACGACGAACTCTTCTGGGCGGAACGCGACAAAGGCGCATGGATGCGCGATGCGGATGGCCATGTGCGGCGCTTGCAGGTTTCCAATGCCCGCCGACTGCGCGAAAGCATCGTTTCGACGGGCTTCCACTACCTGCGCGACCGTGTGCGCCACAACAACATCGCCGAATTCGAGGCGGTGGCGCTACGTGTACAGGGGGTACGTCGTCTTGGCTCAGCCGCCCTCGACCTGGCGTATGTCGCCGCTGGGCGGCTCGACGGCTACTGGGAATACTACCTCGCTCCCTGGGATTGGGCAGCCGGCACGCTCATCGTCACCGAAGCCGGGGGCGCGATTGCCACCGTAGAAGGCAAACCATGGCACCTGGGGGTTGACAGCATCGTTGCCGCCAATCCCCACCTGCTGCCTCTTTTGCTGGAAACATTGCAATCAGCCCGTACAACGGAGCCCCCAGAGCGATGAGCAAATGGCGCATGCTCTCACCACATACTGCCTACCTGCCAGGCGGTGTCAACGTGGGTGTTGTCTTCGACGATAGAGGCAATGCCGTGCTGATCGATAGTGGGGGCGACAAGCAGTATGGGCGCACCGTGCGCAAAGCGCTGAATGCTGCCGGCTTGCGTCTCATCGCCATCGTCAACACACACGCCCACGCTGACCATTACGGCGGCAACGACTACCTTTGCCGACAGTTCGATGTGCCTGTGTGGGCACCCACGTTCGAGGAAGCCATCCTGCGCTATCCTTTGCTCGAACCCATGTACCTGTTCGGCGGTGCTTCGCCACCAGACGAGATATGCAACAAATGGCTCATGGCAAAGCCTTCACCCGTGGCGCATGTGTACACCCCTGGTGAGTCTTCCACGTTGGAAATCGGCTCACTCCGCTTGCATGTCCACGATGTTTCAGGACATGCCGCCGTGCAAGCCGCCATCGGCTTCGAAACGGTTTGCTTCGCCGCCGATGCGTTCTTTGGCACAGAGATTCTGGAAAAGTATGAAATTCCCTTCGCCCACGACATCGAGCGTCAACTCGATGCCCTCGACCATCTTTGCACACTCCCCTACGAGCGATTCGTGCCAGGGCATGGCAACCCCACAGAGGACATCGAACACGCCGTGGCCGAAAACCGTGCCGCGATCGAACGAGCCACCGCCCGGGTACTCGACGCCGTTGGGCAAAGCGCTACCACCGACGAAGTGGTGCACCATGTAACCGCCCTCCTCACACACCCTCCTACTTCGCTGACAACCTATGTGTTGATGCGCGCCACGATCACCGCCCATCTCGTGTATCTTGCTCGCCAGCGCCTCATCACGCCACACGTGGAACAAGGCGTCTTACGGTGGGTCAAACGCACCTAACGCAGAGCGAGAATGTATTTGGGAATAGCAACGTTCCCTGTGCCTCCGTGTAAAACCACCACACATTCTTCACAGAGGCCAAACATGCTCGCAAAAAAAACACTCCCCTGTTGGGGAGTGTTTTTCGCTCACGTCATCAGTCTACTGCCACAAGTGCGTAATGTCGTCTTCGACAGCATTGAGCGCCGACCGAATTGCGTACATCTCGCGACGCCCAATCGGCGGCATTGTCCGAAAGTGTCGTTCTTCGGTTGGTGTCAATTCGTGTGCATACGTAAACGGTTCACGCAAAAACAAAACCCCTTGTGCGCCACAGGCCGCACATTTGAGAACAATAGCCCACAACGCTTCGCGACAGCCGAGCACATGAACGTGCTCCTGCGCGTAATTGCTTCCACACCGGCGGCATTGCCGTGCTTCTGCGATCTGTCGGCGGAGTTCCGCGGAACGATGTGAATCCATGCTTCTTTGCCCTTTCATCCCTGTTTGGCGGGATGGGAACACGGCCTGCGGAACAACCACCGAACGAGGACACGCTTAGGCGTCGGTTTCGCCCTGCTCGGCAGTCAATCCCAACGATTCGGCCGTTTCGCCGCCTTCACCCACAACAACGACCTTCACCTCTTGCGTGATACCACCAGCCAGACGCACAGGCACTTCATACGTTCCGAGCTGGCGAATGGGGCGGTTCAGGTCAAGGGTGTGGCGGTCGATTTCCACACCCAACGCCTCACTCAAACGCTCGGCGATTTGGGCGGCTGTGACCGAGCCAAACAATTGCCCCGTTTCACCAACCTTGGCTGTAAATTCCAGTGTCAGCTCAGCCATACGCGCGGCCAGGGCTTCGGCATCCTTACGCTCGCGTTCGCGGCGGCGTTCCGCGGCCAGGCGAATTTGCTCCGCCTGTTTCTTGATGCCAGGTGTTGCCACTTTTGCCAACCCCTGTGGGATGAGATAGTTGCGTGCGTACCCATCGCTGACATCTTTGATCTCACCGGCCAATCCCAGATTGGGAACATCTTTCAAGAGTAAGACTTCCATGTTTCCATTGCCTCCCTTCTGCTTCTCTGGCTACGGCCGCGTACTATACACGAGAGTGCCCAAAAGAGCAAAGCAAAAGGAGTGGAACCCCTTCGACATTCGGTGCCCCCAAGCACACCCTAACGCAGAATGAGAGGCAAATATACGATGTAATCATCATTCAAAACAATGGCTTGGCCTGCATTCGTCCCCATAGAAACCGGATTCGCATTGCTCAGGTACAACCAAAATACTTCATCGTCTTCGACGAGTGTATCGCCATACACGTTGACCACGATATGCTGTATGACTTCTCCCGGATTGAACGTCAGCGTTCCACTCACAGGCTCGAAATCTTCCCCTCCTATCGCTGCGTCGCTTCCCACCCCGTTTTGCGTGGTGTAATCCACCGTGACGGTGAATGCTGCCGGCGTCGAAAGGATCACATCGAAGGTCGCTGGTGTTATACCACTGTTGCCTTCTTGGACAACTGGCCCAGAAGCGAGATCCATGCGTGCCGTATCATCGTCTTCGATGGTGCCAGTTGCTTCGCTATCGACGAGCGAGGCATTGACAGGCGCACGCAATTGCACCAAAAACGTTTCACTCACACCTTCATCGACCACATCCCCATTCATCGTAACCGTAATCGGCTTCAGCGTCTCCCCTGGGGCGAAGACGACTTGCCCACTGATGGCAATGTAGTCTTCGCTGCTCGTCGCCGTACCATCACTGGTGGCGTACTCGACAGTAACTGTCGAAGCCGATGATGGGGAAAGCGTCACAGCAAACACCATTGGGGTTGTACCGGTGTTTCCTTCCAAGAGCGACTGGTCGGCTATTGCAAGCGCTGGCAATCCATCATCATCAATAATCGTTCCTACGGCGCTCCCATCCAATACATCAGCGTTGAGTGGTGCACTCAATAGCACAACGAAGGTCTCATCCACCTCGTCATCCGTGTCACCTTTGACATCGACCGCGATCGTCTTTTGCGTTTCCCCCGGATTGAACGTAAGGGTTCCCGCGGTGGCAACGAAATCAACGCCCCCGATGGCGGTTCCATTTACAGTCGCGTAATCGACCTGCACCGTGGCTGTGCTCGTTGGGGCGAGTGTCACAGTGAAAACAGCGGTCGTGGTACCACTATTCCCTTCCACAACGACAGTATCCTGAATGATCAGTTGGCGGTGCGCCTCCACAGCACCAATATCGCATACGGCTGTTCCATCACCATCGCCATCGAACGGTCGTGCACGACCACGTGCATCGAACGATGGACAGAGGGAATTGCTCCCTGTATCCAAAGCCGGGCTGCCAGGAACAAGCGCATGCGTCCAAACCAAGCCACCATTATCCGCAAGAGGCGCCAGAAGCGGATCGCTATTGGGTACATCACTCGCCTGCGAAAGGGCACATGTATCATCGTCGGCCAGGTTGTTGCCAAGCGAGGTGAGTTGTCCATTCAACGAACAATTGTCGTCGTCATTGTACGCCAACAGCGTATTTCCCATCACCACCGACGCGCCCGTCCCAACGACAATTCCATTGCGCCCTGCTCCCAACGTGTTGGTGCGTGTATTGGAGACGATCGAGCTGTTCGTCAGGTACACCATCACACCCGAGCCGCTCACATACAGCCCTGCGTAATTGTTGGTCGCTACATTGCCGCTCACTGTCGTATTCGTCGCTGTCAGAACCCCCTTGTTCACGAAGATGCCACCACCATTGGCTGCCTGATTGCCAGAGACCGTGACACGATCGAGCACCACACTCTCCAAAGCCAACACCGAAAGGCCACCGCCAAATGAACTAGACACATTTCCACGCACTGTCGTTTCTTCCAAGCGAGCAGACGACCCGTCAATAAGAAGCCCCCCACCATACAATCCAGCCGATGAATTTCCCGCGACTGTGCTGCGCGATACGGTCAGCACACCAGTGTAATTATGGATACCACCACCATAGACCTGTGCCGTGTTACTCATGACAGAGACATCTTCGAGCGTCAACGCCCCTAGATTGAAAATCCCCCCACCGCTGCCGTTGGCATCATTCCCGACAACCTCCACATGGCTGAGCGTGACGTTTCCATTGGTAAGCATGCCCGCTCCAACCTCATCGAAAAATGCACCATCGAACGTTCGGCCATTCTGGACACGCACACCCGAAATCACAGTAGTGGCATTGATGGAAAACACACGCCCGAGACCACCAGCATCCACAACTGTGTTGGACGCACCCGCCCCGACAAGCGTAATATCGACGTAAATCTCGATACCATGCTCATTGTATGTCCCCGCTGCCACCTGCACCGTGTCGCCATCTGCCGCCTTGGCAACCGCCGCAGCGATCGTTGCACATGCCGTTGCTGGTGAAAGGCAATCGTTGCTATCATTGCCACTTGTGGCGTCCACATACCAAGTCGCTCCCAATGGAGCCGCGTGTAAAAGCATCCCCATCGCGAGCGGCCCCCACAGCAAGAACACAACCAACACACCACCTAATGCACCTGCCAGTGAAAAAGAGTTGCGAGCCATTCTTGCCTCCTTTGGATGTCTCACAGCACCATTTTTCCGATACACTGGCAGGCAAGTTCCGAGCCAAGGGGCATCTTCCCTACCTGTGTACCCACAAGCCTTACACCAAACCCTCACAACAGACGCGCACCAACACATCCCTACCACGTGGCGTGATGCATACATGCGGAGAGCAAGAACGACGCTCTTCGAGCGCACCAGAGGAAGATGGTATGCAAAAGGGCTTGATGAAATAAACGCATGCGAAGAGAAGATTGGGATATTCTCAGATGTAGATTTCTACTCGATCAGTGACGCTGTTACCACTCGTAAAAAAGCCCACCGTCAAAAGCAGCAATTTGACAGTAAACACATTCCAGATATACTTTCGCTCGCTCGTGAGGGGCTGTAGCTCAGTTGGGAGAGCGCCACAATCGCACTGTGGAGGTCAGGGGTTCGAGTCCCCTCAGCTCCATTTGACAATCGCATCGCGGGGCCGTAGCTCAGTTGGGAGAGCGCCTCAATGGCATTGAGGAGGTCAGGGGTTCAAGTCCCCTCGGCTCCACTCCAATGACGCCTGGTTCAACCGGGCGTTTTTGCTACAACTACATCATGCAAAAGACGGTGAGCAGGAGTAGTAGGCCATCCCGCAGCGAGCCGGGGAGAGTGGAAGCCCGGTAACGTGCCACGGGAGCGCGTCAGGTTGAACTCGCCTGCGAGTTGCAGTGGTGAAGCCGAGTAGCCGCTGTCGGGTGCGCCCGTTATAGCGCCCACGAGTGCCGGTTGTCAGTGCAACCGGAACGAGGGTGGTACCGCGGAGGTTACAGCCTTCGTCCCTCGAGGGGCGAAGGCTTTTTTCATCGCGCTCACCTATTAGAGAATCGAGCAAAGGAGCAGCACCATGAGCAAAGTGGCGTACATACCCAGTGAGATCGAGCCCAAATGGCAACGACGATGGGAAGAGATGGGAATTTACCGTACCCAGGATGACCCATCGCGCCCCAAGTTCTATCTGCTCTCCATGTTCCCCTATCCTAGCGGGAATTTGCATACCGGGCACTGGTATGCTTTTGCCCCTGCCGATGCCTATGCACGTTTCATGCGCATGCAAGGCCACAACGTACTCTTTCCTATCGGCTTCGACGCCTTTGGGCTGCCAGCCGAAAACGCCGCCATCAAGCGCAACGTGCATCCCAAAGAATGGACCTACAAGAACATCGAGCATATGCGCTGGCAGTTCAAACGTATGGGGCCTTCGTTCGACTGGTCGCGAGAAATCATCACATGTGAACCCGAATACTATCGTTGGAACCAGTGGTTCTTCCTGCAATTCTATAAACGCGGCCTAGCGTACCGTGAAAAAGCCCCTGTGGACTGGTGCCCCACATGCAACACCACCCTGGCGCGTGAACAGGTGGTCGGTGAAGACCGTCGCTGTGAACGCTGCGATACCCCGGTCATCAAGCGTGAATTGGAACAGTGGAAACTGCGCATCACCACGTATGCCGAAGAATTGCTGAACGATATCGAGACGCTGGAATGGCCGGAAAGCATCAAAGTCATGCAGCGCAACTGGATCGGGAAGAGCCGCGGGGCGACGATTCGTTTCCCAGTGGAAGGTGTGGACGATGTCATCGAAGTCTTCACCACCCGCCCCGATACGGTGTATGGCGCAACGTTCATGGTGCTGGCACCGGAACACCCACTGGTAGAAAAAATCACCACCCCTGAACAACGCGAGGAAGTCGAAGCCTACAAGTACCAGGCCGCCCGCCAGAGCGAAATCGAACGCATGAGCACCGAGAAAGAAAAAACGGGAGTCTTCACGGGTGGCTATGCCATCAATCCCTTTACCAACGAGCGCATCCCCATCTGGATTGCCGATTACGTGCTGATGGGGTATGGGACAGGTGCCATCATGGCAGTGCCTTCTGGTGATGAACGCGACTGGGAGTTCGCCACCACGTACAACTTGCCCATCCGTATCGTCGTCGTACCTCCCGATTGGGATGGCGAACCACTGACAGCCGCGTACACTGGCCCCGGCAAGATGGTAAATAGCGGCCCACTAACAGGACGGATCACGCTGGGCAAATATTGGCGCGATGAATGGAACGAAACGCTGGCAAAAGAATACGGTATCGAGCTGCCCCCCGAAGGCGAAGAGGCCAAAGAAGCCATCATTGCGCACATGGAAGCCGAAGACATCGGGCATGCCGATGTCACGTACCGCCTGCGCGACTGGCTGATTTCCCGCCAGCGCTACTGGGGCACGCCCATTCCCATCGTGTACTGCCCCACATGCGGCACGGTCCCCGTTCCCGAGGAAGAATTGCCCATCACGCTCCCTGACGATGTGGACTTCCGCCCAACGGGTGAATCACCGCTCAAATTCCACGATGAATTCCGCAACACCACCTGCCCCAAATGTGGTGGGCCGGCTGAACGCGAAACTGACACCATGGACACCTTCGTGGATTCATCCTGGTACCAATACCGCTACCTCAGCCCACACTACGATGCGGGGCCCTTCGACCCGTCGCAAACGCATTGGCTGCCGGTCGACCAGTACACGGGTGGTGCAGAGCATGCCGTCATGCACCTCCTGTACGCTCGCTTCTGGACGAAGGTCATGCGCGATATGGGCATGGTGGACTTCGATGAGCCCTTCCCACGCCTCTTCAGCCAGGGTGTCATTTTGGGGCCCGACGGGCAAAAGATGTCCAAGAGCCGCGGCAATGTGGTCGATCCCGATGCACTGGTCGACCAGTACGGTGCGGATACGGTGCGCGGCTACTTGATGTTCATCGGCCCCTGGAACGAGGGCGGGCCATTCAGTACACATGGCATCGAGGGCATGTACCGTTTTCTGAACCGCGTCTGGGACATGGTCCTGACGCCACCCGATGTTCCCAGTGACGCGCCACCCAGCGACGAAGAGGTACGCCGACTGGAACGCCGTCTCCATCAAACCATTCGCGACGTGACGAACGACCTGCGTCAATTTGCCTTCAATACTGCCATTGCTGCGCTGATGAAGTTCAGCAACGATTTGCGCGACCTGAAGAAAACCTCCGTCGTCAACCATCCGCTCTGGCGCGAAAGTCTGGAAACGTTCGTCAAATTGATGGCACCGCTCACACCACACATCGCCGAAGAATTGTGGGTGCGTCTCGGGCACGAACCAAGCGTACATACACAATCATGGCCAACATGGGACGAAGAACGTGCCGCCGAAGACGTTTTCGAACTGGTCATCCAGGTCAATGGCAAAACGCGCGACAAAATAACCGTCCCGGCAGACATCACCGAAGAAGAGGCCAAAACCAAAGCCCTGGCCAGCCCGAATGTTCAGCGGCATCTGGACGGGAAGGAGGTCAAGCGCGTCATTTACGTGCCTGGCCGCCTGCTCAACATCGTGGCAACGTAATGATCATGGCCGATGTGGGGGGCGCCTGACAACAGGCTCCCCCTCACGAAAAACGCACTTGTTTCGCCAAACACTCGAAAACCGGTATACTTTTCACACCACACATTCACCGCAGAACAGCCACGGCACAGCGGTCAGTGCCATGCCATACGTATCAGACTGCAAACGGAGGAACACCAATGACCCGCGAGATTATTCACACAGACAACGCACCAGCCGCCATTGGGCCCTATTCGCAGGCTGTGCGTGTCGGCCAACTGGTGTTCACGGCTGGTCAACTGGGCATCGACCCGCACACAGGCCAACTCGTCGAAGGCGTCGAAGCCCAAACGCACCAGGCCATGCGCAACTTGCAGGCCATTTTGCAGGCGGCGGGCAGTGACTTGTCGCATGTGGTCAAAACCACCATCTTTGTCGCCGACCTGAACGATTTTGCCACCATCAACACAGCCTACGGCAGCTACTTCGAAGGCGCACCACCAGCCCGTTCAACAGTGCAGGTCGCACGCCTTCCACTCGACGCCCGCGTCGAAATCGAAATGGTCGCGGTCGTTCCTTAAAACTTTCTGGAATGTGTTGCCTTTGCCTGCGGTCGCGACTATAATATGGCGTGGCCGGCGGCATCAACCAACGGTCGAAATTCTGAGTCAAGAGGGTAAAGAAAGGGATGCCAGACACAAACACCATCACGTCCATGGAACAGTGGCTCGACTTGGTCGAGTCGCAACTGTCCGAACTGAGCGAAGGTCAAATCATCGAAGGCGTCATTACACACATCACCCCTAACGAAATATTGGTGGACATTGGTGCCAAGCAAGAAGGCATCGTGCCACGGAGTGACATCGAGTGGGTTGATGACTCCATAAAAGCCAACATCGAAGAAGGCGCTGAAGTCCGTGTCTATGTGGTACGGACGTTCGAAGATGACGAACCGCCCCAATTGTCCATTGCACGCGCTGCTCAGGAAAAAGACTGGCAGTGGTTGGAAAATCTCGACGATGACGAACTCGTCGAAGGTCGTGTCGCCGACGTCAACAAAGGTGGTTTGATCGTCTATGTCGGCATGGTGCGCGGGTTCGTCCCCGCTTCGCACGTGGTGAGTGTCAACACAAAAGTGCCCGATCGCCAAGCAGTGCTGCGTCGGTTGCTTGGCAAAACCTTGACGCTCAAAGTGTTGGAAGCCGACAGTCAAGACAACCGTCTGATTTTGTCAGAGCGAGAAGCCAAGAAGGAAGAATTGCAACGCCGCAAGCGTCAAATGCTTGAATCACTCAACGTTGGCGATGTCCTGCGTGGCCGTATCACCAACGTGGTTGATTTTGGCGCCTTCGTCGACCTGGACGGCGTCGATGGGATGATTCACATCAGTGAACTTTCATGGGATCGTATCGAGCATCCCAGCGAAGTCGTCAGCGTTGGTGATGAACTGGACGTGTACGTGTTGAAAATCGATCACAAACGTGAACGCATCGGCCTGAGTCTCAAACGGCTGCATCCCGAACCGTGGGAGCAGTTGGTGCAAAAATATCAGGTGGGCGACGAAGTGGATGTCATCATCACCCGGCTGGCCGAATTTGGTGCGTTCGCTCGCTTGGTCGATTTGCCCGTCGAAGGGCTGATTCACATTTCGGAACTAGCCGATGGACACGTTGCGAAGCCGCAGGATGTGGTGCAAGAAGGACAACAGGTGCGTGCGCGTATCGTGCGCATCGAATCGGACCGCAAGCGGCTTGGACTGAGTCTGGCAAGTGAGCGTGCCGCCGTGGTCAACGAAAATCGGGTTGAAGCCATTTCATCCAAAAACGAGGAACCGAACGAAACGCACTGAAAAGACGCCATCGGGCGTCCCTGGGGGTAGGACGTAAACAAGAAAGGTGTAACTATGGCCAACAAATTCGATCGTTTTACCAAAAAAGCACGCCGTGTACTCTCGCTCGCGCAAGAAGAAGCGCAAGCGCTGAATCATGGGTATATCGGCACCGAGCACTTACTGCTTGGGTTGGTTCGCGAGGGTGATGGCGTGGCTGCCCGCGTACTGAAAGACCTCGGGGTGGATTTGCCCAAGGTGCGGCAAGCCGTCGAGGATATTGTCGGACGCGGTAAACGCACGACTGTTGGCCGCATTGGTTTGACGCCGCGCACCAAGCGCGTCATCGAACTAGCGGTTGACGAAGCGCGGCGTTTGGGGCACCACTACATCGGCACCGAGCACTTGTTGCTGGGGTTGGCGCGTGAAGGCAACGGGATTGCCGCCGATGTGCTGGCTAGCCTAGGTGTCAGCCTGGATGCGGTGCGCCGCCGTACGCTTGAAATGATGAAGCAAGAGCCGCCACCACAACAGGCTAAAACGCCATCGAGCACACCCCAACAGGCCAAAACCCCGTTGATGGACCAGTTGGGCGTCGATCTGACCGAAGAAGCCCGCCAGGGCAAACTCGACCCCGTGATTGGGCGGCAGCAAGAAATCGAGCGCGTGATTCAGATTTTGAGCCGCCGCACGAAGAACAATCCCGCACTCATTGGCGAACCAGGTGTTGGGAAGACGGCAATCGTCGAAGGACTTGCGCAACGCATCGTCAGTGGTGATGTTCCCGAAAGCCTCCGTAACAAGCGGCTCTGGATGCTCGACGTAGGATCGCTTGTCGCCGGCACAATTTATCGCGGGCAATTCGAAGAACGCTTGAAGCGTGTCATCGATGAATTGAAGAATAGTGAAGCGATTCTCTTCATCGACGAAGTGCATATGCTGGTTGGTGCGGGCGCAGCCGGAAGCGCGGTGGACGCCGCCAACATCCTGAAACCGTCGCTGGCACGTGGTGAGTTGCAAGTCATTGGCGCCACCACGCTCGACGAGTACCGTAAGTACATCGAAAGCGACGCCGCGCTCGAACGACGCTTCCAACCCGTGATGGTCGATGAACCGACCATCGAAGAAACCATCGAAATTCTGCGCGGCATCAAAGAACGCTATGAAGAACACCACGGGCTGATTATCAGTGATGAGGCCATCAAAGCCGCTGCGCATCTCTCAGCCCGTTACGTACCCGACCGGTACCTGCCCGACAAGGCGATCGATCTGATCGATGAAGCCGCAAGCCGTGTGCGTATGTACAAAGCACCACAAGTCAGCGGTTTGCGCGAAACGTATCGCCAGCTGAGTGAAATCCAGCGCGAAAAAGAAGAAGCCTTTGCTGAACGGCGCTATCAAGAAGCGGCTGAGTTGCGCAACCGCGAACTTGAATTGCAACGGCAGATCGAGGAGCTGCAGAAAACGCAATGGGGTGAAGAACAGCCTGTCGTCACGAAGGAAGATATCGCCGAGGTCATTTCCATGTGGACGGGCATTCCCGTCTCGCATATGGCCGAAGAAGAATCACAACGGCTGTTGCACATGGAAGAAGAATTGCACGCGCGCGTTATCGGGCAGGAAGAGGCCATCGAGGCGCTGGCGAAAGCCGTGCGCCGCGCACGCGCCGGTCTGAAAGACCCCAAGCGCCCCATCGGCTCGTTCATGTTCCTGGGGCCCACTGGTGTCGGGAAGACCGAGCTGGCCAAGGCGTTGGCCGAATTCATGTTCGGGAGTGAAGAGGCGCTCATCAAACTTGACATGAGCGAATTCATGGAGCGCCACAACGTGAGCCGCCTGGTTGGGTCGCCGCCCGGATATGTTGGCTACGAAGAAGGCGGCCAGTTGACCGAAGCGGTGCGCCGACGCCCGTACAGCGTGGTACTCTTCGACGAAATCGAAAAGGCGCATCCCGAAGCGTTCAACATGTTGTTGCAAATTCTGGAAGATGGCAACCTAACCGATGCCAAAGGGCGGCGTGTGGACTTCCGCAACACGATCATTCTGATGACGTCGAATGTCGGGGCTGATTTGCTCAATCGTCAGGCGGCGCTGGGCTTCCGCAAGCCGGGCGAAGCGGACGAGATGAAGAGCGAGTACGAGGCGATGAAAGAGAAGGTGCTGGACGAGTTGAAACGCCGCTTCCGCCCCGAATTTTTGAACCGCCTGGATGGTGTCATCGTCTTCCGGCCGTTGGTGCGCGACGAAATCAAGCAAATTGTGGACATTCAGTTGCGCAACCTGCACAGATTGCTTGCAGAACAAGAGCTGGCACTCGAATTGACCGATGCAGCCAAAGATCTACTGGCTGAGAAGGGGTACGACCCGCACTTTGGCGCTCGCCCCCTGAAACGCGTGATTCAAGAGATGGTGGTGGACCCGATTAGTGAAGGGTTGCTGGCGGGCGAGTATCAGCCACGCGACCTCATCATCGTGGACAAAGATCCAGACGAGGAGAAACTGGTCTTCCGCCGTGAGCCTGGTGGTGCCACCGAGCTGCTGGTGAGCGAAGAGGACATCGACGAAATCGAACGACTCTTCGATACGGATGAGAACGAGCCCGGGGATATGCCAGAGGCGGAGCAATAAGTTCCGTATGTCCGTTATGTACGTTCGCCCCCTGCGATTAGCGGGGGGTTTTTTTGGTATTGGAGAGATAGATGTGCTGGTGAATGTTCCACATGACCATCGACAATCCCCACACCAGCCAAGTAAATACGCTCGCACGCACCATCCCCCACAAGGGCGCATCCACCAATCCGTGGATCACAAAAGCCAATAGACTTGCTCCTCCTCCGCGCCCGAAGGCACGTACCAGTCGGTCGTCCGCCCGCGCCATATGAAAATAGCACCATCCAAGGCCAATCAACAGCAAGCTCCATGCAATCAATCCAATCAGCCCTAGATCGACCGCGACTTGCAAGAAAATGTTGTGTGCATGTGGCCATGAGTACAAAAAGGTATCGTCTATCACCACCGCGCGCATCGTTTCCTGAAACGTTCCCATCCCGATGCCAGTGAGCGGGAAGATACGTGCCAACGCGTACGAGCGACGCCAAATTTCAACCCGTTGTTCCAATCCCCATTGGAAGGGATCGAACGCCTCGGGGTTAGGAACAGTGATCCCCAACAACGCCTCCGAGAAAAGAAACTGCCGCCCACTTTCGGTCGTGACGAGTACAACGGCTACGAGAATGCCCACACCGACCACCAACCGCCCCCATCTGCTGTGAATGGTTAGCAAGAGCAAGATCGCAATCCCTACTCCCAACCATGCTCCACGCGATGGGAGGGCCCATAACCCTACCATCATGGCCACGCTGCCCAGAGCATATAGCACGTATTCCAAGCGTGATATGCGCTTTCCTGCAAACAACAGATTGGCCATACCCAAAGGGAATGTCATAGCCAACAACGCGCCCATCACGTTATGGTGAATAAAACCACGCAGAGGGGCCAACATGGGAATGTTCCAGGCTGGTCGGGCGCCGGCAGCCGTTACCGGGCTCGTCAGAGCCAATCCTGCGACCAAAAGCCACACCCCCATCAGAGCAAGACGCACATCCCGAGGTGTCCGCAGCGCATACACGATCGAAAAGAACAATACGATCCCATCCAAAAGGCGCCATACTTGTTCGAGGGTGATTTCCCGATGAGCAGTTACAGCGACTGTCAGTGGCAACATGAGCATCAAAACGAAAATGGGGGCATCCAACGGTGTTCCTCGCCACTCGAGACGGCGCTGTAATACGAAAGATCCCAAAAGCGAAATGACGAAGGCAAAAGGGGCCAATACCAAAAAACGAGTTTCGACAAAGCCCAAAACAATCGAGCCAACGACGACCACCAAATTTCCCCACCACCACATACGCAACACGCGCGTCGATTCCATTCCCCTACTCCATGTGGCTACAAACGCTCTCTATTCGTAGCGAGGTCCCAAAAATGTTCGAGACGTGCTCTCCATATGCCTCGCCATGTTCGTTGCCCATAGCGAGCCATTGCCCATTGTTTCTCGGGCCAGATCGTACGCCAAAGAAAACGGAAGACATCCCTTGGACGATCGACCAACAAATAGAGCAAAACGAAACGGCAAAATGGCGAATATCGTGAAGTATTCACAACTGCTTCGTCAGTCTGCAAGCGTTTCAACATGGCCCGTCGCCAATACGTCGGGCGTAGCTGTCCCAACACATGCTCTGGAATGGGCGTTCCAAAAAAATGCACTGTCAGCGACAAAACGAGCCATAGCATCGTCCGAAGTCGCCATCTACGAGCATTCCGCACGATTTCGTCCCAATCCAGTGATGCGTAGAGCGCCAAGGCATGAATATCGAGCAACCCGCGTAGGCCAAAGTGCCCCAAGCGGTGATTGATGGCAAAATGGATCGCAGCATATAGCAACATATCTTCGAAAGCCAAGATCGTGACTGGATATCCCAAGATCGAAATGTGCTGCCGACGCCTCCAAATCGTCTCGAAGTCGATCGCCGTGGTCAATTGCACCCATTCGCCACGTGCAAGTGGCCAGTGTAACTCGATCGGAAGAAGTTCTTCACTCGGTGGCGCTAATTTCAACTCACCGCCATAGAGCCGCAGAAGAGCGGGCGGCGTAGTAGGCGATGGCACCGCCCGGTATCCTTGCGTCTCCAAGCGCGATACGAGTGTATGCCACGCCTCGAAAGGAACCCATACATCGATATCCGACATCTCCCGCGTGGCAGGCTCAGGATAGATCGTATAAGCCAGCGCAACTCCCTTCAACAAAGCATGAGGAACATCTTGTAACAAGGGAAGAAGCGTACATAGCTGCTGCTCACGGATGAGGGCATGGCCGATGGAAGCATAATAGGCTTGCTTCAATAATCGCGCATCGACCTCGAATGCCGGTATATGAGTTCGTGTCACATACAAAAAAGATTCGATGCCCTGATGCCCTAGTTGTCTCATCCTTTTCCCGATATGCTTCGGTTGTTTCCTTTGGAACAGAAGAGACGACGCACTACTTGAGTGCGCCGTACGTATCTCCACACTGGCGTGTAACTCGATTGGTAACCGAACGCATCTTGTAATCAGTAGGCACCCCTGCCGAATACAACGACCCAGATTGTCTTCCACAAGATCTTCAAGTCAAGCCAAAAGGAATAATTCTGCACGTAAAACAAATCGTCCTCAGTGTGCAAGTGCATCGGCTTGTCGGAACGGCCATTGATTTGCCACCATCCTGTAATCCCCTGCGGGACGGAAAAGCGCTTTCGCTGCCACGGTTCGTATTGTTCGACGAGCCACGGTAATTCAGGACGTGGCCCTACCAAGCTCATATCACCTTTCAACACATTGAACAATTGTGGTAACTCGTCCAGACTTGTGCGGCGCAGAAAACGCCCTACACGTGTCACTCGCGGGTCATCGGGCTTCTTGTGAATGATCTTGCCATCCTCGGTGACCTCATTGACCAAGGCCTGCATCTTTTCAGCCCCATCGACCATCGTGCGGAACTTGTACATGGTGAAGAGGCGTCCATTCTCCCCAACCCGCTTCTGGCGAAAGAGAATCGGACCTGGTGAATCGAGTTTGATGGCCAGGGCAATCAGCCCCATGATGGGAAGTGCACAGATCGTCATAAGCCCACCGAGCAAGAGGTCGAACGCTCGCTTGACCAGACGCTGATACTCATTGAGGGCTGGTGCCCGAAGATTGATCATGGGAATACCAGCAAAATCTTCGACCGTAGCACGATAGAGGGCAAGTGAAAAGTAATCCGGCACAATCCGAGCTTGTACTGGAAGGTCGTGCAAGGCCGAAACGAGTTCGTCGACTTCCGAATACGCACGCCGTGGTAATGTGATGACCACCTCTTCGACTTGGTATGCATGGACGACTTCATTCACATCTTCGAGAGTCCCAATGATTGGAACGTCCGCCTGTTTCCCCTCCGAACAATCATCGAGGTATCCTACCAATTGCAATCCCGTCCAGGCGTACTGGTCGATCATATTGGCAACTTGTTGGCCAACGTCACCAGCACCAATAATCAAAACGCGGCGCACGCGTGGTGGTAAAGCCCGTACACGCCATAACGAACGAAGGCCTATACGCCAAAGCAGAAGAAAAATCAACGCCAACACGACAAATGTTCCAAACAACCAGCGTGAGACAGTACGCGATGTCAGATACAAAAATCCAGAGAAGCAGAGTGCTGCCATCGAAGAGCCAAAGACGACACGCGAAAATTCATCGATTGCCTTGTAGGTGTGTCGCGGGTCGTATGCAGAAACGATCAAGAGCACACCTACCCATATCAACGGAGCCACGATATACAGGAACCTCGGCACACTCGCCCCATCATGAGGAATCGCAAGAGGAATATATTCGTGCAATGACGGACGCAGAAAGACAGCGAGGGCAAAGGCGCTCGAAACGGCCAATGCATCGATACACATGGAGAGAATAGCAAAATCCGCACTATACCGCCGCAACATCGGTGCTCCTCCTTCTCGAAACGGCACACCATGCAACAGGAACGGGGAAGGTGCTCATCGAAGCGACATCCCATCACTCCAATGAGCACCTATGTGGGCTCGTTCTCCTCTATGGACGAACGCACTCAAGCAGTAGCAGAAACATCCATTTGCGCCAACTTGTGACGTACTTGCTCTTCGATCCAAGCGTATGTGCGTGCCAGGCCTTCTTCGAGCGAAATTTGGGGCTCCCATCCCAAGACTTCACGCAAGCGCGTGTTGTCCGAGTTACGTCCCCGCACACCTTGTGGACCAGGGACATGTTTCTTGACGATTTCGATGCCAGCGATATTGGCAATGATATCGGCCAACTCATTGATGGTCACCATACGGTCCTGACCGATGTTGAGGGGCTGGTGATACTCGCTTTGCATCAGCCGATAGACACCTTCGACCAAATCATCGATATAGCAGAAGGAACGTGTCTGTTCACCATCCCCCCAGATTTCGACTTCGGGATTGCCGGTCAGTTTGGCAATAGCGATTTTGCGGCAGAGAGCCGCCGGCGCTTTCTCCTTGCCACCTTCCCACGTCCCCAATGGGCCGAAAATGTTATGAAAACGTGCCACATATGTCTTGAATCCATAATCTTCGTAATAATATTGGCAAAGTTTTTCCATGAACAGTTTTTCCCATCCATACCCTTCTTCAGGGTCAGCGGGATAGGCATCTTCTTCGCGCAAAGGCGTCAAATCGGGATCTTGCTGGCGATACTGTGGGTAGATACAGGCCGAAGATGAGAAGAAGAATTTTTCTGCCCCATTACGCCGTGCCGCTTCGAGCATATGCACATTGATCATGGCGCTATTGCTGGCGATAACAGCATGGTAGGCAGTAATGTACCCAATGCCCCCCATATCAGCCGCCAGATGATAGACGTGATCAATGCCACGTGTCGCGAGCAGACAATTATCCCAACGCCGCAAATCGAGCACCTCGAACTCATCCGCCAGAGTCGGCTCAAACTCAGGCTCTTTGATATCCACACCCCGAACCCAATATCCCTTTTGTTTGAGATACTTGACCAGGTGATGACCAATGAATCCACCTGCGCCCGTGACGAGTACACGCGTTTGCATGAGAAACCTCCTCCTTGCTTCAGTTGACAACGCTGTTCACACCCGTTGTGAACGAATACCCAGCTCTTCCTGTAAGACCCACCAGGCAAACTTACTGCCCCCAACCAGATACCGCCGCCACAAGCGTCGCGGCTCGCTCAATAAACGATGCAACCACTGCAAACCATGTTCGCGCATCCAGAGTGGAGCCTCTTTGGTACGCCCGCTCAAAATATCAAACGCAGCACCAACACCGAGCAGAACCGGCACGTCGAGCACGTTGCGATGTTCATACATCCAGCGTTCTTGTTTCGGAGTACTGATACCGACCCATAGTACATCTGGTCGGACGGAATGAATGTGTTCGACGATAGCCGCATCTTCTTCAGGCGTGAGCAGGCGAAACGGAGGGGAATGTGTTCCTACGACGTCGACGCCATATCGCTCTTGCAAGACAGCCGCCAGCCGTTCGGGGATGCCAGGCAACCCACCATAGAGGTAATGGCGGTATTTCGCCCCCGTCTGCTGGCAAAACGTTGCCATCAATTCCGGTCCATAGACACGCCGCTTGAGGGGGTAGCCACGCCGCCGTCCAATCCAGACCAAGGGCATCCCATCAGGAACGACCAGGTCGGCACTGTTGAGGACCTCACGGAATGATGGATCTTCCTGCGCAACAGTCACCCCATGCATGCCGGTGACAGCCACATAGTGGCATTTCTCACGCCTCGCGATCCATTGCTCCATGAGGGCAATAACATCGGGGATTTGTACAGCATTGACACGCACACCTAACACCCGATAGGCGGGGACCGTCTGCATGAACGACTCCTTGTCGTTGGGGTTTTGTTACTAAATAAACGCTACAGCAACATATTTTTGCACACAACATCCGTTACGCCAAAACATACTGACGGGCTCGCTCGTAAATGTCCATTAGCATCGAGTAATTTCGCTCGGCAGTGTACTTGCGCTCATATTCCCTTCTTGCCTCTTCCCCCATCTGCGCAAGTGCCTTGGGATGTTTCCAAGCCCATTCGATCTTGGCTGCCAGATCCTCTGAATCACCGGGGCGAAAGAGCAACCCCGTCCTCCCGTCCTCCACGATCTCAGCCATCGCTCCCAGCCGCGACGCAATCACAGGCAATCCACAGGCGAAGGCTTCAGCGACGGTCATGGGGAAACCTTCGTACCACTCCGATGGGAAGAGCAACACCCGCGCCTGCTGCATCAGTTGCAGAACATCCTCCCGCGGCCTGCGGCCGAGAATTTCTACATCTTTGAGTTCCTCTTTCCTGACAAACGTTTGAATCTCTTCCATGAGGGGCCCATCCCCCACGATCTTCAGTGCGATACCCCGAAGCCGCTTCCAGGTACGAAGTAGCGTCTGCACACCTTTCTCTCGCGAGAGTCGCCCGACGAAGAGGACGTACTCTCCTTCATGTTGCCCTGCTCCGGGGTCTGGGACCACGAAGTTGGGCTTGACCACGACCTTCTCCGCCGGGAGTCCACCTTCGATGAACTTCTGCCGGGCGAACTTGGTGAGGGCAATATAGATATCTACCTGCTCCTGCCAAGTCTTCATCAAGCGGTGGACGCTGAGCATCGCGGCCACCACTGCCGTCCCTGCCCGAGAGTCCCGCCAGCAACCGTGGACTACTCCAGGCCAGGGGACGATCTTGTTCATGCAATCTTCGCAAATCTGCCCGCCGCGCATCAGCAATGCACCCGGACAAATGAGGCGGTAGTTGTGCAGCGTTTGTACCACCGGTACCCCGGCTTCCTTACAAGCATAGTAGGCTGCCGGGGAGATCATCAGAAAGGTGTTGTGGAAGTGAGCAACATCAGGCTTGGTCTCTCGAATCAGCCGCCGGATCTTTCCCTGTGCTTCCCGAGACCAAATCGCGTTTCGGACTCCTTTCAAGGGGGGCATTCCATTGAGCCGCGCGTTCCCCTCCACGAATGGGATGACCTCATGCCCCATGCGTTCGAGCAGAACTTTTTCGGCCTCGAAGACGGCGTCCTCGCCGCCGGGTTGTTGGTAGCGGTTGTGGATGAGAAGAATGCACATAGCACCTACATGAAAACTGCAACACCAGCAATGGAATCTTTATTCTTTTCCTTAAACGTAAACCATTCTTTTGGTTCAACTTGCACCGCCCACTCGTAGAAAGCCTTGTTTTCTTCAACATCATCGGCAATAACGACTGAAGGTCTCGTCAAATAGGGAGTAATCGCGTTTAGCTCTCGCTTGATATTCCAGTAAGTATGAAGACCATCATGGACAAAAATATCCACGTGTTTGAGTGTGTCGAGCAGAGATGGGAGGATCCTTTTACTCGTCCCTCTGTGCAGTACCCATCGTTCTTTCAACTCCTCTGGAATCAAATACCCCACGAATGCATCAGCATTCTTTCCAAGGGGCGGCAAATCTATACTGTGCAGAACTCCATTTCCATTCATCTGCAGAGCCTTGAGCATGTAGGCAGTAGTAACTCCATAAGCCACCCCTGTCTCTATAACGATTTCCGGTTTAAGTAAGCGACACACAGCAAAGCACAGACGGGCGAGACTCAAATCTCCATGATGTTTCGTAGAGAATGGGGCTATCTCTTCTAAAGATTGCATTCTCTGCACTACATTTGCCTCGAAATCTTCGATGCCATTCCAATTCACATTATGTCCTAATACTTCACTCAACTTCTGAAGAGCGTTCTCAGCAGTCAGTGGATTATAGTCAATTTTGCTTGGAAAGTATCGTTCTAACCTTGAGGTTAAAATTGCCTCTATACGATCTAAAAACTCGGAAGGAGAGTGGCAAAGTGTTTTCATAAGCAGGAAAAACTTATTTGTGCTACTCATATAGTCCTCCTATGAAACCTTCTCTGCTCAAAAGACGACGTCCTCACCACCGGGTTGTTGGTAGTGCTTGTGGATGAGTAAAACTCGCTTCATATTTTTTCAAAAACAAAAATCATCGTATTACATCTTAATCTTTTCGGGAGGAAACGACCAAAAAGAGAAATGAACCTGACAAACAGATTGTAACGCTTTGCAGGATTGTCAAACCTATAATCTTCTATAAGATCCCAATACAGTATTTTCAAACCAGCGCGTTCAGCAATACTTTTCATAGTTTGCGGACAAAACCAACAAGTGTGTTCGAGGTTTGAACATGTTCTCGGAAAATTAATCAAAGCATATAAAGTGTAAGCCAAAGAAAAAGGATATGGTGTTGTAATAACTATTCTTCCATTAGGAACAAGGTGCTTACGTGCTTGTTGTAAAAACAACCCAGGATTAGAGAGATGCTCGATTAATTCACCAGCCACAATTGTATCAAACTGCTGTTGTAACTCGAATGATTCTGCACTCGCGACATAAACATTATCATATCCTATTTCCTTTAAACGCTTTACATTGCTAGCATTAATATCAATTCCAACTACATTTGAAAACTTTTGACGTAATTGGCCATGAAGCCAATAAGGAGAATTAACTTCTATTATATGCCCTGTACAACCTATATCAAGCACATTAGGCCCTTTAACGTGCTTTATTATTTGTTCTGTTCGAGTAGAAATAGAAAACATTGCACACTCCTTTAATATTGTTGGATTTGAGGTTGTGTTGAGCTGTAGACTTGATGTGAGGTTCACTATCTAGCACCAACTCAAGATGCTCTAAGATCGGGCAAAAACATTCGCAGTCATATTTCATTGGACTTTGGACAAAAAGGACGGACGCCAAGTGCGTAGGGATTGACAAGAAAGAAGGAACCGGGGCGAGAAGGAGGGGATGAACAGAAAAGAAACCCATCTTCTCACCCAGTTCCACAAGGAAGTATACCAGCAGATTGACAAACGCGCAGATGCCGTCATGGATCTGTTGCACGCCATGTGCAGTGAAGCACGGGTGCGGAGTGTGGCCGAATTGA